>JBILVU010000027.1:0-53036 GCA_044370285.1 Prosthecobacter sp.
AGAGAGTCCATGTCGGAACTGGTGAGGGCATTACGGATGCAGCCCACACCGAAAAACTCTCCGCCCACCCACCGCTGAAAACTGCTTGAAGCTGTTTTGACACAGTCTCTGGCGAACGAGCCTACTTTAATTCCCATCTTCCACGTCTCGCACGCGGGTGAAGGTGCCACCGGTGAGCACCGCGACCTGCTCCATGAGTGTCTTTTCGCCAAACGCGGCCGGTTCGTCCTCGCCGATGGCGATGGTGTGGATGCGGCATTGAAAGCGCTGATGGATGAGGCGGGCGGCATCGAGCACCATTTGATCGCTGCCATCGGTGGGGGAGCCATTGCTGAGGAGGTAGATGGTGTCGAGATTGGCATCCGGCAGCACCTTTTCTGCGGCGTGGCGCAGCGCGGAGACCATGGAGGTGCCGCCATCGGCATCGATCCGGTCGATGAATTTCGCGGCCTTGTTGCGGTTTTCCGGCTCGTTGGTGGCAATGCCACGCGGGTAGCAGGACTCGACGCCATCGCTGAAGGTGAGGATGCCATGGCGAAGGCGTGTCGGGCGGCCTTCGAGCACGAGGAGGATGTTTCCCATCTGCGCCCGCAGCTTGTTGATGCGACCGCCGATGGTCATGCTGCCGCTGACATCGAGGATGAAGAGCAGGCCGTTGCCATCCACCTTCACGCCGTAAAAGGTTTCCATGTCGATCATGGTATCGTCCACCGGCTTCACGAGGGCTTGGAGCTTCAGGAACTCGTCGAACTCAGCCTCGGTGTGCATTTTGAATGCGACGCTGGCCTTGTTTGACTGCCACCATTCCTGCCAGCGTTTGGCGAGTTCGTATTCAAAGTGCTGCCCGGTGAGCCGGTAAAGGCTGCGAACGACTCGTGAGCCGATGGCGGCATCTTCGACTTGCAAAATCAGTGCCTCGATAGCTCGGGCATGCCGCATGCCGCCGAGTGCATCCGCCGCGCAAGCCCGGATGACATGTGGAAAGTCCGCCGCGAGCATGGATACAATCCGCGTGACGACGAGTTCGGGATTGTCCTCGAAAAAACCGAGGCCTCGAACGGCCATCGCGATTCGTTGGGGATTTCGCAGCTTGGCGGGTTCGCCTTTGGCGGCCTCGATTTGGCTCCAAAACCAACTCTTAGCCTCCGGTGGATGGATTTCGGCGAAGAAGAGCACCGCGTCGTCCTCGCAGTTCGGATGCTTGGCTAGCCAGGTGACGAGTTCCTGCCTGCCGAGAGCGTCGTTGGGCCATCCGGTCACGATTTCAGCGAGGCGGGCCTTGATGCCACCGCCGACTCGTTTGCTCGAAACAGCCTCGAGCACGAGTCGCGCGGCCTTGGGCCCATGCTGCTGCTGCAAACCGGCGAGGAATTCCTGATCGCCCTCGCGGATGGCCCGGGTGATGGTTTTCAAAGCAGCTTCATCCTCCGCCGCTTGAGCGCCGACGAGCAGCACGAGGCAGAGGGCGAGCGATCTCATGATTTAGTTCGCCGAAGGCGAGGCGGGAACATCCGGCGGTCCCTGGATGCCCTGAAGCCGCGAGCGGGTGATTTCGGCACGCGCCACATCACGCTCCTCGGGGGAGAGCTCACGCTCCGCACCGAGCTGGAGATGAGCAGGCTGGATTTCGAGAAGAAGCAGGTCGAGCAGGCTGCGGTCGCAGTTCGTGATGATGTCAAGATCCGCACCGAGGCGCAGCAGGGAGAGCAAATTCAGCGCTTCTTTGGAGGTAAGCACATGCGCATAGCGCAGGATGGCGTAGGCACGGCCCACCTGATCACTGAGCATGGTGTGGTGGTCTTCGAGGAGCTTCGCACGAGCCGTCTGCTCACTGCGGATCACCCCTTCGATGACTTTTTCGATCTGCGTGATGATCTCCGGCTCCGCTTCACCCAGCGTGTGCTGGTTGGAGATCTGGAAGAGATTGCCGAGCGCTTCGGTGCCCTCGCCATATAGGCCGCGCACGGCCAGGCCGATCTTACCCACGGCTTTGATCACCGGATTGATCTGATCGAGCAGCACGAGGCCGGGCAAATGCAGCATCACGGAGGCCCGCATGCCGGTGCCGAGATTCGTGGGGCAGGCGGTGAGATAGCCGAGCTTGCCATCAAAGGCATACGGCAGGGCGGCATCCATCTCTGTATCAATGCGATCGACGAGTTCATAGGCTCCGCGGAGGTTTAGGCCGGGGCGGATGCCCTGGAGGCGGAAGTGGTCCTCCTCATTGATCATGACGGAGATGCCTTGCCGGCGATCTATCACCACCGCGCAGCCCGTGGTGCGGGCCGCATGCTCGCGGCTGACGAGGTGGCGCTCCACCAGCACCTGTTTGCGGATTTTACTCAGCTCCGTGTAATCGACGCTGTAACCATCTCGCATCTCCGGCAGTTCCTCAACGACGGGACGAGCCGCCTTCAGCAGCTCGATGCGTTGATGCTCCTGCGAAAAGCCGGGGAAGGGGAAGCCGCGCAGATTCCGGGCGAGGCGCACGCGGGAGGTCATGACGATCTCCGAGTGTGGTCCACTGCCCTTCATCCAATCGGCAGGGTTTTTGATGAGGGTGGAAAAACGCATCATGATGGGGAGCGGGGAAGCGGAGGGGTTATTTCGCCGCCGTGTCTTTGGTCTGGCGGTCGATCTCCGCCTTGATGGTGGCTGCGTCTTCGTAGCGCTCCTCTTTGACGGCGAGGTCCAGCTCGGCGCGGAGCTTGTTGATGTCCGGCGGCATCGGGGCGGGCGTGTCTTCTTTGAGCGTGATGGCCGGGGTGGTGATCGTCGAAGTCATCGCGGGCGCAGGAGCCGGGGCGGGGACGCTGCTGCGGCGTGGTTTGGGCGATGGCGCGGCGGTGATGATGGCGCTGGGGCGCTTTCCCACATGGCGGGTGCCTTTGTGCATGCCACGGAGCAGGCCTTCAATGCCTTCGCGGAAGGTGTCGTAGCATTCCGGGCAGCCCATGCGGCCGATTTTCTTCAACTGTGCCGCCGTGAAGCCGCAGGAAGGGCAGGCGAGATCTGGCGAGGACTCCACCGCACGCGGGGCTGCGCCCACAAAGGCCTCGGCCAGCCCGAAGCCGGTCTCTTCCGTCACACCTTTGGATTTCGAGCATCCTTCGCACAGGTTCACGGTGGTCATTTGACCGTTGATGATCTGGGTGAGGAAGACCGTGGCCTCCGCTTCGCAAACGTCGCATTTCATGGGTTTGAAGGACCGTTAGGACGGGGAAGGGGAGGCGTCAACCAATGCCCTGTTCCGTCCGCCATTCCGTCAAAGCCGCCTCGAATTCCGGGTGCTTCGCAAAGCTGTAGTGAAATGTCCGAAAACCCAGCCGAGCGGCCGTTTCGATGTTCGGCAGAAGGTCATCGACATAGAAGGTCCGGGCCGGATCGAGGTCGAATTTCTCGATGGTGTGCTGGAAGATCGCCTCACCCGGCTTTGAGCATCGTGCCTCATGCGAATACACGCCGTCATTGAACGGCTCAAAGATGCCGTAGGTGCGCCAGAAGTAGTCTTTGTGCAGGCCGCTGGTGTTGGAGAGCAGGTACATCGGCACCTTGCCCGCAATGGTGGCCAGCGAGGCCTTCATCGGCAGGTTTTCGGTGAAAATCTCGCACCAGATGGCGATGAACTCCTCCGCCGTGCCGGTGAAGCCGGTCAGCCGAATGCTCTCGCGAACGAATTCTTCATCGTCGATGCGCCCGTCTTCATACGGGCCTTTGATGCCTTCAAAAAGCGTGAGCACCGTCTCCGCCGGATATGGGCACTTCTTCGCCAACCGCCGGGCGGCAGGCGCGAAATCAAAATCGATGAGGACGTTTCCAACGTCAGAAACAAAAGCAGGGGCAGACATGAGGCCGCGAGAGTGCCGACATGCATCGGCAGGGCAAGCCTCAAATGAGTTTCAATCCTTCGAGCTTCGCCAGCTTGCAGGCCCGCTTGTCAAAACTCCAAAACGACCTGGATTTGAGCAGCAAGGCTGAGGCTACATGCAGGATGTCATAGGTGCGGAAGCCGTGCTTCGCCGTGTAACGCAGGGAGATTTCCTCAAACAAGCGCTCCAGCTCAGCCTGCCGCACCTCCACGCGTTTCATGACAATGCCATGACGAAGATCGTCTCGGAACTGCTGTTGGCACGCGGCGGCGAGATTCACGCTGATGCGGGTTTGGGACTCTCCGAAGCCGGTGAGCACTGCTTGCTCGAACGAATTGATGGTTTCAAGCCGAAGCAGCCATGTGACCGGCAGGCAAGGCTGCTCATCACGCATCCGAGTTTCTGCCACGTTGGTTTCCGGGCGCTCAAGATAGAGCCGGGTGATGAAATTGGTGTCTGCGTAGATGTTCATTCGCCGGCGATGAGTTTATCAAGCATTTCGCTCTGCTGCCGCGTCATCTTGGGCATGCCCATCGCTTTTCTTCGGGCCGCAAAGTCAGGGTATCCCGGCTTTTCATCCTTTGGGTCCGGCTGCGGCCTGAGTTCATAGGTGCGTCCTTTCCGGCTGCGGATGCGAATGATGCCCAGGCGGTCACAAGCCTCCAGCACGCGGGCGAGCTGGCGGTTGAGATCACGAACGGTAAAATCGGAGGTGGTGGAAGCGGCTGTCATGTCGGACATGTTGCCTTTTTGATGTCCGTCGTCAAGCCGGCTGAAGTCTTCACACTTGCTTCACTGCCAATTCACCCTTCGTTTCTGGCCTCGCGGGGCTTCTCAAGCAGCTTGGCGGCATGAAACGCCTCCTTTGTTGGCTCTCGATACTCACACTGCTCATTCTTCTTGGCACCACCGGCACCGGCATGTGGCTCGGCGGGGAGGTCATTCGCCCGGCGAGACGTTCGCTCCAGTCGCACCATCGCGAGATGCTCGCCCACCCAGATTCTTTTGGCATGCGGTTGAAGCCGTTCATCGCATTCGACGGCACGCCGGTGGTTGTTTGCGAGCCAGCGGGCACGCTGGGCAAACGTGGTCGCCTCGTGCGTGCCCAACTCACCGCTCGTCATGCGCCGCTGCCACGCCCGGGCGAGTGCGGCCGCGTGCTGGTGCTCGTGCATGGCCGGCGCATGCGTAAGGAGGACATGCTCTTCGTGGCGGAGCGATTCTGTGCGGCCGGTTTTCGCTGCATCATTCCTGATCTCCCCGGCCATGGCGATCATCCGCTGGAGGTCGCTGGCTACGGCATCACCGAAAGCGCCCTGCCTGCCAAAGTGGCCCGCGAGGCGGCGGCGAAGTTTGGTTTCAGTCTCGAAAACGCCTCGCTGCTCGGCATTTCGATGGGCGGAGCCATCGCCATGCGTGCGGCCACCTTGCCGGATGCCCCGTGGAAGGCGCTCGTGCTTCTCTGCACCTTCGATGACCTTGCCTCGGTGGTCGAAACGCAGGCCGAAAAGCTCGCGGGGCCGGTTTTCGGACCGTTGCTGGCTTTCGGAGCTGAAACTCGTTTCGCCCTCGAAACCGGCCAAATGCCTTCCGCCGCCAATTCTCAGCTCCTGGCCTCGAAAGTGAGCTGCCCCGTGCTTATCGCCCACGGCACCGCCGATTCCTTCATTCCTCCTGAATGCGGTCAGCGACTTCACGAAGCCCTCACCACCGCCAAAAGCCGTCGCTGGGTGCCCGTGCCCGGTGCAGGCCACGCCACCATCTTCACCACGGACTTTCCGCTCTTTGCCACGCTATCGGAATGGCTGTTGCAGGAGATGCCGCAAACCCGCTGAGCGCAAGAATCGCAGGACTTAGGGTAAATATTTTCCGGCCAAGGTTTTGTCACGCGCCGGATTCTCGCCACAGATGGGCCGCCTCCCACATGCGCACGCTCAACACGATCCTTGATTACCTTCTCTGGCCCCTGCTCATCATCGCGGCGCTCATTCCCACCCACATCGGCATCAGCGCAGGGCAGGGGAAGCTGGCCTTTAATCTCACCTACTTCAGCTTTGCTGGTGTGTTGTTCCTTCTCGAACGCCTGCGCCCGCATGAGCTTGAGTGGTTGAAAAATGACGGCCAGATGGTGCCGGATCTGGCGCACACGGTCTTCACCAAAACCTTCGTGCAGCTCACCATCATGATGCTGGCCTACTACGGCCTTGTCAGCACGGTGGGTGGAGATCAGGGGAAAGGCCTTTGGCCGAATCACTGGCCCATGTGGGGGCAGGTCGTGCTGGCGCTGGTGGTGGCGGAGTTTGGCCTCTACTGGGCGCATCGTGTGGCACATACCTGGATGCCACTGTGGCACTTCCATGCCGTGCATCACAGCGTCAAAAAGCTGTGGTTCTTCAACACCGGCCGCTTTCACATCATCGACACGCTCAAGAGCATGATCTTCAGCGGACCGCTGCTCTGGCTCGCCGGCACGCCGAACGATGTCGTGCAGTATTTCGGGGCCATCACCGCCTACATCGGTTTCCTCACGCACTGCAACATCCAGATGAAATTCGGCTGGCTGAACTACCTCTTCAATACACCGGAGCTTCATCGCTGGCATCACAGCACCGACCTCCGTGAAGGCGATAAGAACTTTGGCGAGAACCTCATGCTCTGGGACCTCATCTTCCGCTCCTTCTACCTCGATCCCACGCGGCATCGTCCCGACATCATCGGCATCAAATCCGCCATGCCGAAGACCTTCCGCGCCCAGCTAGCTATGCCCTTCCGCTGGCATAAATATCAGGATCGCTACAAGGCAGGTGAGGTGGATAAGGGCACGCTGATGTAAATCACATCCATCTGGTCAATCCCGTCCTGCTTGCCTCAGCATTTCCCATGAACAAATCACCTGCGCTCGCAATCAGAGCAGGTGAAACTACCCGACCATGAAATCTCCCGACCTACGCGACCGCGAGGAAGAACCTTCCACCTCGCTCACCGGCACCAATGTGACTCCGGCCACTCCCAAGGAAGTGCATGATGACGAAGCCTTTACCTCACAGCTCGTGGACCGCGTGCTGCTGCGCGGACCCAACCCGCGCCGCCGTGAGTTCTCGCTGCTCATGGGCGTCGTTCGCGACTTTTTGAAAGGCTTCCGCACTCTGCATTTCGTCGGCCCCTGCGTCACCGTTTTCGGTTCCGCCCGTTTCGATGAGAATCACAAATACTACCGACTCGCCCGCGAAGTCGGCGCGGCCATCTCGAAGATGGGCTTCACCGTGCTCACCGGCGGCGGTCCCGGCATCATGGAGGCCGCGAACCGAGGCGCGAAGGATGTGCAAGGCCGCAGCGTGGGCCTCAATATCAAGCTTCCCTTCGAGCAGCATCACAACCCCTACCTCGACCGCTCGGTCACGTTGGACTACTTTTTCGTCCGCAAGACGCTGCTCATCAAATACAGCTACGGCTTTATCATCATGCCCGGCGGCTTTGGCACGCTGGACGAGATGTTTGAGGCACTCACACTCATCCAGACGAAGAAGATCCGGAACTTCCCGATCGTCGTCATGGGCTCCGAGTTCTGGGGAGAGATGCGGAAGTTCATCGATGCGATGCTCGCCGGCGGCACCATCAGCCCCGAGGACCTCGATTTGATCAAATGGACGGATTCCATCGATGAAGCCATGGCTCACCTGCAAGAGCACGCGGTGAAGCAATTCGGCCTGCGTCTGGCCCGCGGTGTTCCGCATGGTTCCAAACTGCTAGGTGAGCGTGATCTGGCCGCGCCGCAGCGTTGACAAGCGCCTCTGCGGCTCCTTTCTCCCGCCTCACGCGCATGGATCATGTCATCACCCTCTCCAACGGCCTCCGGCTTGGCTATGCCGAGTACGGTGACCCGCGTGGCGAGGTGGCGTTTTACTTCCACGGCTGGCCTTCCTCGCGGCTTCAGGGATGCCTCTTTGATGAGCTGTGCAATAAACATGGCATGCGCCTCATCTGCCCGGATCGTCCCGGCATCGGCCTATCCGATCCGCAGCCCGGCCGCACACTCGCGGACTGGCAGCAGACGCTCACGGAACTCGCCGCGCATGTGGGCGCGGATAACTGGCATGTCATCGCCTGGTCCGGCGGCGGGCCGTATGTGCTCGCGAGCGCTCTGCTGATGCCGAAGCGGCTTCTCTCTGCCTCCATCATCTGCGGCGCACCGCCGCTGAAGTTTCTCGGTGATCGCGAGATGTTCTGGATCTACCGCCTGCTCATCCAACTCCGCAAACTGCTCCCCACCGTGCTCGGCGGCATCTTGAAGCTCGGCGCTGTCATCGCCCGCATGAAGCCCGGCTGCTTCGTGCATCGCGTTTTGCTCAAAATGCTCGGTGCGGAGGATCGCCGCGTTTTGAGCGATCCGACGGTCTTCCAAGTCGTCTGCGAGGCCACGCTCGGTGCTCTGGAACGCCCGGCTGCCGATGTCATCGCCGACGCGGACATCTATCTCAGCGAATGGGGTTTCGAGGTTAGCCGCATTACCGTGCCGATTCACTTCTGGCATGGCAAACAGGACCGAAACATCGACTGGACCTACACCCAGCGTCTCGCCTCCCTCATCCCACATGCCACCGCCCGTTTTTCAGAGCACGACGGGCACTATTCGCTGCCTGTGACGCATGCCGAGCGCATCATCACCACCGCGATGCAAAAGAGCGAGCCGCCCAATGAAAGGCCCGGCGGCCTCATGACGAACATCCTGCACACCTTAAAACGCTGATGTCCCTCACCGCTGAAGAACGCGCCATCTACGAATGGCAGATGTGGGTGCCCGGCATGGGCGAGGAAGGCCAGCTCAAGCTCAAAAACGCCCGCGTGCTCGTCTCCCGTGTCGGCGGGCTCGGCGGACTCGTCGCGCTCGAACTCGCCGCCGCTGGCATCGGCCAGCTCATCCTCGCCCACGGCGGTGTCTTGCAGCCCTCCGACCTCAACCGCCAGCTCCTGCAAACTCACGATCACATCGGCAAACCTCGCATCGACTCCATCGTGCGACGTTTGAAGGACCTCAATCCGCGCTGCGACATCATCGGCGTGCCCGAAAACATCAGCGAAGCCAATGCCGATGCCCTCGTGGCGCAGGCCGACATCGTCGTCGATGCCGCGCCGATGTTTCAAGAGCGCCTCGCCTTAAACGCGGCCTCCTTCCGCGCTGGAAAACCGATGGTCGAATGCGCGATGCACACGCTGGAGGCCAGCGTCACCACCTTTGTGCCGGGCAAAACGGGCTGCCTCGCCTGCTACATCCCCGAAGTGCCGCCGACGTGGAAACGCCAGTTCCCCGTCTTCGGTGCCGTCTCCGGCACCGCCGCCTGCATCGGCGCGATGGAGGTCATCAAGCTCCTCACCGGAATCGGCACCACGCTTCAGGGTCAGCTCCTCTCGATGAATCTCGACACCATACAGTTCCGCAAAGTCCGCCTGCCAAAGCGGGAAGACTGTGCGGTGTGTGGGACACGCTAAGCTACACTTGGATGCCGCTCGCGATCACCGTGTCCGGCTTCTCGCGGCCCATTTTGATCGTGTACTTGCCCGGCGCATAGACGCGAGGTTTGAAACTCCCGCCTTGGACACGCACGGTGTATAAAATCTCGCCCGTGGCCTCTGCGATCACCTGCACCACGGGATCAGTCACACCTTCAAAAAGCTGTGCGGGAAGGTGCCCGTGAACCTTGCGGCCATCATTTGAGTCTTGAGTAATCGTAATGGGCCAGCCGGGGAACTGGGCTTGATCGCCATCAGCAACCTTCGAGAAGCGCGGCCAGCATTCGAAGGTGATTTTGCGCGTCGTTTTGTCGAAGCGGATGAGGCCGTAGCCATCGGCGCGTTGTTTCTCGTCCTGGATGTCCTCGGGGTTCGCGTAGGCGAGCATGCTGATTGGATTGCCGAGGCCGTCTTTGAAGTCGCCGGTCCATGGCAGCGGGCTGTTCGGCACGGGATTGGGGCCGGGCTTTTCATCGAGCGGATGCCACCAGCGGCCGTAGATCGTGTTAACAATGGCCGGACTGGTGAAACTGAACGGCCCGTCGCGGAACTCCTCGATGCCATGCTGCACGACGACGGCGAGATGTTGATCGCCACAGAGATGGGGGGCCCAGGCACGGCGAATCTCCACCAGCGCACGATTTCGACCCGCTTGTGGCCAGCCATTGCAATCAAGATCTGCCAACAAGCGCTTGTCACGTCCGCCATGCATGTGGACGGCTCCGCAGAAGGCGGTGGCCGAGAGCACGCATTTGAGCTCCGCGCCGCCGCTGTAATCCTGTGACCAGTCGTGGAGGAATTTTTCCTGTCGTTTTCCCAACAGCTCCAAACCGGGCAAATCGATGCTTTTCGGGTCGTAGGAGGGATCGTTGATGTGATCCGGGCGCGGTCCCATCTGCGGGATGGTGCCAGCGGGACCGGTTTTGAACTTCCGGTCCTCCAAAATCGCGAAGTCGATGCCGCCGACGATCATGCGCGTGAAATACACGCTGATGTCGCGATCCACCGGCATTGGATCCCATCCATCCGGCAAGTGCCAGCTTTGCTGCCTCTGCACCTGGTTCACATAGGCCACGGGGTAACGATAACCGCCGTCCGCATCGCCTTCAATGTGGGACTGGCCACCCGCCTCGCCCCAGAGATTGCCGTGACCCACGTCGTGGTCATCCGGAATGCACACCGTCGGGCGGTCACGGATGATGTCGCGGAATTGCAGGCCAAACTCGATCCAGCCCGCCGTGTGCTCCGTGTGACGATACGTCTGGTCACCGCCGAAAAACAGTACGTCCGGGTCCTGAGCCCGCAGGTTCTCGATGATCTCCGTGCGCGGCCCGATCGTGCGGCTGGAGTTGCAGCTCATGTTCGCGATCACGATCTGGTTCTTCTCCACCGGATCACGACGGATCAGGCCTTCAAACATGGCTTTCTCACCGTGGCGCACGCGGTAGGCCACATTCTTCGAGCCATCCCAGCCCTCCACGCGGAAATGCGCATCCCAGCCGGGATAGTACACCTCTCCCTTCGCGAGCTCCTTCCACTCGCCATCACGCTGCACTTCAAGCCGCGCCACACGCTCCTCGCCCGGCTTCAGCGGGAAAAGCTGCGCACTCACCTTCAGCACGCCGTTTTGCTGCGTGTAATACGCAAAGCACACCACTTCGTCACGCGGCACATTCATCGACGGCGGTGGCGTGGCACCACCACCAGCCTTGCCTTTGCCCTTCGCCTTCTTTTTCTCGTTTTGCGCTGCTGCTGCGGCATTTTTCGTCCACCACTCGCCCGTCGTAAGCGATTCGAGGTTCGGAAACTCGCTACCAAAAGGCTGCGGAGCATCCGCGGCGCTCGCGGAGCCACGGACGAAAAGAAACGGAGCGATCTTGAGGAGGAGTCGGCGGGTAAAAGTCATGATGGGCACCGTGCAACGGGCCGCCGGAGGTGAAATTTCATTCACTGTTGCTTCGAAGCCGAGGATTGAGATTGCACGATGCCGATGAAGTTTGATAGCCTACCTGCCTCGTCGCTCTAAGAACCGCTTCTCAGCGAGCGTTTTCCCCGCGCCACACTCTCATCCTATGAAAGCCAGTCTCCTCCTCCTCGCCCTCCTCACCGCCGCCGGCATCGCCCGTGCTGAACTCCGCACCTGGAAGGACGCCTCCGGTGCTCATGAAATCAAAGCCGAACTCGTTAGTGTGCAGAACGGCAAAGTCACCCTGAAGCGTGAAAACGGCACCACCATCTCCTTGCCCGTCGCCAGCCTCAGCAAGGAAGATCAGGCCGTCCTCGGTGTCGGTGGCAGCAGCGGAGGCAGTTCGGCTGCGGGCGATTGGCCCCAATGGCGCGGCCCGAATCGCGATGATATTTCCTCGGAAACCGGCCTTCTCAAAAAGTGGCCTTCGGAAGGTCCGAAGCGTGCCTGGGTGAACGAAGAGGGTGGCCTTGGCTACGCGGGCTTTGCCGTCGTGGGCGGCAAACTTTACACGATGGGCCTTTTCGATGCCGAAGAGAAGCTCCTCTGCTTTGACGCCGCCACTGGCAAGAAGCTTTGGGACCTCACCGTCGGCCCGATTTACACCAACGGCTGGGGTGATGGCCCCCGCAGCACGCCCACCGTGGCCGGTGGCAAAGTCTTCGCCATCGCTGGACAGGGTGACGTCGTCTGCGCCGATGCCGCCAGCGGCAAAAAAGAATGGAGCGTGAGCCTTCAGAAGGATCTCGGCGGCAAATTGCAAAGCTGGGGCTATACCGAGTCCCCGCTCGTGGATGGCGATCTCGTCCTCGTGACGCCTGGTGGCTCCAAAGGAGCTATCGCCGCGCTCGATGTGAAGAGTGGAGCTGTGAAATGGCAGACCACCGATGTCACCGAGAACGCCCAGTATTCCTCCATCATCCCCGCCGAGATCAGCGGCCAGCGCCAGTATGTGCAGCTCCTCATGAACACCATCCTCGGCGTTTCCAAAGAGGGCAAAGTGCTCTGGAAGAGCGAGTTCCCAGGCAAGACCGCCGTCATCCCCACCTCCATACATAGCAATGGACAGATCTACGTGGCTGCTGGTTACGGTGTCGGCTGCAAATCCATCAAGATCGACGGCGGCAACGCGGTCGATATGTATGCCAACACGAACATGGTGAATCACCACGGCGGCGTGATCCTCATTGATGGCAAACTCTACGGCCACAGCGATAAAGGCGGCTGGACGTGCCAGGACTTCAAAACCGGCGAGATCGTCTGGCAGGACAAAGGCATCGGCAAAGGCTCCGTGACCTCCGCCGACGGCCATTTGATCTGCTTCTCCGAGGACAAAGGCACCGTGGCCCTCGTGAAAGTGAGCGATAAAGGCTGGGAAGAGGTCAGCAGCTTCGAACTCGAAGGCAAATCCTCCCAGCGCAATCCCAAGGGCAAGATCTGGGTCCACCCCGTCGTCTCCGGCGGCAAGCTCTACCTCCGCGATCAGGAGTTCATCTCCTGCTACGACATCAAAGGCTGATGAATCGCATGATGAAGCATCTCAGGAGGGCGGGATTTCACTCCCGCCCTTTTTTCTGCGCCTGCCTCGTGCTCGTACTGGCTCACTGTGGCCGCAAAACGGAGCCGAAACGTGAATGGCATCTCCTCAATGCTTCACACGCCGCAGCGTGGAAACCCGCAGGCATGGAAAACGAAGGAAAAGCCTTCGTGAAGGACGGTGAGATCACGACCGGCATCGGTGCGCCGATGACGGGCATCACGTTCACTGCCTGGGAAAGCCTCGGCGTGCCGCGTGACCGCTACATCATCGAATACGAGGCCATGCGAGCGGAGGGCGGCGACTTCTTCGGCAGCATCACCTTTCCCATGCGGGACTCCGGCTTGACCTTCATCATGGGCGGCTGGGGCGGCGGACTCACCGGCGTCTCCAGTATCGACGACCTTGATGCCAGCGAGAACATGACGCGAGGTAACTTTGCCTTTGAAAACAACCGCTGGTACCGCGTGCGCATCGAGCTGCGGGATGAAAACCTCACCATCACCATCGACGAGCGCCCCTTTGTGAATGTGAACCTCAAAGGACGCCAGGCCGGCCTCCGCTATGGCGAGATTTCCAAATGCCTGCCGCTCGGCTTTGCCAGCTACTTCACCACTGCTCGTATTCGGCGAATCGTTGTGCGAGAAGGTTGAAGATGAAACGGAAGGCTTGACCGTTTCGCCGCCGCCTCATACCATCGCCGCTCGCATGCCCTCCGAACACTTCACTCCCGGCCAAATCATCTTCAAAGAAGGTGAGAAATCCCACGACGCTTACTACCTCGTCCACGGTGCCGTGGAGATCAGCGTCACCACGCCGCACGGGAAGCAGGTGCTCGGCAAAATCAGCCCTGGCGAGGTCTTTGGCGAGATGGGCATGATCATGGATCGCCCTCGCTCCGCCAGCGCCACGGCCATGGAGGCCACGCTCGTCGAAAGCATCACGGAGGCGGATTTTGAATCCTACTTCCTCCAGAACCCGAGCCGCCTTCACGTTTACCTCGCCACACTGTTTGAGCGCATCCGCAAAACCGATCTACTCCTCCAGGTTTCTGGCCAGCCCACGCCAGCTCCACCCACCCGCTCTTCCACAAAGGAACCCGTCTTCCGCGTGCGCATCACCGCTGTAGGCGCGGATCCGAAGAGCGGTGCCACCATCACCAAGCTGCCCTTCCGCATCGGCCGCAGCTACTTTGATACCGGCGTGAACGCCCTCGCTCGCAACGAGTTTTCCATCGAGGACAGCGCCCCCTACCAGCTCTCCCGCAACCACTGCGAGATCGACTTCGACAACGGCTCATTCGTCCTCCGTGATCGCGGCAGCAAGCTCGGCAGCTTCGTCAATGGCGAGCAAGTCTCCGTCGATGCCGGCAAGATTAGCGCCATGCTCAAAACCGGTGAGAACGAAGTCATCTTAGGAACTCACGGCAGCCCGCATCGCTTCACGATCACGATTGAGGAGTTGAAGTAGGTCTCAATCATCCGCCACCGCGTCCTTGTCAGCCTTGGCATAGGCTTCGAGTGCTTTTTGAAGCTCAGCGATTTTTTCGGGCTTTTTCACCGCGAGGTCGTTTTGCTCGTTGGGATCGTTCGCGATGTCGTATAGCTCAATGGCGGCCTTGTTGGTCAGCACCAGCTTGTGATCACCCACGCGAAACGAGCGTGATTTGAAGCCCGGAGCCACGGTGTAAATCGGATGAGCCACCGGCGCGGCTCCTTCAGCCAGTTGCGGCCAAAGATTGGCTCCATCCCACTTCAAATCGTGATCTGGCTGGCAGCCAGCGAGAGCACAAAACGTCGGCATCCAGTCCACGATCTGTACAGGCGCGGTGTGCGTGCCCGGTTGGAGCTTGCCAGGCCAGTTGACGATGCAGGGCACGCGAGTGCCGCCTTCATACACGGTGCCCTTTTCATTGCGTAGAGGCTTGTTGTTCCCCGGAAGAGGGCCAGCGGGATAATCATCGGCCGGGTAGGTTTGCCCATTGTTTTCCGCTGTGCTGCCTCCGTTGTCGCTGGTGAAGATAATCAGCGTCTCGCTGCGTTTGCCCGTCTTCTCCAGCGTGGCCACGAGGCGGCCCGCACTGTCATCGAGATGCATCACGCAGGCCGCATAATGCCGCGCCACCTCGCTGGTGATGCTCGCAGGCACTTTGGCCAGCCATTCAGCGGGTTCTTTGATCGGAAGATGCACCGCCGTGAAGGGCACATAGAGGAAGAAAGGCTTCTCGCTGCGCTTCGAGAGCCAGTCGCAGGCTTCCTTCGTGATCAAATCGGTTACGTGGCCGCTCTCGGTGAGCAGTTTTTCATTCCGATGCCAGGTTTGCTGAAACTCGCCCTTCTTGTATTGGTGATCGTAAGGTCCCACACCGCCCGCCAGCGAGCCGTAGCTGTGATCAAAACCAAAGTGATTCGGCCCCCATTCGGGCCGCGAGCCGAGGTGCCACTTGCCGGTGAGGCAGGTGTCGTAGCCCACGCTCTTCAGTGCCCTCGGCAGTGTCACCGTATCCCAGCGCAACGCCCGCGGATTCTGCGGCGTGGTCACATTGAAGCGACTCCAGCACCTCCCCGTCATCAAGCCGGTGCGAGTGGGACTGCAAACCGGGGCCACATAGTGCTGCGTGAGCTCGACGCCTTCTTGCACCAGCTTGTCGAGGTTCGGTGTCGGCGCTGAACCACCGTGAAAGGCCACATCCGCCCAGCCGAGGTCATCCGCGATGATGAAGACAAAATTCGGCGCGGCGTGAGCGATCGACGCCAAAGCGAAAAGAGCGGCGGCGAAGCGAATCCTCATTCGAAGGCACTGGTGACTGGTTTGCCATCAAACTCCGCTGGCAGCGGCACATCGAGAAGCCAAAGAGCCGTGGCAGCCGTGTCATAGGTGGTCACGGGCGCGGTGATCGTGGTGTTCTTCTTCACGCCCTTGCCCCAGGCCACCCAGGGGATCGTCATGTCCTCGGGGATGTTCAGCCCGTGTGTCTTGTCATGGCCGCCATGGTCAGCGCTGACGATGAGCACGCTGGTATCCGCGATGCCCGCCTCTTTGATCGCCTGCCACACCTGCCACAGCGCCTGGTCAGTCACTTTGAAGGCCTCTTTCTGCTCCGGTGAACCCCAGCCGCTTTTGTGGCCAGCGGTATCAGGATCGGCAAAATGCACGAAGGCCAGCCGGGGCTTGTTCGCCTTGATCCAGGCCGCCGCGTTCTTGGCCACCATCTGCGAGGGCTTTTTATCCTTCTCGATCTCTGGCGTGCCCGCTACTGGCGCAGCCGTCTGCGGGCCGCCGAAGTCGAACACATCCAGCGTGTTCTCCAGCCACAGGTGACGGAATTTCACCTTGCCCACAAACATACCCGTCACCGCCTTTGGTTCCGCCGCACGCAGCAGCGAAAAGACTGTGGGCACCTTCACGGGGCCCTTGATCGGCGTCCAGCCGTTCCAGAGCACCTGATGCTTGTCCGGTCCCACGCCCGTGAGCATGGAGGTGTGCGAAGGCAGTGTGATGGAAGGAAAAATCGTGCTCGCCTGCCACGTCACCGCGCCTTCGGCAGCGATCTTTTTGAGCGTGGGCATCTCACTTTCGGCGACCACCGCCGGCTTGGCTCCGTCAATGCTCACGATGAAGACATGCTCCGCACGCGGAGCGGCAAAAACGAGGCTGGGGACGAGGATGGCGAGGGCGAGTGTTTTGAGCATGGGCGGGCGTGGAAAACGTGTGTGATGAGGGTGATCTCGCATCATTGGTTGCACCGTGGAAGGCATCGCGCCATAAAGAAGGCCATGGGCCGCGAGCAGAAACCAACCCGTTTGCTGACACGCACCGGGCAGTGGTTGGTTTACGCCCTGTTTCGGTGCGTGGAAGCCGTACTTTCGATGTTACCGCTGGTCGTCGTCTGGTATTTCGGTCGTCTCATCGGCACGCTGCTGTATCCCATCGCCGGGAGTTACCGCAAACTCGCCCTGAACAACCTGCGCATTGCCTTTGAAGGCGAAAAAAGCGAGACCGAGCGCAGTGCCATTGCCCGCGAGCACTTCAAGAGCCTCTTCGCGAACTTCCTCTGCGGCCTCAAAATGCCGCTCATGGGCGAAAAGAACCTTTTGAAGCATGTGAGCTGCGAGGGAATCGCCGAGCTCGAAGCCTTCATCGAACGCGAAAAGCGCCCCATCGTGAACCTCGTGCTGCACGCGAGCTGCTGGGAACTGCTCACTCAGGTGCCCACCACCTATGTTCGCGGTCACAAACCCGGCGCCATCTACCAGCCCATCCGCAATCCCTTCCTCAACGACCTCGTGCTCCGCCGTCGCCAGAAGCTTAACTTTGTGCTTTTCGACCGCACCAAAGGCTTCAATGGCCCGATGAAATTCATCCGTGAAGGCGGGCAGGTCGGCGTGCTCGTCGATCAGCATGCGGGCGATCACGGCCTGTGGTGCCCCTTCTTTGGCCGCTTGTCTTCCACCACACCCATTGCCGCGCTCATGGCCATGCGTACGGATTCCGCCGTGGTCCCGATGATGATCTACGATGATGGTCCCGCTCGCTGGAAGCTTGTCGCGGCCCCTGCCGTGACCTCCGCTCAAGAAGGAGCCGAAGCACTCACAAACGCCATCAATGCTTCCGTCGAGCAATTGATCCGCCGACAACCCGCGAGCTGGTTCTGGGTGCATGCCCGATGGAAAACCGCCAACCCCGGCATCCTCATCTCGGCTTACAAGCGCGGCGTCGTGTTGCCGGAAGGCATGACCGTCGAGCAATTGAAACCTTTCCACATGCTGATCCGCAGCCCGAATTGGCTCGGCGATGCCTGCATGGCCTTTCCCATGGTGCGTGCCATCAAACGCGGCCGCCCGGATTTGCAAATCACCGTCATCGGCCCGGACAAGCTCGAAGAACTCTGGCTCTCCATGCCCGAAGTCACCCGCTACATCGCCAAACCGGCCAAAGAAGGCGTCTTCGCCGTCGCTCGGCGCATCAAGGCCACCGGCATCCATTTCGATGCTGCGGTGCTCTGCACGAACTCCACCCGCAGCACGCTCGAACTCTGGCTGGCTGGCATTCCGCGCCTCGTCGGCTTCCGTGGCTCATTGCGTTCGAAGATGCTTCATCAGCTCGTCCCCGAGCCACCGCCCGGCGGCCCTATCGAGCATCACGCCCGTCGTTACATGCGTCTCGCTGCGCACATGGGGGCCGACGTGAATCAAGAAGGCCTTTGGGACGCGCCACCGCCCGTTTTGGCCGATGACGGCGTGATCCGCATCGGCGTCTGCGCCGGTGCCGAATATGGACCGGCCAAGCGCTGGCCTATGGAACGCTTCGCCGAGGTGGTTAACTCGATCTCATCTAAACACGCCAAGGTTCACTGGCAGCTCTTCGGTGCTCCCGGCGAGAAAGAAATGGGCGAAAAACTCTCCGCAATGCTGCAAGCCCCGCACGAGAACCTCGTCGGCAAAACCCGCCTCACCGAGCTCATCGCCAAACTGCGAGCCTGCACCCTTCTCCTTACCAACGACACCGGCACCATGCACCTCGCCGCCGCACTCGGCGTGCCCACCGTGAGCGTTTTCGGTTCTACTTGTCCCATCGCCACCGGTCCGCTGGGCGATCGACACATCGTCATCCAGCACAAAGTTCCCTGCGCCCCCTGCTTTGAGCGCCAATGCCCCTTCGGCCACTACGACTGCATGACCAAAGTCACCCCCGCCGAGGTGGCGGAAGCCGTCGTCAAAGCCGCGAGCTTGTGAAGCCGCATTTCACGTGCTCAGAGATCGTGTGACGGCGTTGATGTTTGTAGTTCGGCCTTCAGGCCGTGATTCCAGACTCTTGAACGGGCTGAAGCCCGAACTACGAACAGCCTGGCTGTTCATCAACAAACCGTCGAATCATTTGGAGAAAGTGTGAGAAATACGCATCAGAGCCGCTCTCCTCGTAGCAGAAAACGTCAGTTTTCTGACGAACGTCCCCCGGTACTCACGCCAGCACATCCTTCACCACCCGACTCGGCTCCACGCCCGTCAGTCGAAAGTCGAGACCCTGCGCCCGAAAGGTGAAACGCTCATGATCAATGCCGAGCTGATGCATCACCGTGGCGTGCAAATCGCGCACGTGCACCGGGTTCTCCGCCACGTTGTAGCTGAAGTCATCCGTCGCGCCGTAGGTCATGCCCGGTTTGATGCCGCCACCGGCCATCCACATCGTAAAGCAGCGCGGATGATGATCCCGACCCGCCTCCGGGCTGTCCCACTTGCCTTGACCCGCGACACCGCGACCGAATTCACCGCCCCAGATCACGAGCGTCTCGTCGAGCAGGCCGCGTTGCTTCAAATCCTTGATCAGCGCCGCGCTCGGCTGGTCGGTGTCGCGACACCGCGCTGTACACCAGCTCGGCAAACGGCTGTGATGATCCCAATCGGGATGAAAAAGCTGAATGAACCTCACCCCACGCTCCGCCAGCCGCCGTGCGAGGATGCAATTCGCCGCGTAACTGCCCGCACGACGCGAATCCGGCCCGTACATCTCGAAAACATGATCCGGCTCATCGCCGAGGTCCGTCAGCTCCGGCACGCTGGCCTGCATGCGATAGGCCATTTCATACTGGCGGATGCGCGTGGTGATTTCCGGGTCCTGCGTTTGCTCAAAACGCATCTGATTCAGCTCCGCCAGCCCATCCAGCATCCCACGGCGCAGATGACGCGGCAGGCCTTCGGGATCGGTCAGATACAAAACCGGGTCCTTCGAGTTCCGCAGTTTCACGCCTTGATAGCGGCTCGGCAGGAAACCACTGCCCCAGTAGTGATCGTAGAGCGGTTGATCGCTCGGTCGCTGCATCTTCGAGATGAGCACGAGGTAGTCCGGCAGGTTGCGGTTCACGCTGCCGAGCCCGTAGCTGATCCACGCACCCATACTCGGACGGCCGGGAAGCTGGTGACCGGTCAAAAACTGCGTCATCGCGGGTGCGTGATTGATTTGATCCGTCGTCATCGACTTGATGAAGCACAAGTCATCCGCCACGCCCTGTAAATGAGGCAGCCACTCACTGATCGTCGCACCACTTTGACCGCAGCGTGAAAACTTCGTGATGCCCGGCAAGATGAGCTGCTTCTGGTTCGCCGTCATCGTCGTGAGCCGTTGCCCCTGGCGCACGCTTTCCGGCAACTCCTTGCCCGCCCATTGCATCAAACCCGGCTTGTGATCAAAAAGCTCAATTTGTGAAGGTCCGCCCGATTGCGTGAGAAAAATGACCCGCTTCGCCTTTGGCGCAAAATGCGGCAGGGAGGGCAAGCCCAACATATCCTGCTGCGCCATCGAGTTCAGCGCCATCGCGCCGACGGAGACGCCCGTGCATTGGCCGAGAAAGTATCGGCGGGTGGTGTGAAGAGCGGAGTCGTTCATGGGAGCGGGGAAGGGGATCTGATACGAAACAGAGTCGTCGCGGTGGCGAGTTTCTCGCATTCAAAACAGGATGTTCCAAAGCGATGCGCCTTCACGCCAAAGAATGCCGCAAAGCAGGTGTGGGCTGCCGCCGCTGTTCCGATTTTGGCATTGGCAGGGTCTGGTTTGGCAAAACGGGCCACGCCTGACACGGGGGCAGCCTCGCCACGTTTTTCACCCTGCACGAGGCGCTGGCCTCACCTGCCGAGTTTCACTCAAACCACCCACAAACCTATGAAAACGCTTCACTCTGACCTCTCCCGCCGCTCCGTGATGTCTCGCATGGCACAGACCTGCCTCGGCGTCGGCATGCTGCCATCCATGGAGCATCTGTTTAGCGGTAAGGCGTTCGCCGTCGGTGAAGGCGCTGCCGCGGCGAAACAAGCCGCCACTGCTCGCAATGTCATCTTCCTCTACATGACCGGCGGTCAGAGCCACCTCGACACCTGGGATCCAAAGCCCGACAACAAAGAGGTCGCCGGTCCAGTGAAGGCCATCAAGACCAGCGCCGATGGTGTGCGTGTCAGCGAGTATCTCCCGCGCATCGCTAAAAAGATGCACCACGCCACCGTCATCAACTCGATGGCCACGAACACCGCCGCGCATGAGCAGGCGAACTACTTCATGCACACCAGCTTTGGCCTGCGCAGTACCATCAAGCATCCCGGCATGGGTGCCTGGCTCAGCTTCTTCCAAGGCCCCGGCAATCCCGCGCTGCCGCCGTATGTTTACATCGGCAACGACAGCCGCCATCCCGGTGCCGGTTTCTTCGCCAAGAAACATGGCCCGCTCATGGTCAACAACCCCGAGGCCGGTCTGCAAAACGTGCGCCCACAAAAAGGCGTCACCGATGAGCGCTTCGCCATGCGCCGCGAACTGGCGGGTGCTTTGGATACGGAGTTTCAGGAGAAATGGGACACTCGCGGCGTCAAAGCCTACGCCGACATGTATGACGACGCCGTGCGCCTCATGAAGAGTGAGGACCTTGTCGCCTTCGATCTCACCAAGGAACCTGAAGAACTGCGTAAATCCTACGGCAAAGACACCTTCGGCCAAGGTTGCCTCCTCGCTCGCCGCCTCGTCGAGCATGGCGTACGCTTCATTGAGGTCAGCTTTGGCAGTTGGGACACGCACACGGCAAACTTCATCAACACGCCGCGCCTGTGCGACACGCTCGATACCGCGCTCACCGCCCTCGTCACCGATCTCGAACAGCGGGGCATGCTCGATAGCACCATGATCGTCGTCAGCTCCGAATTCGGCCGCACGCCGAAGATCAATCAGAACCAAGGCCGCGATCACTACCCCATCTTCAGCTCCGTCCTTTTCGGTGGCGGCATCAAAGGCGGCGTCACCTATGGAGCCACCACGCCTGACGGTGCTGGCATCGCGGCGGACAAAGTCGGCCCGCCGGACCTCAACGCCACCATCGGCTATGCCCTTGGCCTGCCGCTGGATCAGGTGATCTTCAGCCCCAGCAAGCGTCCCTTCACCGTCGCGGATAAAGGCCAGCCGCTCACTCACCTCTTCGCGTAAAGAAAAAGGCGGGCCGTTGATGTGCAACGGCCCGCCTGCTTCAAAGAATCAAATTGGCGGCATCAGTGGCAGCCGCAGCCTTCGCCACAGCTACCCTTTTTCACCATCTCCTCGGGGGAAGGCACGCGACCACTTTCAAGGCTCTTGCCGACGAAGGCGTTCACGGCTTCGGCGACGCCGCTGAGCACTTCTTGTGCATTCAGGAAGGCAGTGATGACCGGGTTTCCCTCACAGCGATCCTGCAAACCATTGAAGCGAGTAATCTCATCCGCTTCCGGCTCTTCGCCGTGGTGTTGCTTTTGGTGCAAAGAACGACCAAGCGTGGCCATCTCGCGATAGAGCGACATGGCAGACTCATCCGCGAGGAAGGTCTCCGCCTGAAGGCGGGCGTTTTTCACGTCAGCATCGGCCACAAGGGCTTCGCAAAGCTCGATGATCTTGGATTGGAGGGCGGGGGAGGCGGTCATGGGGCCGCGAGAGTAGGCCGGAAAACTCGATTCAAAGGGAAAAGTCAGACAATTTCACCAACTCCGCGCCATCTCGTGGTTCCGCTTGAAGCCCTCGCGCACGAGCGAGAGATCGGAATCCATCGCCAGCCAGTTCAGGCCGAGGGCTTTGAGCTTCTCTTTGTCATCCGCATGGCGGACGAGGATGCCGCAGCCTTTGCCGTGATCCTTGGCGGCCTTTACGACGGCAGCTAGGCACTCGTCGTAGCTGCGCGGTGAGTTCCGCGCCTTCAAATCGTAGCTCAAATCGGCTGGGCCGATGAACAGCGCATCAATGCCCTCCACGGCGGCGATTTGATCCGCATTGGCGACGCCTTCCGCCGTCTCGATTTGCGCGAGGACGATCGGCTTCGGCATCTCACCAGCGGGAATTCGCATGCCATAGCCATACGCCCGAACAGTCCGCGAGACACCGCGATGACCTTTCGGTGGATAAGTCGCCGCTTTCACGCAGTGCTCCGCCTGCGCCACGGTATCGACATGCGGCACCATGATGCCATCCGCGCCCCAATCGAGCACGCGACCGATCAGATCCGCATGCGGCGCACTCACTCGCACAATGGCGAGCGTCGGGCTGCCACGAAGGGCGCGCAGTTGATTCGGCAAAGCGGCTTCCGATTCACAGCCGTGCTCAAGGTCGATCAGAACCCAGTCAAAGCCGCATTCGGCGGCGAGTTCGGTGACCGCAGGTGAGCCGATGGAGAGAAAGGTGCCGATGTGAGTTTTCATGGTGAGAGAATGTCGAGGCCGCTGCCTTCCCGCAAGCCGCGCAAAGCCAGTGCGAGCCGTGAGAGCGTCATTTCACGCAAACTAGCTCCCGAGGAGCCGCTGCCGATGAGGAAGAAGCCGTCATCGCGATCAAAATAGCCCGCGCCGACGCGGATGACCGCTTTCACGATCATGTTTCGCAGCAGGTGTAGCCAAAAGCGGCGCAAGTGATGCTCCGGCAAGGAGCGGACGCTTTGATAGCCCTCGAAGGCTCTTTGCAAAAACGCCGCGTCATGAAAACACGCCAGCAGCGAGAGGTCATCCATCGCATCACCGGCAATGCTGTCATCAAAGTCAATGAAGTCATAAATCTCCCGCTCGGTGCCAAGAATGTTCCAAAGCGCGAGATCTTTGTGGACGAGGCAGCCCTGCGGCAACTCCAGCAGCGCACGATGATTTCCGATCTCCTCCCGAATCTCATCGGCATTCGCCAAAAAGCCGCGCTCCGTCAAAAAGCACAGATGCTCATCCAAACGAAGGTGAAAGTAGTCCGCATACGAGGAGCGGCAGCCTCGTAGGCCGGGTGTGTTCGGCGAGTGAGACCCCGGTGACACGTTTGATTCCTTCGCCGAACCGCCCGGCTCTTCGGTGCCCGCAAACAGCCGGGCGGGCTGTCGCCAAACCCGGCCTACATCGTCGTGCTCCAGCACGCCAAACCCCTCAAACGTGATCGCTTGCCACTTCGCCACCGCCACACCGATCTCGAACGCGATCTTCGGCACCTTCAGCGTTCCTTGCTTGAACCACTGGTTCAAATCTGGTGCCTCAATCCGCTCCAAAGCCTGCCACGCAAACGAAACACGGCTTCGTGAGGCATCGCAGCCAAACACACGCGGAGTAGCCACGCCCGCCTCACGCACGCGATCCAGCAAAGCCGACTCCACCGCCAGATGTCCATCCTTCTCCGCCCCATTCTCCACGCGGATGAATAGCGGCTTTCCATCCACGTCGGCATTCCAGGTGAGATGGTTGCCCTGACCGGCTCCGGGGCTCAAAACGACGTTTTTCGTGTCGAAGTGCCGTTGAAGCTCTGTTTCGAGCTGCGCAGCCAAATTCGCATCCGCCTCACCTCGTGTCTGCGTGCCGTGAAATGCCGCCGGACGGTCACATTTCCAGTAGTAGATGTCGCGGCGGCTCATGCGTCAGGCGTGCGTCGTTTCCACCATGACGCCAGCAGGCCGCCGATGATGTTTTGCAGCACGCCGCTGAAAACACCGGCTGCAGCAGCCAGTGGCATCGTCGCGAAATGCTCGCGGGCGAGGGAGGCGGCCATGCCGCCGTTTTGCATGCCGACTTCGATGCTGACCGTGCGGGCGACGGATTCAGGATAACGCAGCACCTTTGATATGGCATAGCCCACGCCAAAACCGAGCACATGCAGCGCGAAGGCTGCGAGCGCCAGTTTGCCAAAATTCGCCGCGATGGCTTCCGCACTCGCTGCCACGATGCCGCCACTCACGAGCGTGAAGGCCAGCACGGCCACCGTGGGACCGCAGGCACCGATTTGATCCGCCGTGCGAGGCAGTTTCCATCGAATGAGCACGCCGAGCACCACGGGCGCGATGGTGAGCTGAAAGGCGGACACACAGAGCCCCCACGCGTCCACGGGCACATACTTGCCCGCCAGCAGACTCGTCCACATCGGCGTGAAGAAGAACGCCAGCATCGTCGAGGCCATCGTGAGCACCACGGACAGCGCCACGTTCGCTTTCGCGAGGTAGCTGATCATGTTCGATGCCATGCCGCCGGGGCAGCTCGCCACCAGAATGATGCCCACGGCGAGGCCCGGCTCCAGCTTCAGCGCTGTCGCCACCATCCAGCCTGACAGCGGCATGATCGTGTATTGCGCGATGAATCCCAGCGCGACACTCCCCGGCATGCGGCCGATGGCTTTGAAGTCGTCCAGACTCAAAGTGAGTCCCATGCCGAGCATCGACGCCGCCAGCGACCAAAAGATCCACGGCTTGTCGAACCACAGCATCGTCTGCGGCTTGAAGAACGCGATGATGGCCAGCGTGACGAGCCACACCGGGTAGAGATTGTTGAACCAGTCGAGGAAGCGCTTCATGAGGTTAGTTGGAGGTATCACGCACGCCGTTGAAGTCCGGACCACCCGCGCCGACGTAGCCGTTGCTGCTGCCTTTTTCGTCCGGCGTGACCCAAAAGGCATACAGGGAACCCTTTGTGAGATGGAAGCGGAATTTCACATTCTTACCGGATTGATCGGACAGATCGGACGCAACCGCCCACTCGATTTTGAGCTTCGTTTGATCTCTCGAAGCCACCTTCGAGCTTCGGATGACCTTCCCAGCCTCATCGAGCACTTCCACGCGCACTTCGCCGTCCACGTTCACGAAGAGATGCTTGCCTTTGAACTTCACCGGACGCGTCGTCAGCTCGCCGGGGCCTTCCATGGAGGCAAAGCCATCGCGTCGCAGCGTGGCGAGGCCGATGCTCGCTCCACCGTAGATGTCTCCACGCCCGCCCCCGGCATCGCCGGAGTAGGCGCAGTAAGGAAAGACCAGTTGGTCGTCCAGCACGACAAAGACACCCGTCGTCGTGTGCAGGTAAGCCCGGTCCCAGGCGCCTTCCCGACGCTCTCCACGGATGAAGCCACGTCGGTCTGGCCGATCCCAATGGAAGCCGTCGCGGCTAAAGCCGAGTTCCAGGTCCGTGAGCTTGGGAAAGCCTCCTTTGGAGCAGATGCCATTGTTTGGTCCGCGATGAATCTGATGCATGCCGATCATGAGGCTTTCATAAGCCACCGCCGCCAGGCTGTAGAGCTGTGGAGGATCGCCCTGCTGCGCATTGCCTGCATAGCTCCCCGCTGGCTCCGGTTTGTCCTTGGCATCCGCATTGGTCCAATACACCGCCTTGTTCCAGTCGGCTCCTTCCAAGAAGGTGTCGCTTTCCACATAGTAGCGGCTGCGCCCGAGCGGCCCATCCTGTTTGATGCTCTGCACCCATTTCTTTCGGAACGGATTGTAGAAGATCGAGCCATAATCTCCCGCAGGCGTCGTGCAGGGCACCGGCTTCGACCACGTCACGCCATCGGACACCTGCAGGCTGTGCGTCAGCCCCGGCAGTTGCTGGTCTTTCGGCACATGACTCCAGCAGGTCAGGTATTTGATCCGCTCCTTCGGATCGCTCGCATGGCTGTCATACCACAGCGCATTGTCCGTGCCCGCTGTGGTCCTCGCGCCGCTGCTCCAGGCCGCTCCTTCGGGAAGTAGAAGGTTGCCTCCATGCAGGCCCAGTTCCGGCCGTTTCCACGTCTTCAAATCCGGACTTGTCGCCAGCGCCAGCGGTCCGCGCCAGCCCGCCGTGTAGAACATCTTGAATAGCTTCTCCTTCGGCTCATAAAACACCCCTCCCTGACCGAGATAGACGACGTTGTTGAGCTTCTTCTCAAGCTCCGTTTCGGCTTTGAAGACCGGATTGCCCTCGAACTTCTTCGCCTGATGGAAGGTGCGCTTCAGCGTGGTTTTCTCGATGAGGAAATCATCCACAAAGAGCTGCCTGCCGAGGTCGATGGGGATGACTTTCGGCCTCTTGTTCAAATACGGCACTTCCATGACCGCATCGCTCGGCTCACGGTAGCGCGGTGGCCATTGATCGGGCAGTTCGATGCCGTTGTAGAGCTTTTCGGGCTTCGGACCGGTGGCCTTGTTCGCGAGCATGAAGAGCTTCGCGTCCTTCGACACGATCTTGCCCGCGAGCACATCTTCCTCGCGAAACCTCGCCATCAGGATCTCCGCGTCGGTGTGACGATTCCAATCATAGAGAATGTGAATGAGCCCGTCGGGCGCTTCGAAGCCATCGGGATACGACACCGCGTTGCGTTCATCGAGCAGCAGCCCGCCCTTCCACGTCTGGCCTTCATCCTCAGATAGCCACGCGCTCATGTGCGTGCGCTTGGGCAAGCGCTCCGCAGGCGAACCATTCTTCACCAGCAAAATGCGGCCCGAGTTGAGCCGACGCAGGAAGAAGCGTGCGTTCACATTCTGCACCGTCGCGGCCTGTTTCGACTCGCTCCATGTCTTGCCGCCATCGGTCGAGAAACTCTCGTGCGGCTGCCCCTTCGTGCGTGCGAGCATCCACAGCCTTCCGTCCTTCAATTCCACCATCATGTGCTCGTCGAACTCCCAATCCGGGAACTGCAAATGGCCGCGCTCCTTCCACGTCGCGCCTTCATCAGTCGAAGCAAACACACGGCACGTTTTCTTGTGCCAGTCCGACACCGGCAGCAGCCACGTGCCGTCTTTGAGCACCGTCGGCTTGTTCAGCTTGCAACCTTCCGCAAACATCACCGGCGTGCTCCAAACCGGCTCCGCCGCATCGGGATCATCGCAGCGCATGAACCAATTGGTGATGCGTTTCTGCGGATCGCCGAGCTGCTGATCGAAAAACAGCCACAAACGCCCCTTCGGATCGGTCCAAAGATTCCCCACCAGCGCCCCGCTGACCTTCTGCGCCGCCTCCATCCGCGCTCCGACCGCCACCCGCGGCTTCGACCACGTCGCGCCATCGTCATCACTCGTCGCCAGCAGGAAATAGCCATCCGGCTTGTCCCCCGTGCCCGTCCAGCAACCCCAGATGCGACCTTTCGGCGTGCGATCCATCCCGATGATCATCGCGCCGCTTCGTGCATCGTCTTGAAACTCCGCACCGGGGTTCAGGATGACGGAGGGTGTCCAGAGATCGGGCTTTGGCGAAACGGTCTGTGCAGCCACGGTTGATGCCATGGCGATGAGAAGGATGAGAATTTTGGAAGCTCGGAACATGCAGTGTCAAACGCCAGACATTAGCGCTCCTCGCTGACGAAACCAGCAAACCGGGTGTTATGATAACTCGCCCTCCCATCACACCTTCCCCAGCTTTCGCAATGTCTGGCCGACGGTGCGGAGGCTTTCGAGGCGCATTTCGTCGTATTCGCGGGAGATGAGGATGCCGCTGGCTCCGGCGGAAAAGGCATTCGTGATGGCGGAGCGCAGGGCGGCTTGATCAGTGGTGCGCTTGCCTCCGTTGGGGGCTCCGGCGGAGGTGTCGGGCACGTCCACGCCGATGCCGGGAACGACAGCGCATTTTCCTTGGACGATGTCCACGATGCGTTTCGTCTCGATGCGGACGTATTCGGGGTCCATGCCGCGTGCGGTGAGTTCGGAGAGCTTGGGTTGAAGTTTGGCGTCGTAGCCGCGCAGGGCGTAAAACAGCTCCAAGGATTGCCGGAGGCTGATTTCGGCCAGGGGGCCGCGTTGGAGTTCCTGGATTTGGTTCAGCAGGCGTGGAGCGAGGATGTCGTGATAGAGGATGGGTTTGATGAAATCACAGAAGGGCGCGACTTCGGCGTAGCTGCATTGGGCGAGGAAGAGGGCGTCCCAGGAGGTGTTTTGATGGTCGAAATGGCGTCCGACTTGCACGCTGGGTCTCGCGGCTTTGATGAGGGCGTGGGTGCGTTTGCCCTGGTCTTCGAGAGCGGCTCGCCATTGGTAATCCCAGGCGAGGATTTCGGGAAAACGCATGAGCAAACGCATGACGTTGGTGAAGATTCCATCGGCGGGTGCTTGGCCGCCGGCGTGTAGTTTGGTGATGAGGGCGTGCAGCTCGGTGAAGCCTTGTTTGGCTCGCTCGGGGCGGATGCCTTCGCGTTTGGCGCGGGCTTCGCAATGCGGGCAAAAGCAGAAGGGCACGGCGCCTTTCCACAACACGCTGGAGAGCGGGCTCATGCGCTCGGCACCCCATTGCAGGCCATGGAGTGGATACGATTTCACGGTGTCGCTGAGGATGGCGTCCCACCAGGCGATCCAGTCAGGATGGTTGCGACAGGGCGGAGGCGAGAGCTTGCCATCGAGACCGATGGACATGGCTTTCTCGGCATGGGCGACACGGCCTTGGAGCTTGGTGAAGTCAGGCTCTAAAATGCGGGCGTAGAGATGCAGGCCGCGTTTCTGGCAAGCTGCGACAGCTTCGGCAAAGAGATCACGGTCGCCGTATTCATCTCGCGGCTCCGGCATGGCGAGAGCGGTGCCTTGGAAGGCCTCGGCATGATGGCGCAACCACACGCGGGTGATCTTGCGCTTTCGCTCATCTTGGATCGGCAGGCCGTGATCGGCATACAGCTCCGGTGCACGACCATGGGCGGCGTAGTAGCTGTGCGAGTAGAGAAAGAGTGTGTTGGCCGCGCAGGTGCTCTGAATCGTATCGAGACAGCGCTCGATGCCTTCATCGAGTAGGCTGTGCCCGGCGACTTGGATGCCGATGAGCGTGCGCGGCTTGCTGGCGGCCAAAGCGGGCATGGTGGCGAGTGCAGCCGTGGCGAGGAAGGATCGGCGGGTCATGGCGTGGTGAGACCGATTGGCTCTCTTGACGGTTAATCTCTAAGGGGCAAACAGGAGTGTTTGCATCACTTTCTGCCAAGTTTCCCAGGCGACTGTTTCCAGGTAGTTGGCAGTGGGTTCGTCCAACGTGGCGGTTTGGTTCATGCTCATATGTTTGAACATCCATTTCGCCATTTTGGCCTGGTAGGCATCGGGTTTGAAGGCGGCGAGCTTGGCTTTATCGGCGTCATACTTGCCGTGCGGCCAGACGGGGAAGGTGCGCGGCAGTTTGCCGACGGGGGATGTGCCAGTGAGCGCGGCGTAAAAGCAGGCGAGGTTCAAAAAGTGACCTGCATCGCCGGGATGAGCGCCGTCCTTCGGATGCTGAAGAGCGAGATTGGGCTTCTCGGCATACACGCGCGCCCAAGCCGTCGAGCATGGCGCATAGATGCGAATTTTGTTCTTGAAAGCGAGAGCCAGGATGCGCTGACGACCTTCGGCCTCGCGTTCGCTTTTACCCCAGCCCATTTCATAAAAAATCGGCTCGCCACCGGTAGCGCGGATGGCCTCGCAATACTTCGTGACGGCCTCGGCGTGCGCATTGCCTGTGCCGGTCGGGTCATCGTCGCCCATGATGAATCGGCAGACTGTTTGCAGCACGAGAAACGGTGGTTTTTCATCGCGAATCTTGTCCAGGAAGCTCTGGCCGGGCTTCACACCGTATTCGTATTTGTTGAAGCCAGGCTCCGAATACACACGGATGTCGTTGGCGCTGCGACCTACGGTTTCAGGAACGATCTTGGTTCCTGCATGACCGATGAACTTGCCATCCACGATCTTCGCCACTTCGCGCGGCATGTCATTCCAGTAAGTGCTGCTGCTGCCAGCGAAGAGCAGCGTGAGGGGACTGTCTTCCGCATGAACATAGGCAGTGATCAGGGTGATGGCGATGATGAGTGATTTCATACTAGGTTGATCATTGGTTCGGAAGGGGGGCTGTGGTCAGCACCCGCAGTGGATCGGTCATGGACTCGTTGGTGAACACTTCCTTGGTTTCGAGATGGGTGATGTCATCCCATTGATTCAGGCGTTGCAAGGCGATCCTGCCTTCGGGCATCATCACGTCTTGCGCCTCATCAAAGGCCAGGAATCCCGTGTCGGAACTTTCGATGTCGGCATACCAAAAGTTGCGTGCAGCGCGGACATTCAGACTTTTGTCAAAGCAGATGCCAGCGCCCCCGGCCGAGCTGCGGATGAACTCAACGAGCGTCTTTACATCTGTGGCAAAGGTGGGCGATTCGAACCATTCGTATTCCAGCGCGATGTGGCTGCGGATTTTTTGCTTCCGCAGTTCATTGAGAGTGTCCGGGATGTTCACCATGCCCTGCCCGTAGGGAACGTCATGCAGCTTCACCCGCATCACGTCTTTTAGATGCACGCTGAGAATGCGGCCCGCGCAGGCTCGGGTTACCTCCAACACATCCAGGCCGCTGCGGGCGGCGTGCCCAGTGTCGAGACAGAGGCCCATGCGGTCGTCGCGGTCTTTGAGCAAGCCTGCGGTGACGCGCGGGTCCCAGTAGCGATAGGGGCCGCCGAGATACTCCGCTTCAAAGCCTTTGGCGTGATTATGAATGCCGAAGGTGAGGTCAAACTCACGCACCAGGCGCTCCACCATGTCCCACTGTGCCTCGGCTGGCTCGCCCGTGAATCCAGTCAGGCCGAGCTTCCTGCCCAGCTCAAAGAACGGGCGCAGTTGCGCTTCATTCTGAGCGATACGCTTCCATTGATTCTGGCCGATGTAGGCATTGAGCAGGCGCACGCCAGCGCTCGCGCACTTGGCTTTGAGCTTGTCCAGCACATCATCCGGCGTCGTTTCATCCAAAACGATGTCACCCGTTTCAGCAGAGATTTTCTGTCCCATGAGGAAGACTTCGAGCGCATCACAGCCAGCCGCTTTCGTGGCGTCGATGGCCTCAAAGATCGTGCCCTTGCCCCAAGTCCACGCATGTCCGGCGACGACGAATCCACCGATACGCTGAGGCTGATTCACAGCGCTCTGGGCAGGACTCATCGCAGCAAACCACGCGGCGGCCATTTTGCGCTGGCCTTGGGGATTGGGATGCGCCCAATCGAAGGTGTCGGTGCTTGCGGCTTTCGGGTTTTCTTTCCAATCGCGGTAGTGATACACGGTGATGACGGGCGAATCGGCGTTGCTGAGTCGCTGGGCCATTGCTTCGACGAGTGGTCGGATCTTGAGCGCGGCACCGCCGTTGAAGTTGAGGTGGCCGATGAGCACGCGGACTTTGGGATTCTTCGCACGCAGCATGGCCACGATTTCCTCCAGCGGCTTCACGATGGTCGCGGCGTGGTTGTCGCTCTTCTGGTCATTCGTGCCGAGATGAATGAGCGCGATGTCTGGAGCGGCGAGTTTGGGCAGGGTGAGTTTGAGCTTGTCGAGAACTCTGGCCGTTTTCGCGCCGTAGTAGCCTTCGTGGTCGGGGTCAAAGAGCTGACCTTTCACGTCGGGCCATTTGGCCTCGGGTTGCAGGCCTTGTTGCCGTGATCCGATGAAATCAAAACTCACGCCTGCCTCGCGCAGCATCTCTTGAAGTGGCAAACGATAGGTCCACTCCTCGCGATCCTTTTTCCCACCCTGCGTGATGGAATCGCCAATGCAAAGAATGCGCAGTGGTTCGGCGGCGTGGATGCTTGCGGCGAGGAGGAAAACGAGAAGGGTCGCGAGGTTCATGATCGGGATGTGATCGTTTTACCTCGCGGCGATGAGGTCGGCAGCGCTGATTTCACTGACTCGGCTTTTTCCGGCGAGGGCGCAGGTGAGGTCGAGATCGGCGCTGAAGTTCATGAGGCATTCACGCACGCCGGCCTCGCCGCCGACGGTGAGTGCCCACATGTAAGGACGGCCCAGGAAGACGGCATCGGCACCGAGGGCGAGGGCTTTGAAGACGTCACAGCCGCGGCGGATGCCGCTGTCGATGAGTAGGGGCACGCGACGATCCACAGCGGCTGCGATGCCGGGCAGCACGTCCAGGGTGCCGACACTGCCGTCGGTCTGCCGACCGCCGTGGTTGCTGACGATGATGCCATCGACACCGGCATTGAGCGCTTTGCGGGCGTCATCGGGGTGCTGCACGCCTTTGACGAGGATGGGCAGGCGGGTGTGATCGCGGATGAACTGCAGCGATGACCAAGTGTGGGCGAGATTGGAAAAGACTTCGAGATACTTATCCGCGGCGGCGGCGATGTCCTGCTCCGGTGGTTTGCTCAGCAGGCTGCGGAAAACGGGATCGCTGAAGTAGTTCGCGAGGCCGATGCCTTGCAGAAACGGCAGGTGAGCGAGCTGGAGATTCGTCTCACGCCAGCCGAGGGATTGCGTGTCGAGCGTGACGACGATGGCCTCATAGCCCGCGTTTTCGGCACGCTGGAGAAAGCTCTGCGTGATCTCGGGCAACTTGGACCAATAAAGCTGATACCAGCGCGGACCGGGGCCTGCGGCCTGCGCGACCTCTTCCATCGAGAAGGTCGAAACGGTGCTGAGGGTGAAGGTGATGCCCAACGCTGCTGCCGCGCGTGCCGTGGCCTTTTCGCCCTCGGGATGGCAACCCGCCTGCACGCCGATGGGTGCGAGCGCAAAGGGCAGCGGCCAGTGCCTGCCGAAGATCTCGACGCTGAAATCACGCTGCGAGATGTCGCACAACATGCGGGGCACAATCTTCCAGCGATCAAAAGCCGCGAGGTTCGCCCGCGCGGTGCCGCCACCGCCCGCCACGCCCGCCACCCAATCGTAAGCCTCGGGCGAGAGCCTGTCCCTGGCCTTTTGCTCAAGCGCTTCGACGCTGAACGGGATGGCATCGGCATCCGTGCGCTTTCCCGCCCGGTAGATCGCAATTTGATGGCCGGTTTGGAAGGATTTCTGATTCGTGCTCATGGCAGCTTGAAGCTTTGAAAGAGGACACATACCGCGGACTACGGTGCCGCGCTGATCTTGAGTCGGATGAAGCGCTTGGCGGCGGGTGGGTTGCTGCTGCCGTCTCGCACGGTGATCGTGCGGGTGCCGTTGCCGTTGTCGGTGGATGCGACCTCGACGGTGCCGTCCGAGGACCAAGTCGCGAGATCGCCGCTGGTCTCGACTGTGTAGATCACGCCGATGGGTGTGGGCGCGGGGCGGGTGTAGCTGAGGGTGAGATGGGTGGCATCTGTGACGGGTGTGGTTCCGTGATCCAAGTGGCCTTGGAACCCGGCGATCTGCGGATCGATGCCGAGCGCATATTTCAAAAGGTTAGGGATGCCGTCGGCGAGCGGCTCGGCGGTCGGCAGGGAGTCGTTGCCAGTGAGTGCATGCGAATCGGCCCAGATGCCGTAAGGAGATGTGGCGGTCACGGCGGTGGCTGCAAAGGTTCCTTGGGCCGTGTTTTCATAGCTGCCGGAGCCTGTGGTCTCCCGGATGACGGTGCGCACCATGTAATGCCAGGTGCCGCTGGACGGGATGGCCGTGTCGGTATGGTTCGGGGTGGTGAGAAGCGCGGCGTTCAAGCGGCTGTAGGGCCCAGCGGCATCTGGCGCACGATAGACGTGGTAGCCGAGCAAGGCGGGTTCCGCCGGAGCGCTCCAATTGAGATTCACACTCCCGGAGTTGTCGGTCGCTGTGAGGGAGGCGACGGGTTTGGGCACAAAGGCCCGCAGGCTCGGGTCGCCCATGAGCGCCGCATAAATGCTGCCACTGGTGCCGTGGGGCGTCCACTGGTTGTAAGGGGTGTAGGCCTGGGCAATGCGGGCGCAGTAGCCGATGGTTTCGCCCATGGCCATCGGATGCAGCATCCAGCTCGTCATGTTCTTGACGGTGGTGTTCGTAAGCGGGTCGTAGGAGTTTGCGGTGCCGACCGAGCCCGGCCAGAAGCTGACCAATCCGTGGGAACTCCCCGTCGCGGCCAGCGGGGCACGCAGCACGCAGTTGGAGCGGTCCCAGTCGCCAAAGTAGCTGCCGAAAAGCGCATTGAAGACCACCTTCGAGGGCGTGGTCCCGAAATCGGTGGAGGTGCCGACATCGGCGATGGACTGGAAACCGCCGCCGCCGTCGGCATAACCGAAGAGATAGGATTGGTTCACCGTGTTGTAGGTGCTGCTGGTGAGGAACCACGAGCCTTGCACCAAGTTCCCGCGCCCAAACCAGCTATAGCCGGTCATCCAGCCCTGCCATGCAAAGCCCACATACCAGAAGCTCACATAATTATACCCGAAATTGTAGTCGATGAATGCCTGGCGGGAGATGGTTTCAAAGTCTCCTTGGCGCTGGCGAAAGGCATGCGCACGGTTGAGATAGCGCCGCAGCAGTTCGGTCTCGCTGGTGCCCGTATTGGGAAAGAGGGTCATATTGGAGAGATCGACGCGCCCGACCTGAAGGGTCACTCCAAACGTGTTGCTCTGGTCGAATTTGCCATCACCGGGGATGTTCCGGTTGCGCCCATCGGCAAGTGTGGTCGCGGAGTTATCAACGGTCACGTCGGTCCATGTCGTCCCGTTCATCTCGCCGTAGTAAACATCTGCCGGCCATGCGCCGCGATGGTTGCTATGACCGTCAGGATTGACATTGCCGCTGTAAGGCACGGGCAGCCTGCCCAGGAGATAGACCGCCGTTACCTTGGATGGATCGGCGTTGTAGGCAGACTGGATCACGGCCTTGATCGCCTGCAGCTCTGCCAACCGCGCCGGACCCACCGCCGTGCCGGTGGTGGCCGGACTGGTGGCCATCCGGGGCACATCATGCCGCAGCACCGTCCAGCCATCGCCCGTCAGGTCTTGTTGGAGTTGTGCGATCTCCGTGGCCAGCGGTGTCGTCATGGTGTTGTCCACGAGCAGGACCAGTTTGCCGCGATTCTCGACGGCCGGGATATCGACACCGCTGCACACGTAGCCGTAGGCGATGGGCGGGGTGGTGGTCGAATGCTTCCGCTCGACTTTGTATTCGTAGTGGATTTGGGCACTCGCCGCCGCATCGACATAGCTCGTCTCCGTTTTGGCCAGATCGGCCAGCTTGGTCCAAAGTTCTTCGCCTTTGAGTCGGCGGAACACACTATAGCCCGTGGTGCTGGTCGAGAGCCGGTGGGTCCAATTCAAAGTGATGCGAGGGACTGTGCTGCTCACGGTGGCATTTAGATCCACAATCCGGTCGTCAATGTTATCGGCCCAAGCCGGGGCGAGATTCGCAAACACGACGACCGCGCATGCGAATCGGAGGCATTCGAGAAATAGGTTCTTGCGGGGGACCATCACCTCCATTCGATGAAGGCGCGTCATCATGGGGCCACCTCCATCAAGAACAGTCCATAGCCAACGCCCGCTTCATCGCCGGACTTGCCGAGTTGAAACGCCATGAGCCGGCCGTCGTCGCTCACGACGTAGTTGGTCGCCTTGTAGCCGGGGAAGTCGAGGAAGCGGGTGAGGCGCTCGGGCGGCTTGGAGCTGTCGAACCAGACGCGCCAGGCATCCACCAGCGGCCAGAGATTGCCGTGATGTTCGCTGCGCTCGACGAGGGTGCTTTTGCCGTCAGGGAAGACGCCTTCGATCTCATCGTAATGGTCCGGCGATTTCGTGAAGTTCGTCAGCGTGCGAGTTTCCAGATCAAAAAGAAAACCATCGGTGTTTGGCGTGTTTTCGAGCTGATAGGCGGTGACCGTGATTTGCTTGTCATCAGGGCCGACGAAGCTTTGCGTCTCAATCATCTTCGGCCGCGAGCCGCCCGGAAAATCCGCCGCCGTCACGAGCAGGCGCGTGTTCTTCAGCGCGGGTTTGCCATTCTCATCAACCAGCTCGCCCATTGAAATGCCGGTTTGGAGACCCCGGCTGTCCGTGTCGTGCGTCCAAGCGATGAGTGGCCGCGTGCGCGAGATGGCAGGCCCTTCGAGCATCATCACGCCGAGCGGCGCGGGAGCTTGCGTGCCGGATTTGTCCAGCACCCAGGACATCGTGTGCTGGCGTGCGTAGGTGCGCGATTTTTTATCCGTCATGTCAAAGGTCTGATCCGGGCCGGTGATCAGGATGTCGCCGTTGTGCAGATACATCGCGCGGTTGAAGCCGTGATGTTTGAAGTGCTGCGTTAGGCAGCGGATGCTGCCCGAAGCGATGTTGTATTCCATCACGTCGCCGAATTGCTTGTTCAGGAACAGCACGCGGCGTCCGTCGTGCGAAAACTCGGCCCGCTCGCCGAAGGAGGTGATTTGGCGGATGCTCGGCGGCAGGTGGTCGGCGGGATGTGAACCAGAAACTCTTGTCTGGTCAGATGTGGGAGCAGACAGGCGTGTCTGCTTCACAAGCCACTGCTCCGCATCTCTGGTCCAATGCGTCACTGGTTCAAAGGTCGGACGAATCCCGTAGCCGTGGCCGCCGTGCGTGAAGAGATGCAACTCGGCGGGCACCTTCGCCAGCGTCAGCGCGGTGTAGAGCGCAGTGCAGTTGAGCGAGTTCACGCGGTCGTCCTGCGCCATGACGAAGAACATCGGCGGCGTGTCCTTCGTCACCTTGAGATAGGGCTTCAAGCCGCCCGTTTCCTTGTCGTAGAAGCCACCCGGATAGATCGGCAAGGCGAAGTTCGGAGCGCAGGAATGCTCATCATTGGCGTCCACCTTCGTGTAGAGCCGTTGATCACGCAGAATGGCCGTGAGGCCCGCTGTCTCACCGCCTGCGGAGAAGCCCATGATGCCGATGCGTTTCGGATCGATGCCCCATTCGGCCGCTTTGGAGCGTGTGAGACTCATCGCCCGCTGCGCATCCATCACCGGGCCGACAGCTTTCAGCGGCGCGGAGCCCGCTTCATTCAAACCCTCGCCATGCTCCCGAGTCGGCACGCGATACTTCACCACGATGGCCGCAAAGCCGATGCCATTGAGCCACTCAGCCACCTCCGTGCCTTCCAGGTCCCAAGCGAGAATGGAAAAGCCACCGCCCGGGCAAACGAGCACCGCACCGCCATTCGCCTTCTTCTTTGCAGGTAGATACACATGCATCTCCGGCGTGCTCACATGGCCGAGTTTGATGATTTTTCGTCCTGCGATGAGTTTGTCGTCAGGTTTCGTCATATCCGCCTCTGCACCAACCACCTTGGCTGCCGGGCCGGGCACTTCGCCAGGCCAGAGCTTGAGGATTTGAGGTTGGCCGAAAAGAACGGAAGAGGCCGAAAAGACCATCAGCAGTGAGAGGAGGCTCAGATTCATTCTCGGATTTTGGGGTGATTTGCGCTCATGGACGCGAGGTCAGTTTGAAGTGACTGAGTTCGAGGTGCCGATCCTCGCGGAACGAACTGATGATGGCGGAGGTGATCAGGTTGCCCGCAGGCGTGGGATAACGTTTGCGCACATGAGGGCGTGAAGGGATGGGCTCGTAGCGGCTGATCGGAATGGCGATCTCGCACCAGCCGTCGGGGCCGGGATGAATCTCGTCGCTGTCGAGACGGCACTCGAAATTGCCGCCGTAAGAGCCGCCGGGGCGGTTGGTCACCAGCATGAACTGGAGCGGTGCCGGTTTGTCCAATTTCAGGCGGTAATGAATGACGCTGCTTTCCGTGGCGAGCAGGCGCAGAGGCTGGGGCAGCATGGCGGTGCGCACTGAGATGCCGAAATGCGTGATGATGCCTCCATCGGGCAGCTTTTTCGCCACGAAGGGAGTTGCCACCATGCGCGTGCCGTCTGAAAAGCCGCGCCAGTCCCGTGGCGGCACGGTGGTGGTGAAATCAAAGACCCAGTCCGTGAGCGGTTCCGGGGTGGGCGCCGCGTTCAGCTTCATGCCGCTGTTTAGGGATGCCACGGCGCTGCTTTTCGCCGGAACATCCACCGTGCTGCCATCGGCAAGGCGTTTGAGTTTTACCAGGCCTTCATCGACCTTCAGCAGCGTGTCATCGCTGCGGGCAGAGAGATTGAAAACGGTGCCGACGACTTGCGCCTCGGCGCTGGAGGTGCGCACCAGCATTGGGCGGTCTGTGGGCTGTTTTTGTACCTCGGCGGAAAGCGTGCCACGCGAGAGCGCGAGCACCTTTTGGCCGTCATCCGCGAAAGAAAGCTCCGCTTCGCCTTCCAGCGAAATGAGCGAACCATCGGCAAAACGCAAAAGCGCCGAGCTTTCCTCGCCAATGGTTTCCAGCGTGCCCGCAGGCAATTCATCACCCGTCTGAATCGGCACACCGCTTTTCCAGGCGACGCTGCCATTGTGCTCCACGACCGTCAGCACCGCCTGCGGTTTGGATTGCACCAACAACGCCACGCTCGCCGCTAGCAACGCCAGGCAAGCGGCGAGCGCCAAAGTCGTGAACCAGATTGGCTTCGCCTGTCTCGCAAGCTCGGCTCTCCGGTCTGTTTTTGGGATAGGGCCAGAGACAAGAGTGCCAGTCTCACGGCGCGCCATGTCACCAAAGGCCACCGCGTGCTCCGAGATGAGGCGCAAGTGCTCACGCATGGCCGCGTCTTCTCGCAAACGATGTTGGAAGGCCGCCAGCTCATCATTCGTGAGCCTGCCGTCGAGGTAGCGCTGGATGAGAAGATCGTCGTTCATCATAAAAAGTAGTTTGGGCTTCAGCCCAAGCCTCCCGGAAGTGCGGCTGGAGCAGCAGCCACTTTGTTATCAACGCATTGCTTGAGCTGCCGATGTAGCCGAGAGAGCCGCTGATACACCGCATCGACGCTCGCACCGACCTGCTTGGCCACTTCATCACACGAATGCCCGTCAAAGTAACGCAGGTGCAAAAGCTGCCGCGACTTCTCCGGCACGGAGGCCAGGCACTCGCGCAACGCCTCCATGCGGCTGCCCTCGGGCTGCGGATGGGCGGACCACTCCTCGCTGATCAAATCGAGCACCTCGGGCTCCAGACCCAGCGTCTCCGGCCTGCGCTTGCGCAGCCAGTCGATGGCCTCGCGCTTGATGGAGACCATCGCCCAGGACAGCAGCGCCCCTTCATGCTCGAAGGATACATTCTTCGTCACCGACTTCAGCGCCACATTTTGAAACAGATCCTCCACTGCCTGCGCATCCCGCACGATCAGCCACGCCACCGCGTTGAGCCGCTGCCGGGCTTCAAAGAGGTGTTTGAGGGTCGTTTCGTGATCGAGAGGCATTCAAATCGGGAACGGACGAGGCGCTGGAGTCCTGACAAGTGACACAGACACTCTTGTCTGTGGCTCTCTAAGGGGCAGACAAGAGTGTCTGCTTCACTTTTTGCCAAGTCTCCCACGCCACCGATTCGAGATAGCGGGCCGTTTCTTCATCCAGCGTGGCGGTGGCGTTCATGCTCATGTGCTTGAACATCCACTTCGTCATCTTCGCCTGATAGGCATCCGGCTTGAACGCGGCGAGCTTGGCTTCATCGGCTTGATACTTGCCGTGGGGCCAGACGTGGAAGGTGCGCGGCAGCTTGCCGACCGGTGATTCGCCGCTGAGCGCGGCGTAGAAGCAGGCGAGGTTCAAAAAGTGGCCCGCATCGCCGGGATGCGCGTTGTCCTGCGGGTGCTGGAGGGCGAGATCGGGCTTCTCGGCATACACGCGTGCCCAGGCGGTGCTGCATGGGGCGAAGAGCTTGATCTGATTCTGCTTCGCGAGCGCCAAAATGCGCTTCCGGCCTTCGGCGTGCCTTTCATCCTTTCCCCAGCCCATCTCATAAAACATCGGCTCGCCGCCTGCGGCGCGGATGGCCTTGCAGTAGGTCGTCACAGCCGTGGCGTGATCCGGCTGGCCCTCCTTCGGTGCGTCATCGCCCATCACGAAACGGCACACGACCATCATCGCGACGATGTCCGGCTTCTCGGTGGCGATTTTGTCCAAGAACGTCTGCCCGGGCTTCACGCCGTATTCGTAGCGCTTGAAGCCTGGCTCCAGATACACGCGAATGTCACTACCACTGCGCCCCACCGCCTGCGGAATGACCTGCTGGCCAATACGACCGGCAATTTTGCCATCCACGACCTTCGCGACCTCGCGGGGCATGTCGTTCCAATACATGCTGCTGCTGCCTGCGAAGAGGAAATGGACTGGTTCGGCGGCAGACAGCGGCGCACAAAGCGCGGTGAGGAACAGTAAAAACCGTTTCATTGTTGGTCATAACCTTTCTTCTTCGGCAAGGAATCGCGATCCGGTGGTGGCGGAGGCGTCACACCAGCGGCGAGCATGATCTGGCTGATGGCGTCAATCGTGGGCAGACTGGGTTTGAAGTTCCCGGGCCGAAAACCCTGTGCGATGAGCAGCGGCGTCCAGCCTCGGTCATTCTTCTGGTTCCAGATTTCGATCTTTGCACCCTTGCTGGCGAGGAGTTTCGCCACTTTGGGAAGGCTTTTGTAGGCGGTGCCGTGCATGGCGGTCTGGTTCTTTTCGTCCACGGCATTCACATCCGCGCCGAGGCTCAATAGATACTCGCAGGCCGCGACGCACTCGTCTTCCGTGCCGGCCTCCTCACTGGGCGCATAGCAGCCGAGGCCTGCGGCGGCCATCAGCGGCGTGGAGCCATCCGCGTTCGGCTTGTGCGGGTCCGCGCCGAGTTCCACGAGCAGCTTCATCATCGGCAGGTCCGCATTTCGTGCGGCGAGCAGGAAGGGCGTCGCGCCCTCGAAATTGAGCGCACCGAAGGCCTTGGCGCGTGCGCCTTTTTTGAGCACTGCATCGACCTTCGCCCCGAATTTCACGATCTCGCGAATGAAATCAAGGCTGCTCAGTTTTCCATGCGTGTCCGGCGGCGGCTGACCTGCCTCGTCGTCACCATGTGGCGGTTTGCGCACCCAGGTGAGCGTGTGCAGCGCGGTGAAGCCGTTGCGCTGGTCATTCGGATCGGCTCCGGCGCGGATGAGATCCATCGCCAGCTCGAAGTGCCCGTTCTCGACGGCCAAAAGCGCCGCGCTGGTGCCATTCGGCGCATCGCGGCCGTTGGTGTTGTCTTCGGTGGCAATCGCATCGTTCACCTCCGCGCCGATCTGGAGGAGTTTTTTCACTGCGGCAGCCTTCCCCTCGCGTGCGGCGAACAACAGCGCGGTGAAGCCGGAATCGAGCCGGTGCTTCACCTCCGCGCCATTCTTCACGAGCAACTCGATCACTTCCGCATGACCTTCTGCCGCGGCCCACATGAGCGCCGTCTGGCCGGTGCGATCCTGCGCGTCCACTTTCGCGCCCTTTTCGAGCAAAGCCTTCACCGCGCCAGGTTTTCCCGCGCGGCTGGCAACCATGAGCGCCGTTTCGCCGCCGCGTTGTTTCGCATTCGCATCGGCTCCGGCGTTCAAAAGCGCCCGCACGATGCGCTCGTTGCCGTTTTCGCACGCGAGCAGCAGGGGCGTGATGCCATAGCGATTCTTCTCGTCCGGCTTGGCACCGGCGGAGAGCAGTTTTTCGATCACCTCGGCCTTGTCGTGATACGCAGCCCAATGCAGCGCGGTGGTGCCATCGGCTTGCGCGGCATTCAAATCGACCTTGGCGGTGAGTTGTGCGGAAACGGCTGGCCAGTCCTGCTTTTCTGCGCTGGTGGGAAGATCAGCGGCAGCGCTCGTCAGAACGAGAAGGGATAACCAGCAAGCCAGACTGATTGAACCACAGAGACACGGAGCACACAGAGAATGACTCCTTTTTCTGTCCTCTGTGTGCTCCGTGTCTCTGTGGTTTAACTTCATCTTCACAGCACCTCGATGATTCCGCTACTGTCGCCGAACTTGTCCAGCTTCACGCCGGCCTTGTCGAGCAGCGTGAGGTGCAGGTTGGCGAGCGGGATGGTTTGGTCGTTTCGCAGGTGGCGGTTGCCTTTCACGCCAGCACTCGCGCCACCGGCGACGATGATGGGGAGGTTGGTGTGGTCGTGGACGTTCGGATTGCCCATGCCGCTGCCGTAAAGAAGCAGCGTGTGGTCGAGCAGCGTGCCATCGCCTTCCTTCACGGCGCCGAGCTTGGCGAGGTATTCGGCGAAGAGGCTCACGTGGAAGGCATTGATCTTCGACATGCGCTCGATCTTCGCGGGATCGTTGCCGTGATGACTGAGCGGATGATGCGGATCACTGACGCCGATCTCCGGGTAGGTGCGGTTCGAGGTCTCGCGGGCGAGCTGGAAGGTGATGACGCGGGTGACATCGCCCTGCATGGCGAGGAGTTGGAGGTCAAACATGAGCCGCGCATGCTCCGCGTAGCTCGCGGGCACGCCACTGGGGCGGGAGAGGTCCGGCAGCTTGTTTTCCTCGACGGCGGCGGACGCTTTTTCGATGCGGCGTTCGACTTCGCGGACGCTGTCGAGGTAATGACTCACACGCTCGCGATCCTGCGGACCGAGTGTCTTCGCAAGGCGCTGCATGTCGTCTTTGACGAAGTCGAGCAAACTGGCGCGGCGCTTCAAAGCGGCCTGTCGCTCGGCCTTGCTGCCGCCATCGCCAAAGAGCTGCTCAAACACGAGCCGCGGATGCGCCTCGGCGGGCAGCGGCGTGGTGGGCGAGGACCACGAGAGGTTGTTTTGATACACGCAGGCGTAGCCATTGTCGCACTGGCCGACGACCTGCATCAAGTCCATCGCCAGCTCGAGCGATGGCAACTGCGTCTGCTGTCCGATGGCCTTCGCGGCGATCTGATCCGCCGTGGTGCCGTTGTAGTAATCGCTGCTCTCCGTGTGCTTCACGCGGGCCGCGCTGAGGAAGGACGCATTCGATGTGGCATGCGTGCCGGGATACGCAGGCTCGAGTTCGAGGTTTGAAATGACGGAGCAATGCTGCCTCACCGGCTCCAGCGACTTCAAAATGGGCGAGAGCTGATCGAGCGCATCTGATTTCCCGAGATTCCACCGCGACTGATCGCAGCCCATCGGGATGTAGATGTAGCTGAGACGTTTCGCCGGCTGCACGATGCGTGTCGCCGCCGAGGCCGCCGGCACCATCGCATCCAAAAAAGGCAGCGTGAGCGTCGCTCCCACGCCCCGCAGCAAGTGACGGCGCGAGAGGGCTTTGCGGGTGGTGAAAGTGCTCATGCGGGGTGAAACGGCGTGATGGGCGTGAAACTGACAGAGTAGGCAGGAGAATGGGGGCAGAAGAATCTGGATTGGATCATTCTTTTGCCCCCATTCTTTTGCCTTCATTTCCGGCGAATACAGGGCTGGTGACGATACCGACAATGATCTCGCTGAACTTCCAGCCGTTGTCTTTGGCTCGGCGAACGATCCTTCTCACCGCAGGTGCATCGCTGGCTTCAAGTCCGCGACCCAGCGCGTAAACCATAAGTTTCTCGGTCAACGCGGTGACGAAGAGTTCGGGGCGTTTGAGGAGGACTTCTTCGAGACCGGCCACGCCATCGAACTCGCAGCCATCGGCGAAGCCGCCGCGGGCATCGGCTTCGGCGCGCCAGCGGCCGATGGCGTCGTAGTTTTCCAGAGCGAAACCGACGGGGTCCATGAGGTTGTGACAACTGGCGCAGGCGGCCATCTCGCGGTGCTTGGCGAGGCGTTCGCGGATCGGCAGGCTCTCGGAGATCACACCATCGAGCGCGGGCACATTTGGTGGAGGCGGTGGTGGCTCGGTGGCGAGCAGATTTTTCAAGATCCAATGCCCGCGAATGACTGGCGAGGTGCGGGTGGCATAGCTGGTGACGGTTTGAATGCTGCCCTGACGCAACAGGCCTCCGCGTTGCATCTCGGGCGTCAGTTTCACCTCGCGGAAACGACTGCCGTGGATGTGCGGGATGCCGTAGTGCGCGGCGAGCCGTTCATCGAGCCAGGTGCGATCCGTGCGCAGCAGCGCGAGCACGCTGCGGTCGTTTTCGATCACATCGGCGAAGAGAAGGCTCGTCTCCGTGCGCAACGATTCGCGCAGGTTGTGATCGAAGTCGGGAAACAGTCGCGAATCCGGCGTGATGGCCTCCAGATTGCGCAGGTAGAGCCATTGATCGGCGAAGTTTGTCACCAACGACTTCGCCCGCGGATCACGCAGCATGCGACGAGCCTGCGCCTCGACATCGAGCGGATGCTGCGAGAGCAGTTCATCGTCCGGGAGGCTGCTCCAGAGGAAAAAGGCCAGTTTCGAGGCCAAAGCGGCATCGTCGCCTTTTTCCTCGGTGCGGAACAAAAACTCGCGACTGACCAAAAGGGCCGCCAGAGCCGATTCGATGCCTTTTTCGAGCGACGAAGCCTCGCGCACGAAAGGCATCAATCGCTCCAGATCAGCCTCCGTGACCTCCCGACGCCACGCACGACGCAGAATCGGCTTCAAGATGGCTTCCGGTGAAACAGACACTCCTGTCTGTTCCCCAAAGATCAATCGACGGCTCGGCGTGTCGCCCGCGCCTTCGGCCTTCAGCGGGCCGGTGATGGTCACTTGATACACTGCCGGGCTGAGCCGTGGATGGCGATGGAGATTGTAGCTCGACTTGTAGGGCTGGCGCAGTCGCTCCAGCACCGGCGATCCACTCGGCAGGAACGTCACGCCGAGGTCATGCTGACCAGATTGCACATGAAACCGAGCCTTGAGATGCGCGTCGATCTTCTCATAGTTCTTGTCCTTCGCTGGTTGGACCGTGAACTCGCCCTTCACCTCGCGGTCGAGCAGGATTTGGAGCTGATGCTGGCCATTCATGCCCTCGACCTGCTCGTTGCGGTCGCGTTGCAGCCGCACCTGCACCTCGTATTCACCACTTTGCGCGAAGACTTGCTTCACCAGCACCCCACCACGCGTGCCCAGCGGCAATCCCGGCACCTGATACTCCTGCGTGATGTCCGGCCGCACCCGCACTGCCGTGATCTCCGGCTCGGTCGATGTGCCCACCGCCTGCCGCGCGATCTTCTGTGCCGCCGCGATGTAGCGATCCAGCAAGGCCGGTGGCAAATCGCCGACGGTCACGTTGTCAAAGCCATGGCTGATCTCATCCGTCGGAAACGCCGCCTTCGCATCAAACTCGACCGCAAGCAGGTCGCGCACCGCGTTTTGATACTCCGTCCGCGTGAGACGCCGAAACGTCGGCCCCGCGATGCGTTGGGTCTGCTGAGCATCGAGTTCCTTCGTCAAGGCTGCCACCATTTGATCGTAGCCCTGCTCATCCGGCCGCTTCTTGCCGATGGGCGGCATGTGACGGGCATTCAGCTGCTTCACGACCGCTTCCCACGTCTCGGCGTGCTTGCCGATATCGTCGTGGAGGAGTGAATCGAGTTTCACGCCGCCTTTCTTCGTGTCCGCGTCGTGGCAGTCGATGCAGAAACGCTCCAGCACGGCCTGTGGAGGCTGTGCAAGAGCGGTTGCCGTGATGAAGAGAAAGGCGGTGAGTCGCATGATCAGGTGAAACAGACACTCCTGTCTGTTCTTGGAAGTTTAAGAGGCAGACAAGAGTGTCTGCAACACGCCCGTGCTGTCCGCAAAGCGATCCTGCTTCACGCCGGCCTGCTGCGCCATCGTGAGCCAGAGATCGGCGAGCGGGCGTTTGCCTTCGTAGTGGAAGTGGCCGCGCTTCCAGCCGCCTCCGGCGATGAGGACCTGGAGGTCGGCGTAGTTGTGCTGATCGCCATCGCTGATGCCGCTGCCCATGACGAGCGTGGTGCTGTCGAGTAGGTTGGTGGCTTTGAGGCGCTCGACGACGTGCGCGTAGAACTGCATGTGGAAGAGATCGATCTTCGCGAGCTTGTCTTTGGCTTCGTCGCCCTTTGTATGCGTGATGACGTGGTGGTTCTGCGGCTTGTCGAAGACGCCGTGATACATGCGGGGGCTGTCCCAACGCTCGGGATCGATGAGCAGCGTGGCGACGCGGGTGAGATCGTTTTGAAAGGCATGCACGATGAGGTCCGCCATGAGCCGGAGGTAGTCGCGGCGCTGCTCGGGAATGCCTGCTGGCTCCGGCAGCGGCGGTTTGCCGAGGCGCTGCGCCGCGGCCTCGGCACGCTGGATGCGCTGCTCGGTGGCGCGGACGCTTTCGAGGTATTCGCCGAGCTTGGTGCGATCCTCGCCGCCGAGGCGCTTCTCGAAGTCCCTGGCGCTGGCGAGCACGGTGTCGAGCACGCTCTGGGTGGGGCCGCCTCGGCCCTGGCCGAAGAGGCGCTGAAAGACGGCGCGGGGATTTTTTTCGGTGTTCGCCGCGTAGCCGGGGGCATACCAGGAGATGCTCTCGAAGTAGCGTGTCTCTTTGTTGTCCGCGAAGTCGTTCGTGCTGAGCTCGAGCGAGGGCAGGGCGCACTCGCCGCCGATCTGCCTGGCGATGAGTTGGTCCAGCGTGGTGTTCGTGGGGAAACCGCCATCGAGTGTCTCTTGAGGTGCCGATGAGGTGAGCCAGCACGAGCCAGCCTGCGCATGCACACCGGTGCCGGGAACGAACTGGCGATCGAGGCCGGTGATGAAGGTGATGTCGTCTTTGACCTCGGCGAGAGGTTGAAGAGTCGGAGTTAGAATCAGTTCCTGGTTCTTGGTTGCTGGTTCTTGTTTTTTTGTGAGCAGGTGCTCGGGCAGCAGCTTGGTCTGGAGGTAGCCATTCGGTGTGTAGATGAAGGCGTAGCGCCGGGGTGTGGCGGCGGGAGCGGCTTTGGCGAGACTTTCGAAGAAAGGAAGGCCGAGCGTGACGCCTGCGGAGCGGAGGAAGTGGCGGCGGGTGAAACAGACACTCCTGTCTGTTTTCTTGGTCTCAGAGCAGACAGGAGTGTCTGCATCACGGCTGAAGGGCATGCGGTTCATAGAGAGTGTATTCGTGGGGCTTCAAATGCGCTTTGGCTGCATTTTCAGCGATGTAGCGGCGGAAAACGGAAAGCTCTTCCCAGTCACGCACCAGCCGATCATAAGATTCATCCATCCAAAACATGCCGCTCTGATTCAATGCGAGGTTGCACGCCCGTGCACTGGCACCCTTCAGGCCTTTGAGTTCTTTGCTCAGATCAAAGCCTGGGCGCAGTTGCCAGATCAGATGCAAATGGTTTGGCATGATGACAAAGGCATCCATGTCGTAACGAGCTTGATCAAACTTCATCAGGGAGGTCCGAACGAGGTCGCGCATCTCGGGTGATCGCAAATGACACTCTCCATGACCCGCATCGAGCCATTGCTCACGACGTTCCGTAAAGCGCTCTTTGTATTCAGCTTCAGTCTCTATGGACCAGGGCTTCGGATGCAAAGCCATCCAGATGTCCAGCTCTCTCTTCCATTGATCGAGCAAGGTTTGCGGCAAGGAATCTCCAAGTCGGAAAGTGATGAAGTAACAGGCTCCTTCCTGCTGCCAATGAGGCAGATTTCGCTTGGAGCGATCAATCTCTTGGAAAGTGTTAAATGGGCGAAATTTCATTGTGATACAGACACTCTTGTCTGCTCTTATTTGTCTTCAACAGACAGGAGTGTCTGTCTCACATGGGTGAAGGGATAGGATTTCGCGATCTCGACGATGACGCGGCTGAACCTCCAGCCATCGGCTTTCGCGGCCTGCTCGATCTTTTCGACGACGGGCATGTCGTGAAGGTGCAGCTCGCGGCCGAGGGCGTAGCCGAGCAGGTGCTCGATGAAGCCGCGGGTGAACTCATGAGGCTTCGCGGTGATGAGCGCCTTGAAGCCGGCGGGGCCGTCGAAGGGCTGGCCGGACCATTCGCTCGCGGCGTCGGCCTTGTCATTCCACTGGCCGATGGGATCGAATCTCTCCAACGCGAAGCCGGGCGGGTCAAGGCGGATGTGGCAGGAGTAGCAGGCGGCCTTGTTGCGATGCGCCTCGAAGCGCTGGCGCACGCTCATCTGCTGCGCGGCCTCCTTCGTGTCGTTCTCGATGGCAAAGGCCACCTTGGGCTCGGTGGGCGGGCGGTTGAAGAGGGTTTCGAGCATCCACGCGCCGCGTTTCACCGGGCTGGTGCGGAAGGGCAGCGAGGTGATGAGCATCGGCGCGGCCATGCCGGCAAAGCCGCCGCGATTCGCGTCCGTGAGCCTCACGCGATGCCACTGGCCGCCGTCGCTTTTGTTTTTCACCTCGCGTGTGGGATCGCCACCGGTGCTGGCGGGGATGACCCGTGACTCATTGCTCAAAGGAATGCCGTAGAGCCTGGCGAGGCCGGCATTCAGCCAGGTGTAATCCGCAGCGATGAAGTCGAGGATGCTGCGGTCCTCCACCTGCACGGTTTCAAACAGCAGCAGCGCCTCGGTGAGCATGGCGCCATGCAGCGTGCTCTTGCCCTGCGGGCCGGAGTAGAAGGACTTGAAGAGGTCCGGGTCCGGTTTCGCGGTGGAGAGCTGATCGAGCCGCAGCCACTGCACGGCAAAAGACTCGCTCAGCTCGCGGGAACGCGGGTCTTTGAGCATGCGACGCGTTTGAGACTCGAGCACGGCGGGATCACGCAGCCTGCCGGATCGAGCGAGAGCGAGCAATTCCTCATCGGGAATGGACGACCACAAAAACGCGGCTAGTCGCGTGGCGAGCTCGTGATCCTCCAGCGGAGACACTTTGGCGTCTCCTAGCATGCCATTGGCCTCGATGTAAAGAAAGGCCGGCGAAGCCAGCACGGCGGCGACCGTGGCTTTCATGGCCTCGGCCTCGGTTTTGCCACGTTTTTGCTCCGCTTCAAAAAGGGCGATAAAGCGGCCAGCCTCGTCTTCCGACACGGGACGACGAAAAGCACGCTCCATGAAGCTGGTTAGCCGTTCGCGAGGAGAAAGTAGTTTGGGCTTTAGCCCAATCGGCTGGTTATGAAGAGGTTTTTTGGGGCTAAAGCCCAAACTACTTTTCACCTTGCCGCTGGTGATGAAGCCGAGGTCGTCCAGCACAAGATAATCACCGCTGAAGCGCGAGCCATCGACGAGCAGGGATTTCACACCTTCGCCCGGCACGGCGGCGAAGCTGAAGAAGGTCGTGCCCGCCGGGCCTTCGGCGATCATCGCGCTCACGCTGCTGTCGGTGTCGTCGGTGAACTTCGCCGTGAGCGTCACCTGGCCCGACTGGCTTTTGCGACTGAGCACAAAGACGCCTAGACGCGTGACCGCCTCGTCCTCGTCGCCGTTTTCGATGCGGAAAGTCAGCTCGAAGCTCTTTTCGCCCTTGGTTTGATTCGTGAAGATGCGCGAGCCTGAGGTGGCCTTGACGGTGGCAAAGCCTGCGAGCCAAAGATCGGCGTTCGGATTGATCGTCAGCGCCTTCGCACCACCTGCGAAGCTCGTGCGCAGCAGGCCACCCTTGGCTGGAACGGTGGCGACCTTGCCCGCGCCATCGCCGGAGTCGAAGACACCTCCGATGCCGTCATCAAAAGCCTCCTGCACATCGGTGAAGAATGCCTGCGGGGCATTGTCCGCGATGCCTTCCGCTTTTTTCCACTGCTGCGCATCCCGCGCCAGCGTGCGAGCGGCCATGAAGTTCAGCGCACCCTTTGGCGAGGCATTTGCGACCGACTGTTTCTCGAACTTCATGCCGAACAAATGCGCCGCGATCTCGCTGCGCGTGACCAGTTCCGGAGCGTTCACGATCTCCGTGGCGGCGGCGAGGTATTTCTCCAGCAGCAGCGGAGAGAAACCCATCGCATCACCGCGATTGCGATAGCCGTGCTCCGCGCGGTTGTCCCCCGGCAGACCGAGCTGGCGGCAGAGCACCGGATACTTTTGTCCATACTCACGCAGGGGCACTTTCACGGTGTCTGGCATCTTGCCGCTGGCAGGCTGGAAGTAGGATTTATCACTCAGCGGCAGGCGCTCGGAAAACATGAACACATCCACATCCAGGCCGAAGAGGTCGCGCACGGCGTTGTTATACTCCAGCCGCGTCAACCGCCGCAGCGAGGGCTTTCCAGGGTCCACCGCTCCCAAAGCCGGATCAGGCCGTGCAGCGATGTCCATGATCCACGTCATCAATTCCTGCCGCTGCGCCGGTGTCGGCTGCTCTTTCTGCTTCGGCGGCGGCATCTGGTGCGACTCGATTTTCTCATAAACCGCCCGCCACACCTCCCGATCCCCCATTACCGCCGCCTCATCGGTGAAGCGCGAGAGATCGAGGCCACCTTTCTTTGCATCCCCATCGTGGCAATCCAAGCAGTGCATCTCCAAAAACCCACGAAAATCCGCCGCCGGAGCGGAACTGGTCAGCAGGATGATCGCAAGCGTCGGAAATCTCATGTCCTCGGGTAACGCGAGGTGAAGTTGAATCCTGACATCAGCAGCAGCGCTCCGTCTCTTTGCTTCTACCTCAAATCAGCCACTCCATCCGTAATCAAGAGCACCAGCTTCTTGAACTGGAGCCGCTCACCGGCCTTCACGGCTTTCTGGTAAAGGCTCACGGCTTATCATTTCTCCAAGTCGAAGAGATGCAGTCAACGCTGAGTTTGGGCTTCATGGGTTCAAAGGACGGGCTCTTTGGAATAAAGGTCAGCGAAGCGGAAGGTCTCCGAGTTTTAGCCGAAGTGTCGTGTCCTCTCGGAGCGTGGCGTTGAGCCAGAGCGTGCGGCCGTCCCAGGCGTAGTCGGTGGCGGCGATTTCGTGTCCGTTCAGTTCCACGCGTGAGAGCGTTTTCGGAGCGTCTTGAAACTCAAAGACGGGATGAATACAGGGCGTGGATGGGGTGATCGTGAGCGAGACGACGGACTTTTCGACGGTGAAGAGCGTGGCGCGGCGTTCGGTGTTGTAGGACGGGCTTTGCAGGCGTGCGCCTTCGGCCTGGATCTGCGGTGGGGTGGCGAAACTGCGGGACCATTCGAGCAGACGGGCGTCATCGGCATCGCTGAGGCCGATGAGCCAGGCCCATTTTTCGACCTGCATCTTGCGGGTGACGCCGAGGGCGTCGGGCATGTCGGCGGTGCGGCTTTCCAGGGGCTGCGGACGACGGTGGCCCCAGGACATCATGGCGTTGTGTGCGGGGGTCATCGCGGCGAGGTCGTCGATGTTGATACCGGTGGGCTTGCGTCGGGCGAGCGGCAGATGATTGCCCCAGTAGAACGGCGTGACCATTAGACCCTGGCTGTAGAACGGGCGGTAAGCGGTGGAGGGCAGGCGCTTCCAGCCGGGGTTGAAGTAGATCGCTGCGAGGGGCTCGTGCGTGCCAAAGCGGATGCGGTAGAGTGGCGCGAGTTCGCTGGAGAGCAGCTTTTCGTAATCGCGCTCTTGGTCGAGGATGGGGAACTTCAACTCGCGCTTCGTGCCATCGCGGAAGAGCACGTCGATGAGGTTTTCCGGCAGGACGCGGAGCGGATAACCGGCGGGCGGGGTGAGGATGAGCAGTTCCTCGATCTCGTATTCGGCCTTGGGTTCGCTTTGCAGCGTGACAGTGCGCGAACCGAAGCCATCGGGGTAAAAATAAAAATCCTCGGTCGCGGTTTCGCCCCAGACTTTGTAGTTGAGGTCGCAGGGCTGCGCGGTCCAGCGGACGTGGACGCGGGCGGCGGTGGATTCGAGGATCTCGACGCGGCTGCGGCGGAGTTCTTTGTCGGAGGCGGCGTCGATGCAGTCGAGGCCGTCGGGTCTGCGTGGTGCTTCGGCGAACTCGAAGTTCAGCGCGGTGTTGTGCTTCCCGGCCCAGAAGGGTGTGTAGGCCGCGCCGCGCCAGAAGACGAAGCGCGAACCGTTTGGCAGCGAGACCACGACATCCTTCCGCTCCGGTGCCCAGGCTTTGTCATAAGGCATCTCGGTCACTTCATCCGGGCCGGTATAGGAGAGCAGCGGGTAGTCGTAGCGCAGCTTGGTCTCGATGGCTCCGAAGGCGGGCAGCTTCGGCGTATCAAGCATCAGCATCGTCGGGATGGTCTTGTGCCAGAGCTCACAGCCCTGAGCATCACGGATCGTCACATGCAGCTTGTCGCGATGCTTCGTGAAGGCCGGAGGCGGCAAAGCGATCTTCAATTCGGTGCGGATGCCTTTTGGCAACTCCACTGCGGCTTTGGTCGTTCGATCCGGCGAAGATTCAAACCACGCGAGCACCTCTGCGCCGCGAACCTCTTCCTTGCCGGAAAACACCGCGAGGGTCACGCGGGCCTGCTGCTCCGGACCAAGCACCAGCCAGTCAGCAGGCGGCAAAACCGCACCGAGATCGACGGGATTGATCACCGGATCGGCCGCAGCTTCCGCATCCGCTTCGAACGCCGGACGCTCGACCTGCCAGCGGGCTCGCTCAATGGACTTGCCGTCCTTGTCTTTGGCGAGCAGCACCAGTTCCTCCGGCGCGGGTGAGGTGGCAAAGGTCACGCGTGCGGTGAAGGGGGAGTTTCCGGAGAGATCGAGCGCTTTCCGGTCCACCTCCTTGCCCTCGCGATACGCCGCGAGCCAGTGCTCCGGGGCTGGTCGAGTGTCGCTGGCGAACTGCACGATCACCGGCGTCAGGCCGACGCGCTCCACGCCAAAGGGAGGACGCCAGGGATGCCCCGGATCAAACTGAAACCTCGGCGCGAAGGTGATGGCTTCGCGTTCCTTCATCATGCTGCCGGGATGCTCGAAGAGATGGCGGATGTCTCCGGCTTTCAGGGCTTCGTCGTAGATTTGCAATTCATCGAGGAGCCCGCGCAGGTGCGAGCGAACGTAGCGCCACGTGTCGCCATCGGCGCGGCAGCCGATCCGCAGCACGCTGTCCGGCACGTCGGGCTTCAGTGTGAAATCGCCGCCCCGGAACGTGCCTTTGTCCGCCGGAGTCTTGCCCTGGCCGTCCACGTAGAGCGTGAAATGCGGAGCCTCCGCCGCGCGATACGTCACCGCGATG
>JBILVU010000225.1:0-6220 GCA_044370285.1 Prosthecobacter sp.
GGCGGCGTTTTGCCACTTGATCATCTCGCCGCTGTTTTCCTTCATCACATCGTGGTCCCACACGGCTTTGCCGGTGGCGGCGTCGAAGGCGAAGACATGCAGAAGGCTGTCGATGACATAGACCTTGTCGCCATCGATCACGGGCGTGCTGCGGGAGCCGTCGCCGCCTTCATTGCCCTTGGCGCCAGCGTTGCCACCGCCGTCATACTTCGGGATGACGCTGAGGGGCTTGCTCCAGACTTCCTTGCCGCTGGCGGCATCGTAGCAGGCGAGCATTTCACCCGTGTTGCCATCGGTTTCGCCCGTGACGATCGTGTAGGCCTTGCCGCCGGAGACGGCGAAGCTACTGAAGCCGAGGTTCGTGGGCGATTTCCAGACTTCCTTGAGGCTCCATTTGGCTCCGGCGAGGGCGGGGACGGCTCCATTGCCCGCGGGGCCGCGGAACTTGGCCCAGTCGGTGGAATCAGCGGAGAAAGCGGCGGTGGCAAAAGCCAAGCCGAGCGCGGTGGTGAGGTGGGTGCGTGTCATGATGTGGATGAGAAAAGGGTGAACGCGGGGCGTGATGGGCTCTTTCCGTCCGCAGAATGATCCGTCGGATCGGACTGATCGGTCAGATGTATCGGATGAAGATCACTCCACCGGCCTGCGCGAGCGAGGCTCGCGGGTGACGGTATCGCCGCAGCCAGCGTTGGTGACGAAGGGACCATCGGCCATCGGGGCGGTCTTGGTGAAGCCGACATCGGGCATGTCGCTGGGCTTGCCTTCGAGGGGGAAATCCTTCCGCAGGGGGAAGAAGGGATAGCCTTCCCACATGAGGATGCGGCGCAGGTCCGGGTGACCGCTGAACTTGATGCCCATCATGTCGTAAACCTCGCGCTCGTGCCAATTGGCGGTCGGCCAGATGTCGCTGACGGTGGGGACTTCCACATCCTCGGCCACAGCGGCACGCACGCGGAGGTGCTGATGATGACCGTAGCCGTAGATCTCATACACCATCTCAAAACGCGGCTCCTTGCCCATGTAATCGAGGCTGGAGACATCGACGAGGTAATCGAAGGCCAGCTCGTCGCGGCTGTACTTGAGCAGCGGTTTCACGCTTTCGAGCGTGACGATGAGCGTGTGCTCGCCGCGAAACTCCTTCGTTTCGAGCACGTCGGAGCCGAATTTTTGCTTCAAGGCTTCAACCATTTGGGCAGCGTTCATGGCAGGAAAAATCAGGCGGTGAGTTCAGCGATCAGCTCCTTCTTCTGCTCCACAAAAGAATGCTCGGTTTCGATTTTGCGCTGGAGGCGCATGAGGCCTTCGAGGAGCGCCTCGGGGCGGGGCGGGCAGCCGGAGATGTAAACATCCACTGGGATGATCTGATCCACTCCCTGGAGCACGGCGTAGCTGCGATACATGCCGCCGCTGCTGGCGCAGGCACCCATGGCGATGCACCACTTCGGCTCGGGCATCTGATCCCAGACGCGTTTCACGGCGAGTGCCATTTTGTAGGTCACGGTGCCGGCCACGATCATCACATCGGCCTGGCGGGGGGAAAAGCGCATCACCTCCATGCCGAAGCGGCTCAAATCGTAGCGACTGCACGCGGCGGCCATCATTTCGATGGCGCAGCAGGCGAGGCCCATCGGCATCGGCCACATGGAGTTGGCTCGCATCCAGTTGATGGCGGCATCGAGCTTGGTGAAAATGACATTGCCTTCGATCTTCGAATCGTAGGCGGCGAGCGTGTTTTCGGCAGGGGCGACCATGGGGGCGATGGCGGGGGTTTAGGGGGCGGCGAGGATTACGCCCCACGCCGGAGGGCGGCAATCAGATTGTGAATCTTTTCACAAGGTAAAAACGCCCCCTGTCATACAATCCGCCCGCCCGTGTCACCCAAAGGGCAAATGAATGGACAGTGCCACCGCCGCCAGCCTCGAATCTCTGCACCCGGACGCCTTCGGGTGGTCGCTCCATTGCTGCGGCGGGGATGCGGGCCGGGCGGAGGACGTGCTACAAAACGCCTACCTGAAGGTGGCGGCGGAGCGGGTGCGCTTCGACGGGCACTCGGCCTTCAAGACCTGGTGGTTCGGCGTGATCCGGCTCACGGCGCTGGAGGAACACCGGCGGGCGCGGTTTCGCGAATCGCTGCTCGGGAAACTGCTCGCCAGCTTTACCGAGGAGCATCATCCCTCGCCCTCCCGGCAGCTCGAGCGGGACGAGCAGGCGGCGCAGCTCCGGGCCGCGCTCGAAAAACTGCCCGCGAGGCAGGCGGAGACGCTGCACCTCGTTTTTTACCAGGATTTGACGCTCAACGAGGCCTCGCTGGTCATGCAGGTGAGCCTCGGCTCCGTGCGTCAGCATTACGAACGTGGCAAAGCCCGCCTCCGCGAGCTGCTGCAAACCTCCCCCGGCCATGAATGACGATCTGAAACCGCTCTTCGAGCATCTTCGCGAATCTGAGCACGCCGCCGCGCCCACCTGGCATCCACGCTTGTTGCGTGCGCCAGCCCCCGAACCTCGCTGGGCACCTCGACTGGCCTTCGCGGCCGTTTTGGCCTGCGGCGCGGCCTTTTGGCTCCTGCCGCAGCAAAAGCCCAGTTTGGCCGATTTTCCGCCGCTGCTCGATTCGGAGCCGCGAGAGCTTTTCGCCAGCCTCGATGCGCCTTCGACGGATTTTCTCCTTCCCACTCATCTCACCATCCACCTGCCATGAAACACCTCGCCCTCACCCTCCTCCTGACCGCCACCACGGCCTTTGCCGCTCCGGAAGACCTGCTCAAGGCAGGCTTGCTCTCCCCGGAAATCATTCAGAAGATCAAACCCGAGCTCGAACTCACCGCCGAGCAGGAATCGAAGATGACCGCCATCGTCAGCGAGGCACGCGAGAAGGGTTCATCCGTCGAATCCGCCTTCAAAGAGCAGCAAAAGACGCTGCATCAGATGCTTCGCGATCCCTCCACCACCGCCGATGCCGCCAGTGCCGTGCTCACCAAGGTGCTGGCCTCCGAGGGGGAGGTGAAGCAGCTCCAGCTCCGCACGCTCATCGCCCTGCGTGATGTGCTCACACCCGAGCAGCAGAAAAAGGCCGCCAAGCTCAGCCTCTCCAAAGCCGTGGCCCAATCCACCGATCTCGAAGCCAGCGTCAAAGCCAAGGCCAACAAACTCCGCGCTGCCGTGGATGCCATCGCGGAAAAACCCACCGAGGCCATGGCCTATCGAGGTGAGGAAATCGAGACGATGATCAAAAACGGCGACTGGGCCTCCGCCGATGCAGCGCTGGATGTGCTCATCAAGGACTCCGGCATCAACGAACCCGAGGAAGCCAGTGCCGCGCCTGATTTTTCCACCTTTGAGCCGGGCGATACGAATCTCGACGCGCTGCAATCCCGCTTTGAGACCGTCAAAGAGCGGGCGCAGGAGATTATCTCCATCCCCATCATGCGCCGCATGTTGAAGGCCAAGGAAGCCTTTGAAACCGCCAAAGCCGCGCAGGATGCCGAAGCCGTCGGCCGCATCCTCACCTTCGCCGAGAAGGAACTCGACAAGAAGTAAGCTCCCTCACGGTGCCAGCCGCTCCAGCCTCCACGCGCCTTCCTCCGTGCGTTCATACTGGAAGCGGTCGTGCAGGCGATGTGGGCCGCCCTGCCAGAACTCGATCGTTCGCGGCTTCACGCGAAAGCCGCCCCAAAAGGAAGGCAGTGGCACTTCGCCCGCACTGAATTTCTGCTTCAGCTTCGCCCATTCCATCTCCAGCAGCTTTCTCGATGAGATCGCCTGGCTTTGTCGCGAGGCCCAGGCGGCGATCTGGCTCTCACGAGGACGGGTGAGGAAGTATTTCAGCGTCTCGGTCATCGAAACACGCTCCGCCGTGCCCGTCACGATCACCTGACGCTCCAGCGCCAGCCAGGGAAAGAGCAATGAGACCTCCGGATTCACCGCGATGTGCACCGCCTTCCGGCTTTCGAGGTTCGTGAAAAACACCAAGCCCCGCTCGTCGAGCGACTTCAACAGCACCGTCCGCACCAGCGGCCGACCTTCCGCATCGACGGTGGCCAGCGTCATCGCATTCGGCTCGATGAGCTTTGCCTCCACCGCCTCCGCCAGCCATCGCTCGAACTGCGTGAACGGATTCGCATGCAGCGAATCACGCGAAAGCTGCGCCATCGTGTAATGACGGCGCATGTCAGCGAGGGTGTCCGAGGGTTCCGCAGGAGTCATGAGCTTCAAACGAGGCTCGCAGCCGGGTTGTGCGTCCGGGCCAAACCTCGCGCACACGATGCCAGCATGAGCGGAGCGGCTTTCCAGCGTAAGTTGCATCATCGGTGCATGTTTAAGCCCTGCATCCAAGCCAGCGCCGCATGAGTTCGTTTCCCGCCTGCCAACACAAGAAGCACCAAGCCCAAGGTCCGCGCCGAAGCGGGCTGCGCTGGCTCGCGTCGGAGCCGTATCGCGTGTTCTTTTTCAGCGGCGCTTTGTGGAGTGTGATCGGCGTGTCGCTGTGGCCGCTGTTTTATGCGCAGAAGCTGGGGTTCTATCCGAACGCTATCCACGCGAGGCTCATGATCGAGGCGTTTGGCGGTGCCTTCGTCGTCGGCTTCCTCGGCACCGCAGGACCACGCATGGCCACGGCACCCAAACTCACACCGCTAGAGCTTGGTTGGCTCTTTGCCCTGCATCTCGCCTGCGGAGCGAGCCATCTCATGCAGCAGCTCGCGTGGGGCGATGCCTTCTTCATTGCTCTCCTCGGCTCGTTGATGCTTAGCATGATCATCCGGGTGGTTCGTTTTCGGAAGGAGGCTCCACCACCGCAAATGCTGCTGGCGCTCACCGGACTCGGCTGCGGCATCGCCGGCGCGGCGTTGATGCATGCCGAGATGGATGTGGCGAGGTTTCGGCTCGCCGGGCTGCTGCTTTACCAAGGGCTCCTGCTACCGCCGGTGCTTGGCATCGGCTCGTTCGTGTTTCCACGCATGCTCGGCGGTGATTTTGGCGATCCCAAATCAGCGGCGCAAAGCCACACAAAACTGCGGCGAGCCATCGCGACGGCCGTTTTGCTCGTGAGCAGCTTTTTGCTCGAAGCGCATGGCCTCGTGGACATCGGCTATGCTTTGCGAGCAGTCGTCGCGGCGGGTTATCTGCTCATCGAGGTGCGCTGGCGGCCGCAGCAGGCCGGATCACTCACCACGGGCTTGTTTTGGGCGCTGGGCCTTGGCTGGCTTGGTCTCGTGCTCTCGCCGTTTCAGTATGGGCAGCATGTCTCCATCGAGCACCTGCTCTACATCGGCGGATTTGGCATGCTGATGCTCATCGTCGGCTCCCGCGTGCTTTTCGGTCACAGCGGGGATTTGGAAGGTTTCTTCGCGAAGTCGAAGTGGGTGCGCTTTTTGATCTTCCTCGGCATCCTCACCGCCACCACCCGCGCCACACCCGCCTGGGTGCCCTCCACGACCGTTTCCCATCACATCTACGCCGCCTGGACCTGGGCGCCTCTCAGCCTGCTGTGGCTCGCCTGGCATCGGAAACGCTTCGTGAAGCGGGATGAGGAGGAGTGAGCCAGAGACTTATTCCTGCGGCTCCTTCGAAGTGTCCTTGTAGGCTGCCTGCTTGTCCCGGATGCGCTCGATGGGCCACCCAGTGAGCCTGGCCGTCGTTTGAGCCTCCTCCTCAAAACGTTTCGGCAACTCGGCGAGATACTCACGAGCCGCATCCGTCCTCGCCTTTCCACGCCAAGGATGAGTGATGATGAAGCGCCCCTGAATGAACTGCCTGTCCCCAGTCTCCTGAAAGACGATGTCTTCGGGGAAATGCTCGCGGTCGTAGCGCACATGCAGGCGGGTGATGTACACCTCGCCTTCTAGCGGACGTGCGCTGTCCTCGCCCTTCAGCCAGCCGCAGCCCAGCTCGCGCAGTTCCCGCAGCGGCACGGGATCGCTGCTGCAGGGGTCACACCAGCCCATGTCCCAAAAATACTCCGTGACGATCGCAGACATGTTTTCCGCCTTCATCACCCGTTCAAACATCGACCGGTAGAAGTCAGCGAACTCCGCCTTAATGAACTCCGGCACGTCCTTGTTCGTGTGCATCTGGATCGTGCGATAGTTCGTGGATTCCACACGGCCATTCTGGTTCAAAACATAAACCATCATGTCCTGCGGACCGTTCGCGTTCACGGTGCCAAGGCGTAGCGGGAGCATGAATTTCCGGCTTTTGAAGCTCACACGGAGCGGGCGCAGCC
>JBILVU010000028.1:0-52894 GCA_044370285.1 Prosthecobacter sp.
TGGCGAGATGCCTGGGCTTGGGCGAGGTGACCGTACGAGTCAAAGGCGGTACAAAGTTTGGAGGTGCGGTGGCGAGCAGCGTATCCTCACGCAGTTTCCACACGGAGACATCTGGGCGTGCTCGCTTGTCTTCTTCGGGTGGTCTGGCTGAGATCGACATGCCCTGCTCGATAACCACCCTGAGATCTTTGGGGAGCTGCCTTTGAATCTGGCCTAACGCGTACGCGATCATCAATGGATGCACCTGAAACCACTCCGCCTCGAAGTAGGGGTTTAGTCCCGGAAAGGGATATGGTGCGTCGGCGGACAAGTTGGGTGGGTTTCAGGTTAAAAGTTTTACGTTGGAGTCCCGGTTCAGAAAGTGAGCCATTGAATGTAGAGCACATGATCAGCCGACTCCTGTCCAAGAGTCCAGACAACTAAGTCGGACTTTATGTCGAACTGACCACTATACGCCTTGGTGAGTTCATAAGGCTTCCACCAAGGGCGAGAAGTTCCCACGAAAGTCATTGGGTTTAGGGGTTTATGTAATTTGAAAGGTTCAGATGCCAGCAATGCCTCCGCTTTGTCAGAAGGAATTCTGACTTTAGCCAGCATCCATGGGTCGATGCCGGTGGCGTTTGAGTAAAGAGCCAATCCAACAGTTCCTTCAGGGAGATTTATGCCAGTACGTTTTTCAATCACCTGAAGGTGAACGGCGGTGACATCTGGAGCGAAAAACTCATTTTCTTCGCCGAAATCGAGGCAGCTTGTCACTAGCATTGAAATGACCAACGCAGAGGTCACGCTGATCCAAGTCGACGCTGCCGCGCTTTTGGAGGTGCCATGGGCTTTCAAACTGGTGGGCTTGCGGAACATCACTTGTTCAAGACTTCATCGAGATTGAGCATCTGATTCGTGAGCATCGTCCAGGCGGCGAGTTCGGCTTTGGGGAGCTTTGCATCAACGGTGGATTCGCCGACTTTGAGGAGGGCTTCGGTGTCGGCGGCGCTGGTGGTGTAGTGCTTGCGGAGGTCGGCGAGGCTGGCGGTGAGGATGGGCTGCTCTTTGACTTTCAGCGGGCGACAAAGCACCCGTTCGGCGAGGTAGGCGAGCGCTTTGGCGTCATCGTTGCAGCCGCAGGCGATGGCTTTTTGCGCGAGGTTGCGGGCGGCTTCGATGAACTGAGGGTCGTTCATGGTGACGAGCGCTTGCAGCGGCGTGTTGGTGCGGTCACGGCGGACGCAGCTCACTTCGCGGCTGGGGGCATTGAAGATGTCCATGTTCGGGGAAGGGGACATGCGCTTCCAGAAGTTGTAGAGCGTGCGGCGGTAGAGGTTTTCGCCATTGTCTTGCTTGTACTTCTCCGTGCCGAGGCCGACGACTTCCCAGATGTTTTCCGGCTGGTAAGGCATGGTGCCGGGGCCGCCCATGCGGGGTGAAAGCGTGGCACTGGCGGCGAGGGCGTAGTCGCGGATCATCTCGGCATCCATCCGGAAGCGCGGGCCACGGCTGAGGAGGGAGTTGTCGCGATCTTTTTCGATCTTCTCCGGCGTGATGAGCGCGGCCTGACGGTAGGTGGCGGAGGTGAGGAGCATCTTGTAGAAGCGCTTCACATCCCAGCCGCTCTCACGGAACTCCACGGCGAGCCAGTCGAGCAGTTCAGGATGTGTGGGAGCACTGCCCATGATGCCGAAGTCGTCGCTGGTCTTCACGATGCCAGCACCAAAAAGCTCCTGCCAGAAGCGATTCACAGTGACACGAGCGGTGAGCGGATTGCTGGCATCGACAAGCCATTGCGCGAGACCAAGACGGTTCTTCGGAGCATTGGGTGCCAGTTTGCCGAGCGCGGCAGGCACCGCGGCATCGACCTGCTCGCCGACTTTGTCATAGGCACCACGCATGAGGATGTTCGCCATCGGTTTGGCGTCCATCTTCTCCTCCTGAATGTGGGTGATGGGGCTACGGGCCTTGATGGCTTCCTGCTCGGCGGTGAGCTTGGTGGTTTGAGTTGAAGCGGTCTGATAAGCCTTGTCGCGTGTGGAGAGGTAGTGATTGAAAAGTGCCTCACGATTCTTCGGGTGAATCTTTTTGGCTCCGACGAATTGCTGAAGCGGCACCACCTTGGCAAGAGTCTGAACTTCCGTGGCACTCAGCTGGCGGTCATAAAGCCGGATGTCCTGAACGCCGCCTTCACGAAGGGGTGTCGTGCTACGCTGGCCGATTTTGGTCGGAGTGGTGGTGACAATGCTTCCCTTCAGCGAAGCAACGTCCGCCTTCACCGGCGTGTCCACGCCATCCACATAGATGCGGAGTCCGCCGACCTTGCCCTTGCCATCATAAGTGACGAAGAGGTGCTGCCAGACGCCTGCACGAAGCGCTGGTTTGGCGGTGGACACTTTCAAGGCGTCGCCGGGCCACTGACTGATGATGTGGACACTCAGTTTGTTGGCGGACTGCATGATGTCCCAGCCACGGAAGCCGTTCTTCTCATCCATGCGGGCGAGGATGCTGCCGCTCTGCGTCACATTGCCAGCACGGAACCACAAGCCATAGCTGAAGGGTTTGTCCTTCTCGAAGTTCCCCACATCACCGAGGTCAAAATTGCTGCCGGGTTTGATCTCAGGTGCCGGGCCGAGTTTGCCATCTGGTTTCCAGGTGATGGCACCTGCCGACTTGAAGGTCTTCGCGGTCTTTGTCTCGCCACAAGTGGCCGCGACTTCCTGTCCTTTGCCTTCATTCAGCGGGATGTGAGCGATGATGCCTTTCGTTGGGATGTCGGCGGCTAGGTCCGCAGGCTTGGCGGAGGCAAACCATGTCTCAAATGACTTCGCCGCGGCGGTGCGTGCTTCGTTTTGCAGCTTTTGTGAAGCGGCGATCTCTGTGGGCAGCGCCGTCCAGCGTGGGCGGTCTTTCTCCGTGGGCAGCACGAGAATGGGGCCGAGACCGTCCTTCACGTTGCCGTCCTTGGCCTTCTGCGTGGTGTTGCGGAAGAAAGCAGCCATCGAGTAGTAGTCACGCTGCGTGATGGGATCGAACTTATGATCGTGGCACTGTGAGCAGTTCGTGGTGAGCCCCATGTAAACCCAGCCCATCGTCTGCACGCGATCTGCGGCGTAGTTGGCGAGGTTTTCCTCATCAATGGTGCCACCTTCATTCGTGGTGATGTTGCAGCGCTGGAAGCCAGTGGCGACGAGTTGGTCCTCAGTCGGCTTTGGTAGCAAATCACCCGCGATTTGCTCGATGGTGAACTGATCGAAAGGCAGATTGCGATTGAAAGCCTTCACCGCCCAATCGCGGTAGGGCCACATCTCGCGTGGTTTGTCGAAATGCAGGCCGTGGGAGTCGCCATAGCGTGCGGCATCCAGCCAGTAGCGAGCGCGGTGCTCGCCGTAGGCGGGGGATTTCATGAGTTCATCAATGAGATCGGAATAGGACTGATCCGACAGATGGGACGGATCCTTCGGACTTAAATACCGTGCGATGAGCTCCGGCGAAGGCGGCAGACCGGTGAGATCGAGGCTCACACGACGAATAAGAGCATGCGCATCAGCTTCAGGGGCGGGTTTCAGACCTTTTTCTTCGAGCTTGGACAACACAAAACGATCCACCGGGCTCTTTGCCCAAGCGATGTCCTTCACCGTCGGCTCGGCGGGCTTTTGCGGAGGGATCAGGCTCCAATGCGGCTGCCAGGGAGCGCCTTGCTCGATCCAGCTCTTGATCATGGCGATCTGCGCCGGTTTCAGCTCCTTGTGCGATTCCGGCGGCGGCATGATCTCGTCTTCATCCGTCGAAAGCAGGCGCTGATAGAGGCTGCTCTTGGCCGGCTGGCCTTTGATGACGGTCGGCTCTTCGCCCTTCTTGGCGGTGAAAAAGCCCGCTTCCGTATCCAGCCTCAGCCCAGCCTTTCGCGTGCCTGGATCAGGTCCATGGCAGTGAAAGCAGGCATCCGCGAGGATGGGCCGGATGTCCTTGTTGAACTCGACCCCCGCCAAAGCGGCGGCAGGAGTCAGAAAAGCGAGGGAGAGCGTTTTGAGCATAATATGAAAGTGTCAGCGGGCGATACGTTTGTGCCAACGGCCATGCACTTCCAATTTTTGCGGCAAAAGTGGTTTAAGACTGCGCCTTCCTTGTTTTTTACGGCTCACGGCTGTCCAGCCACGATCACATGCCCGTAGCGGTCACAGTTCGAGGTAGGGCAGGGGACGAGATCTGGGCGCTTGATCTCCGGCGTCATGCGCACCGGAGATCGTAGCGGAACAAAGCGGGGTAATCGCCTTAGCAGCGTGAGCAGATTCATGGCCGACGGAAGGGGGAGAAGCCGGGCTGGAAGCCAGCGCCGGGCATCAAGGAGGCATGTGAGCCGCGACCGTGAGAAGAGGACTGGCCGGGGTAGTGCTGGTGCTGACCGCCGTAGAGGTAGGAGCCATTGCCTTGCTGGTAGCGGTTGTCATAGCGGCGGCCTTGGTAGTTGAAGGCTCCGGTTTCATAGCGACCGCCGGAGTAGTAGCGATTGCCGTGGTAATAGGCGTTTCCGGCGTAGCCGACAGGCAGGGTGCTATAAATGCCAATGCCGCTGCTGTAGGAGGAGCGGCCGCGGCTCCCGTAAATTCCATCGTCGTAACTCCCTGGCACGACGCACGAGGCGAGGCCGAGAGCGGCGAAAGCGGTGACCAAGAGTAGGGAAGGAGAGGTTGAGTGAGGTTTCATGGTCGTGAGCCTCGCCCAGTCATGAACGCCTCACCATGGGGTGCATGCCCCAAGCTCATTCGCTGCTCAGGATCACCTTCAGCGCATGCTCGCGGGCCGCATGGCCAAAGGTCTCGTAGGCGGCCAGCACGTCGTTCAGGGCAAAACGATGGGTGATGAGCTGCTTCGGCTCCAGCTTGCCAGCAATCACGGTTTTGAGCAGCAGTGGCGTCGTCACGGCATCCACGAGGCGGGTCGTGATGGTGATGTTTCGCGACCACAGCGTTTCTAGATGCAGCGGCACGCTTTGACCATGCACGCCGACATTGGCGATGTGGCCGCCTGCGGCGATGATGGACTGGCATAGCTCAAAGGTCTGCGGCACACCGACGGCCTCAATGGCGACATCCACGCCTTTGCCGAGTGTCATGGCCATGGCCTTCTCCACCGCACGACCGTCTCGGGTGTCGATGAGCATGGTGGCACCGAGTTTTTTGGCGATGTCGAGTCGGCTTTCATCCTGATCGATCATGATGATGTCCGCCGGTGCATAAAAACGGGCCGTGAGCAGCGCCGCGAGGCCGATGGGACCTGCGCCGACGATGGCGACGGTGTCGCCGGGCTTCACGCAGCCATTCAGCACGCCGCATTCATAGCCGGTGGGCAGGATGTCGCTGAGCATGACCATGGCCTCCTCATCGGCCTCTGCGGGGATGGGGTGCAGGCTCGTATCCGCCCACGGGATGCGCACATGCTCAGCCTGCGTGCCGTCGATGGTATTGCCGAGGATCCAGCCGCCGTGCTCGCAGTGGGAGCACATGCCGCGGCGGCAAAACTCGCACTTTCCGCAGGCGGTGATGCAGGAGATGATCACGCGGTCACCCACATGAAAACGGGTGACGCTGCTGCCGATCTCTTCCACGACGCCGGTGCCCTCGTGGCCGAGGATGCGGCCTTCGGTCACGCTGGGCACGTCGCCTTTGAGAATGTGCAGATCGGTGCCGCAGATGGTGGTCTTGGAGATGCGCACGATGGCATCCGTGGCGTCCCGCAAAGCGGGCTTTGGCATTTCCTGGAGGCTTTTGGAGCCGGGGCCGTGATAAACGAGAGCTTTCATGGTGAGATTAATGTTCGGATTGTTCATGGGCCTCGACGATCCACAGGCTGCTATCGGCGCTGCGGGAGACTTCGGTGAAAATATCAGCCGTATCGGCATCCTTGAGTTGGTTGGCCGTTTCGATGGCCTTGCGCACCAGCTCGCCATAAAAGGCGATCGCGTGAGCCAGCTCCGCGACGTGTTTGCGGCCGCTGGAGATGTCCACGGGGTATTCCGGCAGCGTGGATTTTTCCGCCGCGACACGCACCGTGCCTCGCGCCACGCCACCGAGCTGCACGATGCGCTCCGCCATAAGGTCCACGTGCTCGCCGGTTTCGGTGTACACCTTGTCGAAAAGCTCGTGCAGGGCGATGAAGTTCGGCCCCTTCACATTCCAGTGCGCCTGTTTGGCCTGCATCATCAGGTCGATGGAATCCGCCAGCCGGTCCTGAAGCAGGGCGGCCATTTCGAGGCGAATTTTTTCCGGCAGACTGTTTCGCGTGTGGGTGAGTGTGTTTTTCATCACCTGTGCGATAGGCGCTGTGCATGCAGCGCCGCCATGGGGTCATCACCCCAATCAGCGCAGCACGATCACCGGTGTGTCGGTCTGGAAGTGATCACGCACCTTCGCGGCGATCTGCCGGTCAGTGAGCTTGTCAGCGGTCTCCACGTTCACGCTGCGGGTGGTGGGCTTTTCATGGGCGAGGCGCTTCACCAGCTCGCCTTTCGCTTCACCGGGACCAAAAACAAACAACGACGCCGCTCCATGCACCACGGCGATGACCTCATCATAAAAGCCCTGGAGCTGATGCTCGAATTTGCGGTCCTGCACATCATCCGCCTGCACGCGTTGAGCCTCAAAGGCCTCCGTGGGCAGGGCACCTTCCGCACGTCGCTGATGCCGCTCCGCCTGGGAGAGGATGATGGTGGTTTCCTCGCTGAGTTTGGAGGGAAAAACGATCACCGCGCGGCGGTGATCGATCCAGAGGCCGATGTTGGTGTGCATGGCTGGTATGCGAGCATGACACGTCGGCCTCCGCCATGGGGTGAAACCCTACCTTTATTTGGACTGAGGTGTCTTCCCAAAGCCAGCCGCTTTCTCCGAACCCTTTAGCTTTTTAGGCCACCGATCTGAAGGGTGATGAAACTAAATCGTGGGTTGTCTTTTTTTAAAACCCAGTGGACAGGCCTCCATGAAAGCCATCCTCGGTTTCTTTCTCTTCAGTGTCGCCTGCACGCTGTCTGCCCGCGCTGCCACGCTACCCGCTTCAAAGCCCCAGCAGCTTACTTCCCCAGACCAAGTTCCCGAGGGTCTCGCCAAGTCCGACTGGCAGAGCATCCGCGCGACGTATGAGGCGGGCCGTCATCAGTTTCACCGACAGGAGGATGGTAGCCATGTGGCCCGGAATCCCGGCATGGGCTGGCAGATGACATTTGATGACAAAGGCTTCACCGCCCAGCCGGAGGACAAGGCATGGACCTGGGGCCTGGAACTGGAGAGTGATGCGGACACTCCTGTCCGCACAAGTGCCCCTGAAGCAGACAAAAATGCCCGCGCCACTCTCACCATCCCCCGCACCGCCAAAATCACCGAGTGGTTCATCAACGACCAACGCGGCCTGGAGCAAGGCTGGACGCTCAGTGCTCCAGCGGAGATCCGCCTCCGCGTCCGGGGCAATCTCAAGCCCAGCGTCACACCCCAGAGCATCAGCTTTGGTGGCCAGCTCACCTACTCCGGCCTGAAAGCCTGGGACGCCACCGGCAAGACCGTTCCCACCCACTTCGAGGCCACGGCGGAGGGATTCGCCGTCCGCTACGACGACGCCAGTGCCCAATATCCCATCACAATCGACCCGATTGCCCAGCAGGCCTACCTCAAAGCCAGCAACACCGGCGGAGGTGACATCTCGAGGCCAGGGGACTCCTTCGGCCACTCCGTGACCGTGTCGGGCGACACGGCGGTCATCGGGGCACCAGGGGAGGCCAGCAACGCCACCGGGGTAAACGGCAATCAGGCGGATAACAGCGCCCCCGGCTCTGGCGCGGCCTATGTGTTCACCCGCAGCGGCAGCATCTGGACGCAGCAGGCCTACCTGAAAGCCGGCAACACAGGGGCTTACGGCTTCGGCACCTCCGTGGCTCTGGCGGGAGACACGCTGGTCATCGGGGCTCCATCTGCGTTCAGCAACGGCCCCTATTCCGGCGCGGCCTACGTCTTCACTCGCAGCGCCGGGATTTGGACCCAGCAGGCTTATCTCAAAGCCAGCAACTCCGATTTGCTAGACTACTTCGGAATCTCCGTGGCCGTGTCGGGCGACACGGTGGTTATTGGGGCCTTCGGAGAGGCTAGCAGCGCCAGCGGTGTGAACGGCGATCAGGCTGACAACAGTGCTTATCAATCCGGTGCGGCCTATGTGTTCAGCCGCAGCGGCAGCACCTGGACGCAGCAGGCCTACCTCAAAGCCAGCAACACCGAGGCGGGTGACTACTTCGGCGTCTCCGTGGCAGTATCAGACGACACAGTGGTCATCGGGGCAGGATTGGAGTCCAGCAACGCCACCGGGGTTGGCGGCAACCAGACGGACAACAGCGCCAGCTATTCTGGCGCGGCCTACATCTTCAGCCGTAGCGGCAGCACCTGGACGCAGCAGGCCTACCTCAAAGCTAGCAACACCGAGGCGGGTGACTACTTTGGCGTCTCCGTGGCCGTATCGGGCGACACCGCACTCATTGGGGCTTTTGGAGAGTCCAGCAACGCCACCGGAGTGGGCGGCAACCAGGCGGACAACAGCGCCATCTATTCCGGCGCGGCTTACATTTTCTCGCGCAGCGCCGGGGCCTGGACCCAACAGGCCTATCTCAAGGCCAGCAACACCGGGCCGGATGACTATTTCGGCTGGTCCGTGTCCTTGTCGGGCGACAGGGCGGTTATCGGGGCTTACAGCGAGTCTAGCAACGCTGCCGGGGTGGGCGGCAACCAGGCGGACAACAGCGCCAGCTTTTCCGGCGCGGCCTACGTGTTCTCTCGCAGCGCCGGGGTCTGGACCCAACAGGCCTATCTCAAAGCGAGCAACACCGGGGCGGATGACAACTTCGGCCGCTCCGTGGCCGTGTCGGGCGACACGGTGGTCAGCGGAGCTTACAAGGAGGACAGTAACGCCACCGGGGTGGGCGGCAATCAGGCGGACGACAGCGCTACCGACTCTGGCGCGGCGTATACTTTCAGGTTTTCCGCCGTCTTGACGCCTGCGCAGGTGTTTGACGCCGCGATGACCACCGCCGGCCTCAGTGGCCCCAATGCCGCGCTGAATGCCACGCCGTATGGCGATGGCGTGCCGAACCTGCTCAAATACGCCTTTAACCTGAACCTCAGCGGACCGGATGTCGCCACGATGACTCTCGGAGGTAGCAGTGGCCTGCCGGGCATCACCGCGCAGCCGAATGGCGGGGCCAGCGTCTTCCGTTTCGAGTTCCTGCGCCGGAGGAACAGCGGTCTGATCTACACGCCACAGAGATCCGGCGAGTTGGGCAACCCCGCCTCCTGGACGCCACTTAACGACGTACCGACCGTCATCTCCATTGACGCCACCTGGGAACGCGTGATCTACGAGGAACCCTACGATGCCGCCACGATTCCGAGGTGCTTCGGTCGCGTGCAGGTGACGATGCCGTGATCGCCGATTGAGCCTTCTTGCTTGGCAAGTGAGCATGGAGTGCCGACGAATCGTCTGGTGCCTACTGGCCGCCACTCCATGAAGGAGCACAAGGTCGTCCACGCTTCTCTCGAAATTGGACCTTGAGACGCTCGGCGGCAGCAGGCTGCCGCAGTCCATGTCATGCACGCCGGAACCGCAGCCACTTCTCGATCTCGACGACGATGAAGACGACCACCGCAGCGGCGGTGACGCGAAGCCAAGCTCCAGCGGAGATGGGGGCGCTGTGGAAGAGCTGGTTCAGCACAGCGCTATGCGTGAAGAGCACCTGGGCGGTCAGCATCGTCAGTGCTCCGGCGATGACCCAGCGGTTCTTGAATAGGCCGGCGGACAGTGCGGTGTGCTTCAAAGCGCGGCAGTTGAAGAGATAAAAGACCTGCACCAGCACGATCACATTCACCACGGCGGTTCGGGCGGAGGCCAGGCCGGCGTTTTCCATGCGCAGCTCCCACAGAAAGACGCCCAGCCCACCGGCGAGCATGATGGAGGAGACGAGTCCGGAACGCAGAATGAGCGGCCAGGGCAGCAGCGGCTGATGCGTGGGGCGCGGCGGGCGGTTCATCACGTCGCCTTCCTTGGGCTCAAAGGCGAGCGAGAGGCCGAGCACGGTGTCGGTGAGATTGATCCACAGCAGTTGCAGCGGCACGAGTGGCAGCGGCAGGCCGAGCATGATGGCGCACAGCAGCATAAGCGATTCACCGAGGTTCGTGGGGATGATCCACACGATGAATTTGGTGAGGTTGTCATACACGCCGCGTCCTTCCTCCACGGCGGCCTCGATGCTGGCAAAGTTATCGTCGGTGAGGATCATGGCGGCGGCACCTTTCGCCACATCTGTGCCGCTGATGCCCATCGCAACGCCGATATCGGCCTGCTTCAAAGCTGGTGCATCATTCACGCCGTCGCCAGTCATCGCGACGACATGGCCGCGTGCTTGCAGCGCTTTGACGAGCCGCAATTTTTGCTCCGGTGCCACACGAGCAAAGACGGTGGTGCGCTCGGCGATTTCCGGAAGCTCAGCGTCGGCGATTTTTTCCAAGTCGTTGCCGGTGAGCGCTTCATCGCCCTTCAGGCCGATCTGTGTGGCAATCGCCCGCGCGGTGATGAGATGATCCCCCGTGATCATTTTCACCGCGATGCCTGCTTTGGCGAAATTGGCGACGGAGGCCACGGCGGCGGCGCGTGGCGGGTCGATCATGCCCTGGAGGCCGAGGAAGGTCAGATCTTTGGCGACGTGTTCGATTTCGAGGTTGTCGTGGGCTTTGTCCACCTGCCTGCGCACCATAGCCAGCACACGCAGGCCGTGGGAGGCCATGGCATCAGCGCTACGGAGCACAGCGGCTTTGTCGAGAGCGGTGGTTTGGCAATCGTCGCCGAGCACGTTGGTGCAACGGTCCAGCAGGCGCTCCAGCGCACCCACTTGGTAAATGACACGCTCGTCTTCATCTTCGTGAAGCGTGGCGCGGAACATGTTTTCCGACTCAAAGGGGATCATGTCCACGCGGGGAGATTCGCGATGAGTGGCCGTGTGTTTGAGACCCATTTTTTCAGCAGCGATGATCAGCGCGGCCTCCGTGGGATCGCCTTGTACAGCGTGGTGACCTTCTTTGAGCACGATCTGGCTGTCATTGCACAACAGGCCAGCGCGGAGGCATTCCGCCAGCGCGGCATGCTCTTCCGACTTCACAGCAGTGCCATCGAGCATGAGTTCGCCCTTCGGCTCATAGCCACTGCCGGTGACGGTGAAAAGTTTGCCACCCGCGAAGACCTCACGCACGGTCATTTGGTTCTCCGTGAGCGTGCCGGTTTTGTCGGAACAGATGACCGTCGTGCTGCCGAGCGTCTCCACGGCGGGCAGTTTGCGGATGATGGCCTGTCGCCGTGCCATGCGTGAAACGCCGATGGCCAGAACGATCGTCACCGCCGCTGGCAGTCCTTCTGGAATGGCCCCGACGGCCAAAGCGACGGCGGCCATGAACATGTTGGCAGGTTTTTCGCCACGCATCACGCCCACGGCAAAGGTCAGCGCGGCGAGGCCCAGGATGACCCACAGCACCATTTGGCTGAAGCGGGCGATCTGTTTCGTCAGCGGTGTGGACATCTCCACCGCACCGGCGATGAGTCCTGCGATGCGGCCCGTCTCGGTTTGGTCGCCGATGAGGCACACGACGCCCTCCGCCTGCCCACTGGTGATGAAAGTGCCTGCAAAGGCCAAATTCGTGCGATCTGCCAGTTCGGTGCCTTCAGGCAAAACATCGAGCTGTTTGGCCACTGGCAGGGATTCGCCTGTGAGAGCCGATTCATCGACCTGGAGGCTGCGAATCTCGATCAAACGCATGTCCGCAGGCACGCGGTCACCGGACTGCAAAAGCACCACATCGCCCGGCACGAGCGATTCGGAAGGAATACGCTCCTTTTTGCCCTCACGCCGCACCGTGGCCTCGGTGACGACCATTTTGGCCAGCGCTTCGATGGCTGTTTCCGCCTTCGTTTCCTGCAAAAAGCCGACAATGGCATTCACAAGGACAATGGCACCGATCACCGCCGCATCCACCCACTCGCCGAGAAACGACGTCACGCCCACCGCGACGAGCATGATATAAACAAGCGGCTGATGGAACTGCTGGAGAAACTTCAACCACGCCGGTGTGCCACGCCGTGCGCTGACTTTGTTCGGCCCACTTTCCGCCTGCCTCCGCGTGACCTCGGCCTTGCTGAGTCCCGTTGCCACCGTGACGCCGAGTGTGCGTGCGGCCTCCTCGGCAGTGATGGCGTGCCATGTGGCAGGAGGTGGAGATTCCATTGGGAGAATTAACTGCGGTAGCTGGCTTTCGCAATCCATGGGGTGAAACCCTCCCCAAGGCGGATCAACCTTGCTGATGTCCCACAACCAGCCCATGGACGCTCTACCATGACTGAAGAAAAAGAAATGACCGATGAGCAATGCGCGGACGCCATCGCGAACGATCTGTCTTTGACCACCGATGAGCTGCTGCTGGAGATCTACAAAGAGGCAGCGAATACGGCCCAGGCACCGGGGCCGCAGTTGGCAAAGACAGCGGCCAAGAGCGCGATTTTATCCCTGAGCATCATCAAGGAGCAGGCGCTGATCCATCTCCATCTCGCCAAGCTGACGCACTATCTCACCTGGCTGACGGTACTGCTGGCACTTCTGACTTTAGGCCTGCTCGGAGCCACGATCGGCCTCCTGAATTATGCCCGTCAGGCGGATGAGCATCTGCATGCGATCCGGGGCATGGTCGAAGATTGGCAGAAGCATTCAACGACCAGCCCGTGATGGCTCAGGCGGCTACGACCACTTCCTCCACCGTACGGTGCGAGCCGTAACGCAGCGCATAAACTCGCGTGAATGCCGCGCCGAAGAAGAGAATCTGCGCGGAATAAAACACCCAGACCAAAATGATGATCAGCGAACCCGCCGCGCCATAGCTGGAGGCGATGGCGCTGCGTCCGAAGTAGAAGCCGAGCAGGAACTTTCCCAGCTCAAAGAGCACGGCGGCGATCACCGCGCCCAGCCAGACATCCCGCCAGGCGATGCGGGTGTCAGGCACCATGCGGTAGATCAGCGCGAACAGCATCGCGATTACGATGAGGGAGATGATGGCATTGCCGAAGTCCCATGAGGCATCGAGGCCGGGGCAGCGAGCATGCAGCCAGCCACCTGCTGCGGCGACGGCGGCGGAAAACAGAAACGACACGAGCATGAGGAAACCCATGACGAAAACCATGGCGAAGGAGAAGATTCGCTCCTTCACCAAGATGAAGACCGGGTGACGCTTCGAGGAAACGCCCCAGATTTGATTCAAGGAGTCCTGTAGCTCACCAAACACGCCGGAAGCACCGATGAGCAGCACGACGAAGCCAACGATCGTGCCGAGGATGCCTGCGCTCTCTGCGGCGGTCTGGGTCAGAATCATCTCCATCACCTCCGCACCTTCATTGCCGACGAAGTTCCTGAACTGACCGACGATCTCCGCCCGCGCCGCACGGCGCTCCACCACCATGCTCACGAGTGAAAGCACCAGGATGGCGAGCGGCGCGAGCGAGAAGACGGTGTAGAAGGACAGCGCCGCGCCCATCTTCGGCACATGATGCGCGTCCCATTGGCGGAACGTCTCACGCAGGAGTGACGGGAGGCGATTCATGGGATCCTCCTTCTCACCCGATGCCGTATCAAATGCGTCCCATGAGCAGCAGAACGACGAGGATGATGACGATTAGCGAGGCGGCGCCGCCGAGGTAGTGGTTGCCTGAGCGGAAGCCATAACCGCCACCGCCTAGCAGCAGCACAATGAGAAGAATGAGGAGGATATTCATGGGCGTGAAAGCGGGGGATTACTTCGCGGCGGCATCAATCTTGGCCTTGGCGGCGGCAGCTTCGGCATCGGCCGTTTTCTTGTCGGCATCGAGCTGGGCCTGAGTGATTTCCTTGTTCGCCTCGATGTTGGCCTTGTCCACAGCGGCGTTGAGATCGGCCTGCTTGGTGGCGTTTTCGGCGGCGGCATTTACGGCACGCTTTTCGTCGTTGATGACTTCTTTGGTAGCGTGGGCTTGGGCATCGATGGCGGCTTTCTCCTTGTTGCCATGGGCGAGGAGAAGCGTGGCGAGAGCGAGGAAGGCGGTGGTGGTGAGTTTCATGGTGAGGTGCACATGCTCGCCGCACTTTGGAAACGCCGCCATGGGGTGATGACCCCAGCCGCCTCACAGGATCGTGACCTGCACGCTGCTTTCGATGATGCCGGTGGCGATGGCATGACGCGTGAGGCCGGCGGTGTCGTGGATGTTGAGCTTGTCCATGAGGCTCTGCCGGTGCTTTTCGATGGTTTTGACACTGATGTGCAGCTCCTGAGCGCTCTCCTTGTTCGCACGGCCTTCGGCGATGAGCTGGAGCACCTCCACTTCCCGTGAGGTTAAAACGGGAGCGTCTTTGCTGGTGCGCAGCTCGCCGCGCTCATGCGCACGCTGGCGGTGATGCTTGCGGCGTTCGGCGATGGTGGGGCTGAGACATTTTTTGCCCTGATGCACACGTCGTATGGCCTCAGGAAGGGTCTGCGAGGCGATCTGCTTGATGAGATAACCCGAGGCACCGAGCCCCATGATCGTTTCCACATAGGCATCATCGCTGTGGGCGGAGAGGATGAGCACTTTCGCATCCGGGCGGGCATGCATGATCTGCCGTGTGGCCTCGATGCCATTGAGGTGCGGCATGGCGATGTCCATGACGATGACATCGGGCTGGAGCTTCTCGGCGAGCTTCACGGCATCGCGGCCGTTTTCAGCCTGGGCGATGACTTCGATGCCTTCCTCGTTCTTGAGCAGCATGCACAGGCCCTCGCGGACGATGGCATGATCCTCGGCGATGAGCACGGTGATGTTTTTCATGGGCAGGCTAGGGTGGCGGGCTTTCCGGTGCGTCCGCGTGGTTTGATCCTCGCGCGGCTTTTGTCTTTGGGGATCTCGATATGCACGGTGGTGGCTTTTCCAGGAGCGGAATCGACGCAGAAGGTGCCGCCGATCATTTCCGCCCGTTCCCGCATGCCGAGCAGGCCGAGGCGTTTGCTGTGCTTGATCGCGGAGACACCCTCGACCTGGAAGCCACGGCCATCGTCATGGATGTCCATGCATACTTTGTCCTGCTCGAGGCGGATGCTCACCTTCACCTGCGTGGCCCGGGCATGGCGTGCCACATTGGTGAGCGCCTCCTGAGCGATGCGGTAAAGGACGGCGCGGCTGGGGTTGTCGAGCTTTTCCACTTCGGCAAAGGCGGTGAAGGCAGCGCGGATGCCGGTCTGCTCGGTGAATTGCTTCAGGTAGGACCGCATGGCGGGGATGAGCCCGAGATCATCGAGCACGGCAGGCCTCAGATCGCGGGCGAAGCGGTGAATGATGTCCACGGATTTTTCCACGAGGCGCTGGGTGGTCTCGATCTTCTTGTGCAGATCCCGCGTGCTCGAGGTGGTCTTCGATTTGAGCGCGGCGAGCCGCATATTGATGCCGGTGAGCGTCTGGGCGATGACATCATGCAGCTCGCGGCTGATGTTTTTGCGCTCCTCTTCCTGTGCGGAAAGCAGGCGACGGGAAAGCAGGCGCAGCTCCTCCTGCATGCCACGCGATTTCTCCAGGAGCTGGCTGGAGGTCTTCTCGCTGCTGCGCAGGGAGTCTTCCACACTGCGGCGGCGGTCGATCTCTCGTTTGAGGTCTTCGTTGGAAGTGGCTAGTTCCACCGTGCGCTGCGTGAGCGTCTCGATGATCACCTTCAAATGTACATTCGCCTCGCGAGCGCCGCGGTGGGTCTCCTCAATGGGGGTGAGTGCCTCGGCAAAAAAGATGCCCGCATGGCCGATTACGCCCTCGCGGCTGTGCTTCGTCTTCTCCGGCAGGATGAGTGCGGTCATGGCTTCCTCGTGCATGCGGGCGAGGTCGAGCGTTTCAAGACCAACGCTCACAGCGCGGTAGCCGAGTTTGCGAGCGGATTCGAGATTGGCGGGCGGATCTCCGCGCACATGACGCTGAAGGGCGCTGCGGTAGCTGCGGGCGAGTGCTTGTAGTTTAACTTTCATGACGAGAACCAAGCTCTTGAGCGAAGCGTTGGATGGTTTGCACGGACTCCTCCACCAGTTGCTGCGTGGCGGCGATTTCCTGCGTGATGGAAGCGTTGTTATCCGCGACTTCTTTTTTCAGTGCCAGCAGCCGGACATGCAGTCCCAGCAGCGTCTGAGCGATCTCGTCGTGCAATTGATGGCTGACAAGGCGCTTCTCCTGCTCGTTTGCGATCAGGATTTGATGCGCCATGCCCTTCAACTGCGCTTCCAGCACGCGTGATTCACGCAGCAGCGCCTCAAAGGCGATGTTGCTGTCCTTTAAAGCCGCCTCAGCAGCCTCGCGGTCGCTCGTTTCACGCTCCAGTTCGCGTTTGGAGTTCGTCAGCTCCTCCGTGCGCTTGCCCAGCGTCTCGATGATCTCCATCAAATGGGCGCTGGCCTCCAGTGCGATGCGGTGCGTCTCCTCTAGCGGCATGACCGCCTCCGTGAAGAACTCACCTGCTTGCGTGGTCATCGTGTCCCGCTCGGTGGGCGTGGCCGCGCCGGGTAGCAGTTTCGCGAGTGCCTGATCATGGATACGGGCGAAATCCAGCGTCTCCAGGCCGATGGCAATGGCGTGATCCCCGAGACTGCGATTCGGCGCTGTCCCGGCGTCGTCATGGATGTGCTGGCGCAGAGCCTTGAGGTAGCGGCCTTCGAGTCGGCTCAGCGGTGTCGTTTCGGTCATGGTGGGGGAAGCTTTTGTCGAAGAAGCATGCAGGGCAACGCCTGGCGAGGCCATGGGGTGATCACCCCATGAGAGTTCGCGGCGCTGTATCTTCACCCGACGAAGTCACCGCCTTTAAGAGTGGGCATTCACCCCACGGTCAACGCGTGGGAGGCTCAGCAACATGGCCTTCCCATGAAACCAAACACACCTCCCACTTCCTCCAAGAATGCCACCAAGGCCAGCAACGGCCACGCAGCGCATCCTTCGCCCTCCGCGCATGCCTTCACGCCCTCCGCCGAGGCGGTGGCCATCCGCGCCTACCTCAACTACCAAAACCACGGTGCAGCCGATGGTCATGACGTGGAAGACTGGCTCGCCGCTGAAGCTGCCCTCTGCGCCGAGCAAGGCCTCGCTCATACCTGATCCCTCCCATGCGTGCCTCCAGCCATGCCGTCATGGATAACCTCCAACCTCACGGAAACTGCCCGCTGAACTGCTACCTGCGCGGAGGGCCTCGCTGCGTGCGCAATGTCATCCCCCTGCCTGGCGAGCGTGCGCCCATCTCGTTTGGCCTGCGCCTCGGGCTCGATCACTTCTACGGCGCGGATGCGCTTCCACCGTGCATTCGCGGCTCCCATGGCGCTGCCTATTGGTCCGTCACCTCCACCCCTGGCGAGCCTGTGCTGGCCGAGGAGTAGGTCTTCACCCCATGGCGGCCATGGAGCGTGCTGGTGATGATCCCCTGCTTCTTGAACCTTCACTTCCACCCTCCCATGCCACGCAAATCCAAGACTGACACACCTCCGGAAACCAAAGCCAAAGACCAGGTCTATAAACTCGTCGAACTCACCGGCACCTCGAAAGACAGCATCGAAGACGCCGTCGAAAAAGCCATCAAGCGTGCTCACAAGACCGTCAAGAACCTGAAATGGTTCCAGGTCATCGAAACACGCGGCAGCATCAACAAAGGCAAGGTCGATCACTGGCAGGTCACCCTCAAAGTCGGCTTCAACGTGGAGGACGCATGAAAACCACCCCAGACGAACTCACCCGGGCCGAGAAGAAAGCCGCCGCTGTCGTGACCCATGTCGAAATCACCACCGACATCGCCATCTGGGACGAAAGTGTCACTCCGGGCCTGCGGGCCAGTCCCGCGCCGGCAAAGAATGGCTACCACGATGCCGATGCACCTGGCCAGCAACTCAACGCCACCCAGCAAGCAAAGAAATAGCCGGTGATCACCTCACCCGAGCATTCGCTAGAGCACTTCTCGCTGCGGACGCTTGTGCTTCTCGTGGTGTCTGCGGCAGGTATATGGCTCTGCTATTTACTGGCGGAGCCATTCCTGCCTGCCTTGGCTTGGGCGCTTGCCTTATCGGTGCTCTTCACGCCGCTTCAGCGATGGCTGGAGTCCAAGTTCACTTACTCCGGCCTGGCAGCCAGCATGGCGGTGATGGTCATCGCATTGATCGTCGTTGTTCCCGTGCTTTTTGTCGGGCAAAAACTCGTCCTGCAGGCGGCGAAGGGCGCACAGCTCATCGAGACGAAAGTGGCCTCCGGTGAATGGCGGCGTGCCATCGAGGCGCAGCCACGTCTGGCTCCGCTGGCGGATCAAATCGAGAGCGAACTGGATTTGCCCGGCACGGTGAAATCACTCGCCGCGTGGTTCAGCGCCACGGCGGGCAGCATCGTCAGCGGCTCCATGGTGCAGGTGATCAGCTTTGGACTGATCTTTTACCTGCTGTTCTTCTTTCTACGGGATCGCCGTGCCGTGCTCGCCTCGCTGCACCATCTGTCACCGCTTTCGAGAGAGGAAACCGAGACATTGCTCCATCGTGTCCGCGATACCATTCACGCCACCGTTTATGGCACGCTCGTCGTTTCCACGCTTCAAGGCGTGCTCGCAGGGCTGATGTTTTGGTGGCTCGGTTTGCCTGCTCCCTTGCTGTGGGGCGTGGTGATGGCCATCCTCGCCGTGGTGCCCATGCTCGGCGCTTTTGTCGTGTGGATTCCCGCAGCGCTCTTTTTGGCGCTGGAGGGCAGTTGGGGCAAAGCACTCATCCTCACGCTCTGGGGCATGCTGATCGTCGGCACGATCGACAACCTCCTGCGCCCCGTTCTCGTCGGCAGCAGGTTGAAACTGCACACCGTGCTCGCCTTCATCTCCGTCGTCGGCGGATTGATGCTCTTCGGTCCCGCCGGTCTCATCCTCGGGCCGGTGGCATTGACGATCACCACCGTACTGCTGGAGGTCTGGCGCACGCCGTTATCGCTCGCGAAGCCAGCGTCAGCGACGGATTCCACGCTCGTGAAAAAGACAGCCATCGAACGCTGGGAAAACGAAGGCGGCGCTGAGTAGGGGAACACCCCATCGCCCTCGTCTTCGCCTCGATCTAGCCTTCGCGTCCTATGAAAACACTCTTCACCTCCGAAGCGATCTCCAAAGACGGCCGCTCGGGAACTCTTCAATCTCCTGATGGACTCCTCGACGTCGCCTTGGGCAATCCACTGGAGGCCGGCATCGAGAAACGCGGCCCGAATCCCGAACTGCTCTTTGCCGGAGCCTATTCCGCCTGCTACCACGGCTCCTTGGTCAATGCCGCACGCCGCATGGGCACGACCATGGATGGTTCCACCGTCCGTGCCCTCGTGAGCCTAGTCGAGGACGATCACGATGGCTATGGTCTCGCGGTGGAAATGCACGCCCTGCTTCCCGGCGTCGATCCCGCTCAGGCTCTGCGCATCATGGAGGCCGCAAATCAAACCTGCCCTTACTCCAAAGCCTTGCGTGGCGAGGCTTCCTTTACTCTCGTCGTTGATTCCGCACCGCCTGAGCCTGCTTGAGCACGCTGGGGTGTTCGCCCCATGGTGAAAAGGAAATGCCCGCTGGATGCTCAGGGCCTCCATGAACCTCACGCACCTGCATCTCGCCCTCAATCATGTCCCTGTTCTCGGCACCGCCTTTGCGCTTGCTCTTCTCGTCTTTGGCATCTGGCGGAAGAGCAACGAACTGAAGAAAACAGCGCTCTGCGCCTTCGTCGTCATCGCAATCATGGCCGTGCCGGCTTATCTCACGGGTGAACCTGCGGAAGATGGCGTCGAAGGCCTGCCGGGAGTCTCGGAGGCGATCATCGAGCAGCATGAAGAAGCGGCAGGCGTGGCCTTTGCCAGCATCGGAGCACTTGGCGTCATCACGCTGCTCGGTTTGCTCGCTTTGCGACGTGGAAAAGCCGTTCCCGCCTGGTTTGCAGCCTTCATGGTCATCGCATCACTCACCGTGAGCGGCTTGATGGCCTGGACGGCCAACATCGGCGGTCAGATTCGTCACACCGAAATTCGAGTCGGAGCCACTCCTTCGACAGCCATTAGCAAAGACCGCGATTAAGCCCGAAATCATGGCCAAAGACTCCCCATCGCTGCTTTCGAGGCTATGGCAGCGCAAATCGACGCTGCTCGCTGTTCTCGCCCTCGCAGGCATCATCACGCATCTCGTGCTGCGCTACGGTTTCGATGCCAAAACGGGCACGCAGCACCTTCCGCTACTCATCACGCTCGTCATCGGCGGGCTGCCCATGCTCTACGATCTGCTGCGAAAGCTGCTGAAGCGTGAGTTTGGCTCCGATCTGCTCGGCGGCGTCTCCATCATCACCTCGGTCTTGCTTGGCGAGTATCTCGCCGGCTCCATCATCGTGCTCATGCTCGCGGGTGGCGAGGCGCTGGAGAGCTATGCTTTGCGCAGCGCCTCGTCAGTGCTCGCGGCTTTGGCGAAACGCATGCCCTCCATCGCGCATCGCAAAACGGGCACGGACATCGCGGACGCCGCCTTGGCCGAGATCGCCGTGGGCGACACGCTCGTCATCTATCCGCATGAGATTTGCCCCGCCGATGGCGAAGTCACCGAGGGGCACGGCGTCATGGACGAGTCTTACCTCACCGGCGAGCCCTTCCAGATCACCAAAACCACCGGCTCGCTTGTCATCTCTGGAGCCATCAATGGCGAGACCGCGCTCACCATTCGCACCACGAAGCTCGCCGCCGATTCACGCTACGCGAAGATCATGGAGGTCATGCGCGAGTCTGAGAGCAAGCGCCCGCAACTCCAGCGCCTCGGTGATCAACTTGGAGCCATCTACACTCCCGTCGCGCTCGTCGTGGCTCTGCTCGCGTGGTTTCTCAGCGGCGACTCTTTGCGCTTCCTCGCCGTGCTCGTCATCGCCACGCCATGCCCGCTGCTGCTTGGCATTCCCATTGCCATCATCAGTTCCATCTCGCTCTGCGCACGACGCGCCATCATCGTGAAGAGCCCCGTCGTGCTCGAACAGATCGCCGGATGCCGCACCGCCATCTTTGATAAAACCGGGACGCTCACCTATGGCGAGCCCGCGCTCACCGAGCAGCTCGTCGCCACCGGTTTCGATGCCAAAGAAGTGCTCACCCTTGTTGCCAGCCTGGAGCGCTACTCGAAGCATCCGCTCTCACGCGCCATCCTCGCCGCCGCGAAGGCGCAAAGCCTCACCTTGCCCGAAGCCAGCGCCGTCGGCGAGCAGCCCGGTAAGGGTCTGGTCGGCACCGTATCTGGTCATCAGCTCCAAATCACCAGCCGCAACAAACTCATCCCGCAAAACCTTCCCGGCACCCATCAGCTCCCGCCTATCGCTGGCGGACTCGAATGCGTCGTCGTCATCGACGGCCACTACGCCGCCGCCCTGCGCTTTCGCGATGCCCCGCGTGCTGAAAGCCGAAGCTTCGTGAATCATCTCGCGCCGAAGCATCACTTCGACCGCGTCATGATCATCTCTGGCGACCGCGAATCCGAAGTCCGCTACCTCGCCGACCAAGTCGGCATCACCGAGATCCACGCACAAAAAAGCCCCGAGGAAAAACTCACCCTGGTCCGCGCCGAAACCGCCAAAGCCAAGACGCTCTATGTCGGCGACGGCATCAACGACGCCCCCGCCATGATGGCCGCTACCGTCGGCATGGCCATCGGTCAAAACAGCGATGTCACCGCCGAGGCCGCAGGAGTCGTCATCATGGACAACTCGCTCAAGAAAGTGGACGAGTTCATGCACATCAGCCGCCGCATGAGAGTCATCGCCCTGCAAAGCGCCGTCGGCGGCATGGCCCTCAGCCTCATCGGCATGGCCTTCGCCGCCACCGGTCATCTCAGCCCAGTCAGCGGAGCGATTGCGCAGGAGATCATTGATGTGCTGGCGGTGCTGAATGCCTTGCGAGCCGCCTTTCCGCCGAGGGTCATTCATGATTTGTGAGGCCTTTGGGGTGGACACCCCATGGCTGGCTTAGGCACGCCGCTTTAGAAACGGAGTAGCGAATCCATCGCCACACCCCACGCCCCAACGAATCCATGCCTACCTTTCCACCCTCCGCCGCCATGACTGCAATGGACGCCATTCATCAACGCCGCTCCGTGCGGAGCTTTACGGCTCAAACGCTGGATCGAGGGACGCTCCAATCATTGCTCGCTGCGGCTGTCCGTGCTCCGACCGCGATGGATCAGGAGCCTTGGGCGTTCGTCGTCATTCAGGAGGCATCGGTGCTGGATCGTTTGTCCACGACCACCAAGGACATGCTGCGTGAGGAAGCAAAGAAGAGTGACTCGCCTTCATCTGAGCACCTGCTGCACATGGCGAACAATCCTCATTTCCACGTCTTTCACCATGCCAGCACGCTCGTCGTCATCTGCGGCAAGTTTCAGGGGCCATTTGTGGAGGCGGACTGCTGGCTGGCCGCTGAAAACCTCATGCTCGCAGCCTGTGCAGAAGGTCTCGGCACCTGCGTGATCGGTTTCGCCGTGGAGGCACTAAACACAGCGGAGTGGAAGGCGGAACTCAAGATCCCTGACAAGATGATGGCCATCGCGCCGATCATTGTCGGCACCCCGGCGAGCGAAGGGCCGCCAGCGTCACGCAAGCCGCCTGAAATCCTGTTTTGGCAGTAAAGCCATGGCCAAGAAGACCTCGCTGCCGCTGTCCAAAGTCTATCGCCTCATCGAGCCGGGGCCGGTGGTGCTGCTCTCCACCGCCAGCGGCAAACGCACCAACATCATGACGATGTCCTGGCACATGATGATTGACTTCGATCCGCCGCTCATCGCCTGCGTCGTCAGTGATCGCGGCTTTACCTTTGAAGTGCTCAAGAAGACGAAGGAGTGCGTGATCAACATCCCAACCGTCGATCTCGCCAAGCAAGTCGTCGCCTGTGGCAATGTCTCGGGGCGCAAGGTCGATAAGTTTGCCAAGTTCGGTCACACACCCAGCGTTGCCTCCAAGGTCCGGGCACCGCTCATCGCGGAGTGCTTCGCCAATCTCGAATGTCGGGTGATCGACGCGAAGCTCGCCACGAAATACAACCTCTTCATCCTCGAAGTGGTGGCCGCATGGATCGACCGCTCGCAAAAGCATCCACGGACGATCCATCACGAAGGCTACGGGAAGTTCGTGGTCGATGGAGAGACGATCAAGCTGCCATCCAGGATGCGATGAAAAACGCCATGGGAGTCCTGGGACTAAAATCATCACGTGATGATGCGGGCTCGGCTTTGCGGAAAATACGAAACGGCAAGGGTGGCGATGGGGTCTTTGCCCCATAGGCAAGCGGGTATCACCGCATGTAGGGGATGCAGGATCAAACTCGTTTATTCCATGCCTCAAGCCATGTCGGTCGCTGTTGCGATGATGACCATGGTTTCCTGCGTCGGCAAAGGCCCACGTGAAATGGCGGCGGATGCGGTGGCGGTGCCTGTGAGGTGGCAGCAGGGCTCATCTTCGACGAAACCGCTCGATGTGGCGCTGTGGTGGCGGCGGTTTCGTGATCCGGTGTTGAATGAACTGATCGCGGAGGCGCTGAAGGCGAGTCCGACGGTGCGTTCAGCATTGGAGAAAGTGACGGAGTATCGTGCGCGGCGCGGTGTGGAGTCGGCGAACTTGTTTCCATCGCTCTATGCTAATCAATCGGCGCGTGGCGCACGCACGAAGAGCGGCATCACGGATGTCATCACCACGAGCGAGAGCTACAAGGCGTCGTTTGATGTGAGTTGGCAGGTGGATTTATTTGGGAAGCAGTATCAGACGCTCAAAGCGGCCACGGCGGACCTCGAACGGATCGGCGAGAACTTTTATGGAGCGCAGGTCACGCTCGCGGCGGATGTGGCGACGGCGTATGTTGCGCTGCGTTCGGCGGAGGCGCAGTTGAGCGTGGTAAAGCGCAGTCTCGGCACGCGGGGAGAAACGGTGCAGCTCACGCAATGGCGCGAGCAGGCGGGCACGGGCGATGCACTCGATACGCAGCGCTCCATCAGCACGCTGGAGCAGGCGCGGGCCTCCATGCCTGCGCTGCAACTCAGCGTCGTGCAGAGCAAAAACCAGCTCGCTCTGCTTTCGGGCCGCACGCCGGGTTCGCTCGATTCGCGGCTCGCGGGCTCGCGTCGCGTGCCGGAGATGATTTCGCGCATCGCGGCTGGGGTTCCCGCTGAAGCGCTGCGTCAGCGACCCGATGTGCGTGCGGCTGAGCATGCGCTGGAGGCTGCATTTGCCCGAACGCAGTCGGCGAAACGTGCGCGGCTGTCTTCGCTGAATTTGAGCGGATCCATCGGCATCGACGCACTCAAGGCTGGGAACATCTTTTCACCTGAAGCCGCCATCGCGAGCATTCTCGCTGGTCTCGCCACGCCGGTGATCGATGCGGGCCGTATTCGGCAAAACATCCGCGCCGTGAGTTCACGCGAACGACAGGCGCTCATCGCGTATGAGGCGACGGTGCTCAATGCGCTCGCCGAAGTCGAAAACGCGCTCGCTGCCGTGCGTCGATATGCCGAGCAGCATCGCATTGTCGAAAAAGCCGCCGCTGCGGCGCGTGAGGCCGTGACGCTCGCTGCCTGGCAATACGAGGCCGGTCAGGTGGACCTGCTCGTGTCGCTCGATGCTCAGCGCACGCTGCTCACGCTGGAGCAGCAGGAAGTCACCACCACCGAGCAGAGCGCCAATGCCTGCGTGCAACTCTACCAAGCCCTCGGCGGAGGTTGGTCGCCCTTTTGACATGAAAACATCCACGCCATTGGCCCCAGCCGATCTCGCCAACGCCATCCTCGGCCTCATCGTCATCGCACTCGGCCTGGGCGGATGGTATTGGCGCAGCCGCATCGAAAAAGCTAAACAACAAGTGCCGCTCTACGTGACTGAGCCGCTCACGCGTGGCGATGTTTTCCTCACCATCACCGCCACGGGCAATCTGGAGCCGACAAACGAAGTCACCGTCGGCAGCGAGCTTTCCGGCATCACGCTCGAAGTGAATGCCGACATCAACGACCGCGTCACCAAAGGTCAGCAGCTCGCCAAGCTCGACACCAGCAAGCTTTTGCAGCAAACTGAGAGCAACCGCGCCGCTGTGCGAGCCGCGCAGGCCCGTGTCACGCTCGCCGAGGCCACGGTGAAGGAAAGCGCCGCGCTGCTCGCCCGCCAGCAGGAGCTGCAGCGCATCAGCGGCGGCAAAGTGCCCTCCAAAGCCATCATCGACACCGCCATCGCCACCGCTGAGCGTGCGAAGGCCGATCTGCTCAACACGCAGGCCGGAGTCGGCACTGCCGAGGCCCAGGTGCGCATCAACGAGAACGATCTCGGCCGCGCCATCATCAAATCGCCCATCGACGGCATCGTGCTCACGCGCAGCATCGAGCCCGGCCAGACCGTCGCCGCCAGCTTCACCGCGCCGCAGTTGTTCGTCATCGCCGAGAAACTTGAGCGCATGATTTTAAATGTCACCATCGCCGAGGCCGACATCGGGCGCGTCGAGAAAGGTCAGAAGGCCAGCTTCACCGTCGATGCCTGGCCGGATCGCACTTACAGCGCCGTCGTTTCCGTCGTGTCCTACGGCTCCGCCGTCACACAAAACGTGGTGACCTACGAAGCCGATCTCGATGTCAGTAACGACGACCTCAGCCTGCGCCCCGGCATGACCGCCACCGCCGACATCGGTGTCGCCGCGAGCCAGAATATCTTCCGCGTGCCCACCGCCGCGTTGCGCTTCAATCCCGCCACCGCTGCCAAAACTGGCCCCGCGAAGAAATCCTTCGTCCAAAGCCTCATCCCCATGCCCACCCGCAACCGCAGTCGCCCCGAAGCCCGCGACAAAGACGACAAAACCAAACCCGCCGCCCACCTCTACATCCTCCGCGACGGCAAAGCCGAGCCGCTCCCCATCAAGACCGGCCTCACGGATGGACGATACACCGAGATCTCCGGCGAAGGTTTGGCTGAAGGAATGCAGGTCATCCTGCGCAACAACACACCTGCATCATGAGTGAAGCACCTCTCATTCAACTAAACGGCCTAACAAAGACCTATGGCCTGGGCGATGCGGCGTTTCAGGCGTTGAAGGGGGTCGATCTGACGATTCAGAAGGGGGAGTTTGTGGTGATCATGGGGCCGAGTGGGTCGGGGAAATCGACGTTGATGAATGTGCTGGGGTGTCTGGATACGCCGACGAGCGGGCACTACCAGTATGAGGGCATCGCGGTGGAGACGCTGGATGCGGATCAGCGATCGCTGCTGCGACGGTATGCGCTGGGCTTCATTTTTCAGGGGTTCAACCTGCTGGCGCGGACGAGTGCGCTGGAGAATGTGGAGCTGCCGTTGCTGTATCGCGGCATGTCGCGGAAGGACCGGCATGAGAAAGCCACGGCGGCGCTGACGGCGGTGGGATTGCCCACGAAGCTCAGCAGCACGCCAGGAGAGCTTTCCGGCGGGCAGCAGCAGCGAGTGGCGATCGCGCGGGCGATCGTGACGGAGCCGAGCACGTTGTTTGCCGATGAACCGACGGGCAATCTCGACTCCGTGACGACGCGGGACATCATCGAGATCCTCACGCGTCTGAATGTGGATCGCGGCATCACGGTGCTGATGGTCACGCATGATGAAAACGTGGCCGCGTGTGCAAAACGACGCGTGGTGATCAAAGACGGCCTCGTCGAATCCGATTCCACCTCGCCATGATCTGGAACGCTTTTGCCATCGCGGTGCGAGAGATCAGCCGCAACCTCACACGGGCGTTTTTGACCGTGCTGGGCATCTTCATCGGTGTGGCGTCGATCATCACCATGGTCACGTTGGGCGAAGGTGCCACGCTGGCGGTCAAAGCGCAGATTTCCAGCCTGGGGAGCAATCTGCTCACGCTGCGGCCTGGTGCAGGATTTGGACAACGCGGCTCCTCGGCAGGTGTGCCGAGTTTCACAGAAAGAGACGCGGAAACGCTGGGTGAGCAGATCGCCAGCATCGCGGCCATCGCACCGGTGCGCACGGCATCACTGAGCACAATTTATCTCAGCAATGCGCGAACGAGCATGATCACTGGAACCACGCCGATCTATTTCCAAATCAACAAGTGGAGCCTCGCAGAAGGAAGACTCTTCACGGACTTGGATGTGCGCTCCGGCAGCGCGGTGTGCGTGATCGGCAACACGGTGCGGGTGGAGCTGTTTGGCACCGAGAATCCCATTGGGGCCAGCATTCGCATCGGACGTGCTTCTTGTGAAGTCATCGGGCTGCTGGCGACCAAAGGCCAGGCAGGCATGGGCGATCAAGATGACACCATCATCATGCCGCTTTCCTCGCTGCAACGTCGGCTGATCGGCAAAACGTCGTCGCATGACATCAATCAAATCTCCATCTCTGCCGTGGAAGGCACGAACAGCCTGGAGCTGATCGCCGAGATCACACAGATTATGCGCCAGCGGCGAAACCTGCAAAGCAACCAGGACAACGACTTCAACATCTTCGACACGCGGCAAATCGCTGAGACGCTGGGCTCCACGACGCAGCTCATGACCATGTTGCTCGCGGCGGTGGCGGGAGTGTCGCTGCTGGTCGGGGGCATTGGCATCATGAACATCATGCTCGTCTCCGTGACGGAGCGTACGCATGAGATCGGCATCCGCCTCGCCATCGGCGCCACCGCGAGCGAGGTGCTGCTACAGTTCCTCGTCGAAGCCGTCACGCTGTCCTGCATCGGCGGCATCGTGGGCATCCTGCTGGCCCTCGGCCTCTGCTACGGCCTTGCGCAGGTCATCAAGGTGCCGTTCAACTTCAACACCCAGATCAATGTGATCGCCTTCGCGTTTTCAGCCGTGGTCGGTGTGCTGTTTGGCTATACGCCTGCGCGAAGAGCGGCCAAGTTGAATCCAATTGATGCGCTGCGGCATGAATGAGTAGCACTTCACCCCATGGCGAAAGCGACGGCATCTCTGGAGCATGATTTCACCATGATCTCCACCCTTGCTCTCGCTTTTCCTGTCGTCTCCAGTCTCGAAGCCGGTCTGCGTGCGGATTGCGTGCGCTTGATTGAGTTTGAGGCCGAACTGACCCGCGTGCTGGAGGAGTCCCATGAGCTGGCCAATGTGCGCGGATCGCCTGCGGACTGGGACACGGGCTGCCAACACCATTGGGATCATGTGACGGCCGTGCTGCGGCGCATCCACCGCATTCTCGCTGAGATGCACGATGCGGTGGGCAACGGCCATCCGCAAACAGCCTGGAAGTTGTGGGAGGAGCTTCAGCATCAGGAGGCGAGGCTAGCCATCGCATTGAGCGGTCTGCGAGATCAGGCGGTGCATCTCAATGAGGCTGCGGCGGGTGATTGGAAGAAGCTCGTGCTCACCATCGAATCCCATCGCAAGGCAGTTCAGGCCGGTATTCAGGGGCTGCACATTCGTTTGCAGGCCTGGGCCTCGCACAGTCCTCAGTATGAGATCACGGATGCCATGACGATTGCCGCTTTGGATATAGCAGGAGAACCGCCCGTCGTGGAAGACAACGACGAGGCCAAACACCAGCGTGAACTCGACCAGGCTGCCATCGAGATCGAGGCGGAGCAGCATCAAGAGATGGGCCTGCTCGATGGCCTAAAAGCCCTCTTCATGTGGGTGGAGGCTCCAGGGGAGCGTGTGCGCAAAAAACATGCTGCCTGATTTCTCCCTGCATTCAACGCAGCTCAGACTTCCACCAGTCTTCTCGCCTTCACAAACAGCTCGAACAAATTTGACGCGTGCTCTTGCGTTCGTTCTGAGTGAAAGCTCACATGGATCGATATGATCCGAGAACTTTGCGTTGCAGGGTTTACCAGTGCAGTTGGCCGGGGGCGGATGCCTCCGGCCTTTTTGCGCACTCATGCAAATGCCGCACATCCATGTCTTGCGGGTTGCTGGTCAGCGCCTGGGCGGCGTGATAGATGGCCGTGCTTTCGGCATCGTGCAGATCCGAGGCCTCCACCCGGCACGCTAGAAGAAACTCCCCTGTGGTGAGATCATGGATACGTGCCTGGTAGCTCATGGTTATGGATGGAGGATCGGAAACGGCACGGGGGGGGCTTAATGACGGCGGCGATTGCCGTTGTAATAGCGGTCGTCGTAGCGGTCATCGCGGCGGTTTTGGTCTTGCGAGCCGCCGATGAGGTTTCCACCGAGGGCACCGAGGCCGCCACCGATGAGGGCACCTTCGAGGCCGCGGCCACTTTGACTGCCGATGATGCCGCCGACGCCTGCGCCGCCGAGAGCACCGATGACGGTGCCGGTGCGTGCGTTGGGACTATTGGAGCAGGATATCAGCGACGCTGATGCGAGGAGGATGCAGAGGATGGGTGTTTTCATGGTCCGCAGGCTACTCGCGTGCAGGTATGCTTCGCGATGGGGTGTGTGCCCCAGTCTTTGGGCGCAAAAAACCCGCTCCCTGATGTGGGAGCGGGTGTGAGGAGAATTGGAGTTCAAATCCGTCTCGTAGCTCATTTCGTGCGCACCACGAGCACGCGGCGGTCCTGCTGCATCTCGGCTTCACTGCCCTGGGGATACATGGGGAAGCTTTCGCCGTAGCCGTGAGCGCTCAGCACGCTGGCGGGCACGCCGTAGGTCTTGGTGAGCTCGTCAAAAACACGCTGAGCGCGTGACGCCGATAGGCTGGCGTTGTATTCGCCGGTGCCATCGGTGCTGGTGTGGCCTTCGATGTCAAACACAGTGCCGGCCTCGGTCTTGCTGATCGCGAGGATCACGCCCGCTACTTGCTGAAGCGCGTTGCGTGATTCGTCATCGAGGAGTTCGGCAGTTTCCTTCACGAAGAGCACGGGGAGCGTCACATAAGGCAGCTCACGGGTTTGACCTTGGTCCTCGACCACGACCACGCTGCGCTCTGAGTTGTACACGCGGCGTGGCTGGCCGGGTGTATCCACCACGGTGGTGGTTTTCGTCGTCTTCACCTCCGTTTGCGGTGCAGGTGACAGGATCACCACTTTCGGTGCCAGGGAGAGCTGTCGCTGCACGACCAAGGGATTCAAGGTGCGGACGACGACGACGGGTGAGACACCTGGAGCAGGGGTGACGACGGTGACTTGCGCAAGCAGCGGAGGTGCGGTGGCGCAGAGGATGGGGAGGAGGAAGAGGAGTTTTTTCATGGGATGTATTGGATTGGTATTTTGAACTGAACCGCCTCTCTCGTCTGTGCGTGAGTCGTGAGGCCATGGGGTGTAACCCGACTCGATCGACTCGATGTTCGCCATGTTAGAAGCTCAAGCTGAGGCGCTGAGCAGTCGGGTTTCACCCCATGGTGACAGGGTGGTGAGGGTCCCACGGTGAGTGCGATGACAAACTAAACGACGTCATCATTCAACGAACCCAACCCACCCATGAAAAAAACATCCATCACCCTCCTCACCACCTCGGCTTTCGCGTTCTGCGCCGCTTTGCTTCTCGCCTCCAACGGCATCGCTGCTGAAAAAGACACGCTCAACGCCGCTGATGTGAAATTCATCAAGCAGGAAACCGCCGCTGGCATGGCTGTCGTGAAGACGGCCGGCCTCGGTGCTCAGAAAACCAGCCGTGAAGACATCAAGGCCTTTGCCCAGATGCTCGTCACGGATCACACCGCGGCCAATGACCAGCTCTCCAAACTGGCGACGACCAAGGGCGTGGAAACCTCCACGGTCATCAACCCGAAAGACGCCGAGCATTACCAGACGCTGGAGAAATCCAGCGGCACGGAATTCGACAAGGAGTTCCTCGCTGAAATCGTTCGCGGTCACAAGAAGTGCATGAGCAACTTCGAAGAAGCCTCCAACGACGCCAAAGACAGCGACCTCAAGGCTTGGGCCACCGGCATGCTGCCAACGCTGAAGACCCATCTCGGCAAGGCCATGGAGCTGAGCGCCAAGTAAGCGGCCAAAAGTTTGCGAAAGCGTGGCCTGATGCTCGGGAGGCAAAGGCTGCGTGATCGCACGCGACGGTGACGAAGAAGCTGTTTTGCAGCCCTTCGTCACCGTTTTGCTTTTTACAGGTGGGGCAGGGGAGTCGGGTTTCACCCCATGGCAGCAACCTTTGAGCATTGCTAGGCTTCCAAATGATCCCCGCTGAAACATCCGCTCCGCCCTCCCCACCCGCCGCTCCCACCCGTGACATTCCTGGCCTCATGAGGAGCAAGCTGCACGACATCAAAGCCTTCGCTCAACGCGAGCCCGCTCAGGCGGTGGCCCTGGCCTTCGGCGTGGGATTGCTCGTCAATCTGCTGCCCACACGCGTGGTGGCAGGCACGGTCTCCACCGTCGGCGCGGCGCTGCTGCGTCCGATGCTCCTCTCCCTCGGCATTACCAAAGCCATCGAGCTCACCTGCAACGTCACTCCCCTCACTCCAAAACCATGAACACACCCTCCAGTCCTCCAGCCATCCCTTCCGCTCTTCCCGAAATCGCCGCTGATGCCGGCAACGCCGCAACCACGGCCTGCAACGTCTGCAAAAGCACCGCAGCCCGCATGGAACGATGCGTGCAGCAGCATCCCGGTGCCACCTTGCTCGCCGCCGCAGGCTTCGGCATCCTCGCCATGCTCACCGTGCGTGCTTTGACGCCACCACCGCCGAGGCATCGCGCCGCGCAATTGCTGGAGGACATCCAGCAGCGCCTCTCCGAGATCGCCGATAGCGGAGCGCAGTCCGTGAGTCGTGGCGTGGATCAGCTCGGCGAGCTCCATCTTGATCGAAAACTCGGACGCCTCAGCCACGGCATCAAAAACCTGTTTCATTGATCCCCGCATCACCCGCAGTGGGGTTACACCCCATGGCGGCATGATGCGATGGCAGACGAAGATCAAATCCATGAAAAACACCCTCACCTCCTCCATCCGTGCCTTGGTGCTCGCTGGCTCGTTTGTTCTCGCCAGTGCCGCCACCGCCCAGCGTGTGGAGGCCACCAGCAGCATCACCACCTCCGAAGGCACCATCAGCGAATTCGGCCCACAGGCCATCGTCATCAAAACGTCCTCCGGCACTGTGCCTGTGCGCTATCTGTCCAACCAGACAACCAACTACGTCGATGAAAACGGAAATCCCGTCTCGCTGGCCGCCGTCACCTCCGGCCTGCCCGTCACCGTGTATTACACCAAGGTGGGAGACACGCTCGTGGCTTCCAAGATCATGGTGCGTCGAAGTAGTTCCGCCGCACCCGTGACGGTGATCAGCACGCCCGCCGCCACGCTCGAAACCACCACGACCACCGCTGGCACCATCACCGAGTTCGCCCCCGGAAGGCTGCTGATCAAAACCGAAACCTCAGCCACCCCGCTCACCTACGGTTACAGCAAAACGACCACCTACGTCGATGAGAATGGCCTTCCCGTTTCCATCGAGACGGTCAAGTCCGGCCTTCCTGTGACAGTGTATTACACACGCGTGGGTGACAGCCTCACCGCCACAAAGGTCATCGTGCGCAAAGCACCTCTCATTGAGGAAACCAAGACCACGACGACCACCACCGAAATCAAACGCTAAGCCAAACCCACCCACCATGAAATCACTCATCCATCTCTCCCTCGCCATCGCGGGCCTCGCCCTGCTCTCCAGTTGTGAAACCACCTACAACGAGGACGATGACAGCCGTCACAATCACGGCAGCACCACCACGACCACCACGGAGGAAACCACCCGTCGTGTACCATTGGTGAATGCTCCCATCTCCACCACCGTGGAAACGCAGACCACGAGAGCCTACTAAAGCGCTCCTCCTTCCAAACCAAGGCGGCCCGGCGAAAGCTCGGCCGCCTTTTTCGTCATCTAAGATCGTCGAGGCATTCGAGGAAGCAGTAGCAGTACACCCCATGGCGATAGCGGATGCAACGCCGCACCATGCGGTCCTATGACAACACTACATATCAAAGGCGACTGGAACATTCTCAAAGGCACGCTCAAACAGAAATGGGCGGCGCTTACCGATGACGATCTCCAGTTTCAGGAAGGCAAGGCAGACGAATTGCTCGGCCGCATCCAAAAGCGCACCGGAGCCACGCAGGAGGCTATCGAGGCCGCCATCCAAGCCAGTCTCACCGCCCAAGGCTTCTAAACCACCACTCCACTCACCCACTTCAAACATCATGAAAACATCCACGAAACGACTCGCCCTACTCCTGCTCGCCTCCGCCCTCCTCGTGATGGCTGGCACGAGCTGCCGAACCTTCAGAGGCTTTGGTAGCGATGTCTCGCACGTCGGCAGTCACATCGAACGAGCCGCCCACTGAGGGCCGGTCTCGTGAAACACAGGGCGCTGCCGCCCGATCCGCAAGGGTCGGCGGCAGCGTTCGAGCATATAGACCAGCGGGGAATAGAAACCCTTGCCGTTGGTGAGCACTCCGGCCATAAAATCGGCCTTCAATTCGCTGATTTTGGCCGTTTGCTGTTTCATCAAAGCACGGCGGAGCATGTCGACGCGAGTCCGGCGAAGGCCTCACACATCTGCAAAATGTGCTCTTCATAGGCCACAACACCCAACGTGCTGCGCAGTAGGCCGGCGGCGCGGGCGTGGTGGTCACTGCGGCCGGAGAAGTCGAAGGCCGCGAAATTTTTTGCAATGGCAGTGACGAGGCCGGGCCGCCGTCCACTTTGCGCTTGCGGAAATGTCTGGAATCACCCGGGGATGTATCGCCGCGTCACGAATCGCCACACGCTGCCCGCTGACTACAGCACGCTCTGCCGATCTGTCTGGCTACCGCGTCCCATCCGGGACAGGGCGGACCATCCGGCGGCGCTGGCGGCCATCGAACCGCTGTGGGGGCATGATAAGGCCATGAATCAGGATCAAGCCGACTGGTTTGAGATGGAGGCGGACCTCATCGCCGATTATGAGGCCACTAAGGAGAAGAAGGCGAAGCCGCTGCCGGTGACGAAACGCCTTGCCGGGCTACTGGAGGCGCACAGCATGACGGCGGCGGACCTCGGGCGACTGCTGGAGCTGGAGCCGAGCATGGGCAGCAAGATCCTCAACGGCACGCGGCAGCTCACGACGGCCCACATTCGCAGGCTGGCCCGTCACTTCGCCATGCCTGCGGAATACTTTCTGGAGGCGTGAAACTCAGCACCATAGTCATCCCGCCTTTCCCGTGAATACCAGCTCACTCCACGTCCCGGCCACCATCTCCGGCCTGTGGGCGCTGCACCCGCTCATCCCGATCAAAAGAGCCAGTGCTTACGAGGCGGCCAGCACGCTCTGCACCCGCCTTGCCACGCGTGTCCTGGATGCTGTGCAGGAGGAGTATTTCCGCGAACTCACGGCGCTGGTGGAAGACTACGAGGACGCGCACGGCCTGCTCGAAAAAACCGAGCACGGCCTGCGAGCGCTGGCGGCGAAGGTTTGAGCATTCACCACACCGGCAGCCATAAACCGTCAAAGGCAAAGAGCAACGGCATGCACAAGGGACCAGCTACCGCGTGGACGCTGTGCGAGCACGGCTTTGAAGCCATCGCAGATTTCGATTACAAGGCATAGCAGGACGGCGGCAGCGAAGGGAAGGAGCCAAAGGCCAAGATTCGCCTGGAGCACTTGCAGGCCATCTTTGCCAACAGACCGCTCACACGAACGGAAGCAGGCAAGAAGCTGGAAGCGCTGACGAAGGCAGCCCCTAGCGCCGTGAGTGAGGCGCTGACGAAACGCTTTGCCGACATGATCGAAAGCACGGGCGGCGGCCTGCTGCTGAACTTGAAGGAGTAGAACCAGGCAGGCGCATCGTTCTTTGAGGATGACGACTGACAGGCGGATTCCTCCGCTCCGGGCGGTGTAACTGTGGAGACACGGAGGAGGGCTGAGGCTGGGCTTATCCGCTCCGGGCTGGCGCTCCACGATTTTTGAACCAAGATAGCCTTGTGATTCCAGACATTTCCAAATTCATTCTTTTGCTGCTCCTCATTGCAGCAACCTACAAAAGCTATAGGCAGGCTATTCTACCTTACAAATTGACGCTTGGCGGAGCAGCTTGTGGATGTGTGCTATCGTTTCTTTTCCCTCAATGGTGGGGCCAAACGTCTCAGCTCGCCGCGCTAGGAAACTCCCTGTTCGGCTTTTTTACCGGATTTTTTGCCGCATGGATTCTAATCGAACTGGGCAAGTGCATTTTCGGGAAAGCGTCCAAAAGTTTTGAGGAACCAGTTACATGGAGAGTTGGGCAGCCTGCTGAAGACCTGCCACCTGTGATATATGTCGGCTGCGAGTCCTACAGATGGGAAGATGTTTTCATGCGTGCGACTGATTGCATGGTTCTTGAGTGTCCGGCTCTCACTGTCAGCGGAGGCTATTCTTTTGAAAATGTGACGGCATACCTCAAAATGGAGAGCCTCGAAGTCAGGAGCCTCAACAGCCTACAGACGACCAGATTTGAACTCCAAAATGTTACCTTCCTTGAAGGCACTGCTAAATCTGTAGTGATACCTAGAGAAGCGATGGGATTTGGCGTGGCATTTTTGAGCGCCATGACTGGATCATTTGTTGGTCCAATGCTCGCGCTGTATGTCTTTGGAGGTGCTCTGCTAACTTTGAGCCTCGTAATCGGCCTGTATGCGTGCAGCAGCCGGGAGCCTGCTTCTCGTAGAATGGAGATTGCTCCGTTTATGGTAGTCTCATATTTGCTTGTGATGACACTTAGACACTTCGCCATAGTCTAGTCATTGGGCGGATTCCTCCGCTCCGGGCGGTGTTAGTGTGGAGAGACGGAGGAGGAGGATTTTAACTCTGAGGCAAGGGCTGGCACGAACTGACCACAACGCCGGGCGCGGCGGGGAAAGCGGAGGAGGAACATTCATCGCCGGAAGAGTAGGCGAGGCGGCAGTTGATCCCGATGACAGCCATAAAATAGTTCATCACAGGACTGCGTTTGCGTTAACGCTTTGGTAAACCGCGACCGTAACAGACCGCTGCTGAATGCCAAGGGTGTTGACAGCACTGCTAGGCTACTGAGATGAAATCCTTCTTTGCCGTGCTCGGCCTTGTGCTCGCACTTGGCGGAGGCCTCAGCGCCTTCTTTTACTCCCTTTTGACCGGTAACGATCCGCTGGGGCTTCGCGTGCTTGACGGCCTTTCCCTCGCCGCCTTCGCCGCTGGCCCCGGCATCTTTATTCTGGCCGCCGTGAGCGTGGCGGACGATGTGTAAAGGGGACACAATCGCTTGCTGCGTCTAGGTGGAACATTCATCGCCGGAAGGCTAGGCTAGGCGAGGCGGCAGTTGATCCCTACCGGGACGGCCATACGAGAGTTCGCCTTGGATACCAGCCGCATGCCTTGGCCTGAATTGAATGTGGCAACGCTGGCTGTAGTATCAAAACACCCGGCACGGGCACGCCTGCCCAAAGTGGGAATGCTGTGGAGCAGGAATGGAGGACCATAAAAAGCCTGCCACGCCTTAACTGCCCCCTATCTGGCAACGGACAGGAACCCGGCGAGACGGGGGCTGTGCTGGAATGGGTTCTGGCTCCAGAAAAATCTCTGCAATGGGCCGAAAGACGTTGCCAGTTAGGGGACAGTTAAGGGGCAAAAACTGGCATTTTGTGGCCTTAACTGGCAATTCCTTATTGAGACTGCCAAATGCTTCAAAACCGCTGGAACCTCGTAAAATCAAGGGTTCCAGAGGTGGCTCGGGACGGAATCGAACCGCCGACACGGGGATTTTCAATCCCCTGCTCTACCGACTGAGCTACCGAGCCATTTCCGAATTTTCGGAGGGCGGATAGGAGCACGGCACAACGGGTGCGCAAGGTGTTTTTGACCTTCTCTTCAACTTCGTCAGGGCTTACGTCTCGAAACGGACGAAATAGGCTGGTTTGCTGAGGTCTGAATGCGAGCAGGAGCTGGTGGGAGGAACTGCGTGACTTTTCAAATGTGACGCCTCATGGTTCAGGATTCGTTTCCTACTTTGGCTCGCCTTGAACAGATGGCTTGAGCAGATGCTCTTGGATTTTGGCCGGGATGGCGGGCGTCTATGCCAGAAAGATGTTGGGCTGTGCGTTTCAAGTTTCCACCATGAAACTTACTCTCTCTCTTCTCCTGCTCGCCAGCCTTCCCCTTCCTTTGCTGGCGCAAGCTCCCGTCAAGAAAGCCGAGGCTCCGGCCAAGAAGGCTCCGGCGAAAAAAGTCTACCCTAAGAACCCTGCGCCTACGGTGGCGAATCTAAAGTATGGCCCGCATGAGCGGAACGTGCTCGATTTCTGGCAGGCGAAGTCGGATAAGCCGACGCCGGTGCTGTTTTTTATCCATGGCGGTGGCTGGATGGGCGGGGACAAGGCGGGGATCGCCGTGGAACCGTATTTGAAGGAGGGCATCAGCGTCGTTTCGATCAATTACCGCTACATCTCGCAGGCTCAGGAGGTGGTGCCGCCGGTGAAGGCTCCGCTGCATGATGCGGCGCTGGCTTTGCAAACGGTGCGCAGCAAGTCTGCCGAGTGGAACATCGACAAAGCTCGCATCGGTGCCAGCGGTGGCAGTGCGGGTGCTTGCAGCAGCCTGTGGCTGGCCTTCCACCCCGATCTCGCCGATCCGAAGAGCAGCGATCCCATCGCCCGTGAGTCCACTAGGCTATGGTGTGCGGCGGTGATGGGTGCGCAGACGACGCTGGACCCGCAGCAGATGAAGGAATGGACGCCGAACAGCAAATACGGCGGCCATGCGTTTCTCGTCGGCAAGGAGCGTCCGACCTTTGATGCCTTCCTGGCTGCTCGTGAGAAGATCCTGCCGTGGATCGCCGAGTACTCGCCCTACGCTCTCGTCAGCAGCGATGATCCTGCCATTTACATGAGCTTCAATGCCGTGCCGAACATGGGCAAGGATGAGAAAGACCCCACGCATACCGCGAACTTCGGCGTGAAGCTTCAGGAGCACTGCAAAGCGAATGGCGTGGCCTGTGAGCTGTTTTATCCTGGCGTGGAAGGCGTGGCGAAAACAGCGACGGAGTATCTCGTGAAGAAGCTGAAGGAGTAAGCTCAGCGGCTTCGGAGGACTTTTTCAATCAGCTCGTAAGCCTCGAAGCGTTCTGCATCCGGGAAGTCGTGATCGGAGTCCGGGTGGCGCACAATGAGGCGCCCACCCGCTTCGTGAAGCCGGAAGACCGGCTCGGCGGCGGCGGCGATGCGGTCCACGCTGTCGTGGCGGAAGTTCGCATCTCTCAGCGGAGCATTCACAAAGACATGACGCGGGGCTAGGGCGGCGATGAGTTCGTAATAGTCCCATGGTGCGTCCTGTGGATGACCGAGGTAATCCGCCATCTTCAGCATGTAGCGCTCCTGGACGTAGCCTTTGATATTCCCGCCGTAGTAATCGAGCAGCGAGTCAAAGCCGCAACTGGTGACGACCACCTTGATGCGCGGCTCAAAGCTGGCGGTGTAGATCGAATTGTGCCCGCCGAGCGAGTGCCCGATGGTGGCGAAGCCGCATGAGGTATCGACGAAGGGCAGTGTTTCGAGGTAGTCGAGTCCGCGGATGTTATCCCAGATGGCCTTCATGGTGCCGCTGGGCATGTTCAAGGCTTTCAAATCGGGCTGGTAGTCCGCCAGCAATGGGTAGCTGGGGGCCAGCGTGACGAATCCACGTTCCGCAAGCTCGGCGGCGTATTGCCGGTGCGGTTTGCCACCGAGCCCGACGACGACTTTGAAGCCGATCTTGTTCTCCGTGGGATGCAGGCAGAGCACAGCCGGGGCCTTTTCACCTGCGAGTGCCTTTTTCGGGATGCAAAGGTAAGCGGGCACGCTTCCACCCGGCTGCGATGAGTAGCTGACGAGTCGCCTCACATAGGTGCCACAATCGACTTCCTCGATGATTTGAGGGTTCAGATCGCATCGCTGCTCATTTCCGGGTAAGCGGCCGACGACGGCCTGGAAGCCTTCGAGAGCCTCCGTGCGGCGTTTTTGCCATTCTTCGGCCGTTTTGGCATCCTGACCGGAAACATCGATTTGAAGCAGATGGGTCCGGCTGAGGCCTCGCAGCTTTGGAATATCCTCCGCGAAGGCTGTGAGCGGCAAAACGAGGGCGAAAAGGAAACGGCACATGGTTTTCCATACGCCGCTTCGGAGTTCGATATTCTGGGCGGGCTGTTATTCCTCGTCTCGGCGTCCGCCCATCATCTGGAGGATGTAGTAAAGGAAGGTGGCGAGGGAGCCGATAAAGGCGGCAACATAGGTCAAAGCAGCCGCATCGAGCACCTTGCCCATGGATTCGGTTTCCTGGCCGGGGGCCACGGCTCCTGTGTGGGCTAGGATGCGCTTGGCCCGGGCTGTGGCATCAAACTCGACCGGTAGAGTGATGAGCTGGAAGACCATCACGATGCCAAAGCAGATCGCCAAGGCAGGGATGGCGATTTTGGGCGCGAGGTAAAAGAGACCAAAGCCGATGAACGGGATTGCTTGCCCGGCCATGGTGGTGATGCCCACGGCGGCCATGCGCCATTGAAGCGGAGCGTAGAGTTGCTTGTGCTGGATAGCGTGTCCGGCTTCATGAGCGGCCACGCCCAGCGCCGCCACATTGGTGCCGTAAAAGTTTTCTTCGCACAGCACGAGCTTCTTATTCTGCGGATCGTAGTGATCGCTGAGCAGGCCGTGGGTGGGCACGACCTCGACGTCGTGGATGTTGTTGAGGTCGAGAATGCGCTGGGCGATTTGGGCTCCGCTGAGGCCGGACGTGGCGGGCACCTGCGAGTAGCGGTTGTAGGCCGCTTTGACACGCCAGGAGGCCCACATGGCCAGCGCGGTGGTGCCGAGCATGATGATGAGGTAGAGGGGATCGAAGTGGATCATGGTTTTTGGGGGTGGTTTGTGACGCGGATCAGATAGACGTGTTTCATGCGATGAAAAGCCCGCTGCGGTTGCAATCACGGAGCAAATTTCTTCACGCAAAACGTTGGTTGCGCGGCGTTAGGGTGCGGCGCATGGATCGCCCACATGGAACCAGCCCCCGTCGATCCCTCCGCCTCCATCGTCTGCCGCGTCACGCCCTGGTATTTTAAGCGTCGGGCGATGATGGCCGCGATGTTTGCCTTCTTCGGCGCTTATTTCCTCTACGATGGCAGTGTAGGCTACCCGAAGGAGGTCGAGATCGCGAAGAAGAAGGAGTGGTTTAATAGCGAGTTCTTAGCCACCTTTGATGCGGCCAAAAAGGCGGGAACGCTCGATCAATGGATCGCCGAGCAAAAGGCCAAGGGCATGCCCACCGGCACGGATGGCGAACCGCCGAAGTGGGTGACCTACGCCGCTGCGAATGGCTGGAAAGAGGAGCCGCATCACTACACGGAGCGGGAGATCGCAGAGCAGTTTTACTTTGGCTATGGCTGCGTCGCTGCGGCCCTGGCGGTGGGCGTGATCGTCCTGCTTCGCAAAAATACCGTCTTGCGTGGAGAGACGGATCACTTTGTGACTCCCGGCGGCTTGAAAGTGGCCTTCGCGGATGTCTTTCGCGTGGACAAGCGCAAGTGGGATAAGCAGGGACTGGCTTACGCTTGGTATAAGACCGGGGGAGAGAGCCGCGAGAAGAAGGCTGTCATCGATGATTTGATGTATGGAGGCGCGGACCAAGTGCTCACCAGGCTGCTTGGTCGCTTCAATGGCGAACTGATCGAAAAAGTGGCAGAACCTGAGCCTGAGGTGGCCTCTCCGCAAATCGCTCAGGAAACGTCCCACGACGAAGGCTGAATCGAGGCCTGAAAAGGAGCGATTTTTTCTCTTGCCAAAGCATATCCAACCTCTAAAGCTCCGCCGCACTTACCACCCCCTAAACACATGGCAGACAACATCCAAGATAAGGTCAAAGACATCATCGTTGAGCAGCTCGGCGTGAATCCCGAACAGGTCACCCAGGAAGCCAAGTTCATCGAGGACCTCGGTGCCGACTCCCTCGACACCGTCGAGCTCGTCATGGCGTTTGAGGAAGAATTCGGCATCGACGTTCCCGATGAAGAAGCTGAGAAGCTTCAGTCCGTCGGCGATGTCGTTCGCTACGTCGAAGACCACGCTGAGTAATTCTTACGATTTGAATTTCATTAAAAATGCCAGCCGGTTTCCCGGCTGGCTTTTTTATTGGTCTTGGTTGAGGCGCGGTTGAAAGACTGGAGTTGCGGACTGGCTGTGTTACCAGCGGAAGCGCACATTGCCGCGGAAGCCGCGGGTGGTATCGCCAAAGTCAGCACCGATACCCACATCGACCTTGGGCATGACGCGGAAGTAGCCGCTCAGGTCGAGCACCTTGCTGTCATATTTGTCAGCGCTGCTGACCGTCACACCGGCCTGCACTTCGATGGCGTCGGTGGGGGCAAAACGCAGAGCTGGTCGGATAAACAAGGAGCCATCGCTAAAGCTGGCCGCCGTGTTAGTGGATTTCAGATTGGCGTATTGCATGCCCGCTTCGCCTGTGAATTGCAGGCGCTGGTCGAGCAATTGTGTGTGGAAGCCCACCGAAGCCTGGATCGCGGCAAAGTCATAATCGCTGTTGGTTGCACCTGCGGTGCCAGCTCCTTTGCCACTTCCCCAAAAAGCACCGAATTTCAGGAACAGTGGTTCAAAGAGCGCCACGCTCAGGGTGCCGCCGATCGTGTTGGCACCATCGAGGCCTTTGCTCTTGGGTTGGATATAGCGGTAGGTCAGTTCAAGGTAGTTGTAGTTCACGATGCCGGGAGCCACAGCGCCTCCGTACCCCATGTCCGCAGGGCCACCATAAGTGCCAGGGGCTGGTGGAGGCGCTCCATAAGGGGAAGTCCCTTGCGGTGGCATCGAGGCCATGCCTCCTGGAGGAGGCGGAGCGGCGTAGGGATCGGTATAGCCCACAGGCGGAGGAGTCACCGCGCTGCTAACCATCGGCGGTGGCATGGAATTCGGATAGGCAGGCACGCTCGGAGGCGGTGCTGATGTAGGGGGAGGAGCCATTCCCATGGTGCCGTAGCCGGCTGGAGGCGGGCCATACTGGGCAGAGGCAAGAGCGGCGCTGGCTGCAAATGCTGCGACGGAGGCGAGAATGGGTCTTTTCATGGCAAACCGGGAGTGGTTAATATTTCAGATACGTTAATTATTCTATCAACTTCATGGTTTTCGCAATCTTTTTCTAGAATTTCAGTTTGAGCCTCTCAATGGAGCCAGTCTGGCTATTCAGATCGGCAGAGAAGGGGAGTTTTCGGGCTTCCACCATGCGGTTTGCGCCAGCCCCCGGCCTGCTTACAGGCTCCCGCACATGTCCGACCGGCTTTTCCTCCTCGACGCGATGGCGCTGATCTACCGCGCTCACTTCGCCTTCATCAAAAACCCCATCCGCACGAGCGATGGGCTGAACACCTCCGCTCTCTACGGCTTCGCCAACACGCTGCTGGACATCCTCCACAACCAGAAGCCCACCCATCTCGGCGTCGCCATCGACACCTCCGCGCCCACGCCGCGCCATGAGATGTTCCCGGCCTACAAAGCCCAACGCGAGGAGATCCCCGAGGATATCGCCATGGCCATCCCGCAGGTGAAACGCCTGCTCCAGGCCATGAACGTGCCCCTGCTTATTCGCGATGGCTATGAGGCGGACGACATCATTGGCATCATGGCCGCCCGGGCGGACAAAGTGGGCCTCGAAACCTTCATGGTCACGCCGGACAAAGATTTCGGCCAGCTCGTCACCGAGCACGTCAAAATCTACAAACCTGGCCGCCAGGGTGCCGATACCGAAATCATCGGCGTGAAAGAAATCTGCGAGCGCTGGGGCATTGAGCGCCCCTCGCAGGTCATCGATATCCTCGGGCTCATGGGCGATGCCGTGGACAACATCCCTGGGGTCAAAGGCTTCGGCGAAAAGACCGCCACCGCCCTCATCCAGCAGTTTGGCAGCGTGGAAAATCTCCTCGCCAATCTCGACCAGCTCAAAGGCAAGCAGAAGGAGAAGCTCGAAGCCAGCCGCGACGACGCCATCCTCTCCAAAAAGCTCGCCACTATCTTCACGGACATGCCGTTCGAGATGGAACTCCCCGATCTCGTCGTCAAACCGCACGACGACGAAGCGCTGAAGGCCTTCCTCTCTGAATTCGAGTTCAACGCCCTTGGCCGCCGTCTCTTCGGCGATGACTTCAAGGCCGGTCGCGGCCGCAAAACCGCCTCGGAGAAAGTGGAACAGGTTTCCAACCTGTTCGCATCGTCCTCTTCCGCCCCCGACGACCTCTTCTCCTCCCCGGTGGCCACGAAGCTCACCACCATCGCCGACACGCCGCACGAGTATCACCTCGTCCAAACCGCCGAGGAACGCCAAAAGCTGATCCAACGGCTCGCTGAGCAAACAAGCTACTGCTTCGACCTCGAAACGACCGGCCTCGATCCACGCGATACCCAGATCGTCGGCATCGCCTTCTCATGGAAAGCTCACGAAGGCTGGTTCGTGCACTTCCCACGCGAAAAAGCCGCTGCGAAGACCGTGCTCGAAGAATTCCGCGATCTCTTCACTCGCGAGGGCGCAGAGAAAATCGGTCACAACCTCAAATTCGACCTCAGCGTGCTCCTTGCGCATGGCATCGAGGTTCGCGGGCCGTTCTTCGATACCATGCTCGCCCACTCGCTCATCGATCCCGATCAGCGCCACGGCATGGATTACCTCTCGGAGACGTATTTGCACTACACGCCCGTGCCCATCACCGCCCTCATCGGGACCGAAAAGGACGATCTCTTCAGCCAGGCCACCATGGCCGATGTCGCCGCGCAGGACGCTCGCAAGGTCGCCGACTACGCCGCCGAGGATGCCGATGTCACTTGGCAGCTCGCCGCCAAGATGCGTCCCGAGTTGAAGGAGCAAACGTATGTCTTCGAGTCCATCGAATCGCCCCTCGTGTCCGTGCTCACGAAGATGGAAAACTTTGGCGTGAAGATCGATGTGCAGGCGCTGCGTGAATACGGCATCGAACTCGAAAAGAAGGCCCAGGAACTCCAAAAGCGCATTCAGGAGAATGCCGGCGGCCCCTTCAACCTCAATAGCCCCAAACAGCTCGGCGAAGTGCTCTTTGACCGCCTCAAGCTCACCGACAAGCCCAAGAAGACCGCCACCGGCCAGTATCAGACCAACGAGCAAGTCCTACAGTCGCTCATGGGCCTGCATCCCATCATTCAGGACATCCTCGACTACCGCGAAGTCACGAAACTCAACAGCACCTACGTCGAAGCACTCCCGCACGCCGTTTCAAAGGTCACTGGCCGCGTCCACACCACCTTCCATCAGCTCATGGCCGCCACCGGTCGCATGGCCAGCAGCAATCCCAACCTGCAAAACATCCCCATTCGCTCCGATCTCGGCCGCGAGATCCGCAAAGCCTTCGTCCCTGGCGAAGAAAGCTGGATCTTGATGAGCGCCGACTACTCACAGATCGAACTCCGCGTCATGGCCGCTCTCAGCGGCGATACCGCCATGATCGAAGCCTTCGCCCAAGGCCACGACATTCACCAAGCCACCGCCGCCCGCGTCTATGGCGTGCCTCTTGATGGCGTGCTGCCCGAGATGCGCCGCACGGCGAAGATGGTCAATTTCGGCATCATCTACGGCATCAGCGCCTTCGGTTTGAGCCAGCGGCTCGGCATTCCACGCGCCGAGGCCGCCACGATCATCGAGAACTACTTCCAGCAGTTCCCCGGCATAAAAGCCTTCATGGACCAGATCGTCGCCCGAGCCAGAACGCACGGCTACGTCGAGACCCTCACCAAACGCCGCCGCAGCATCCGCGACATCACCAGCGCCAATGCCACCATCCGCGGCCAGGCCGAGCGAGTCGCCATGAATACCCCCATCCAGGGCACCGCCGCCGATATGATCAAGCTCGCCATGATCCACGTCGATGCCGCGCTCACCAAAGCCGGCCTGCAAACTCGCATGCTCCTGCAGGTGCATGATGAACTCCTCTTCGAAATGCCCGCCAGCGAGGCCGATCATGCCCGCACCATCATCCTCGATGCCATGAAAAACGCCATCCACCTCCCCCACGGCGTCCAGGCCGAGGTCGAGGCCGGCACCGGCACGAACTGGCTCCAGGCACATTGAGTGCGCAGCAGCCAGTTCGCTGACTGTTGTGGCTTGGGGCTTGATCCACCGCTCCGGGATTTTGGCCCCTTTGACCACCGCTTGACCACTTCGCCCTGCCGCCGCCATAATCCGCCTCCCTAGCCGTAGCACGGACTTTCCAGTCCGTGTCCTCGCCACGAGTTGGAAAACTCGTGCTACGTCCCCACCGCATTCGTCACTCCCGCATGTCCACCCTCCCCGCCACCCCCGAAGCCTTCATCGACCACTGGACGCGGGCGGAGGCCAATGAACGCGCCAATTCCCAGGCCTTCCTCCTCGGCCTCGCCCACCTGCTCGCCGTGCCCGCCCCGGCGAACAACCACGCGGACGGCTACAGCTTCGAATACCCCGTCAAAGTCCCCGGCGGCAGCAGCACGAATTTCATCGACCTCTACCGCCGTAGGCATTTCGTCTTTAGCAAATTACCGAAGCTAAGGTCCCAGCCAACTCGGCTCGACAGTCGGGAGGTCACGTTGCATCCTTTGGCCGCATGAAGAACCACATCACACTCAAAAAAACTTTTCTGACCGCTCTGGCAGAGTTCGTCAAAGAGCTGCGAGATCATGTGGCAGGCGAGGACGGGCAATGGGCCGTTAAAGGCTTCATCGACATCTATCGCAACGTATTCACGGTAAGTTCCGACACCAAGATCGTCTCAAAGATTTTGGAGATTCACCTCTTTCCCAAGTTGCTGGCTTTCGCCGAGCAAAATGGTTACTCCATCGTGCTGGCGGAAAAGCAGAACTGGTATCCCGATTTGAGCTTCGTGAACAATGCCGATCCGAGCCTCAAGTTCGCCGTCGATCTAAAAACCAGCTATCGTGATCCTGATTTTGCGGGACACGTCAACGGCTTCACCCTTGGTAGCCACGGTGCCTATTTTAAAGACCGCACCTCGACCAAGAATATCCAATTTCCATACGCTAGCTATGCAGCCCACATTTGCCTTGGTGTGATCTACTCACGGGTGGGCGCAGATGAACTGGATGAGACGCGATCCTTTGCCGTGGAGGAGTTGGGCTATGTCAGTCGAAGACAAGATGCCAATGGACCTGAGATTACCGTCGAAGATCTGCGCTCTATAACTTCGGTCGTGCGTGACTTTGAATTTTTTGTCTGTGAGAAATGGCAGTTGGCGAGTGACAAGCAAGGTTCAGGCAATACCGCCAACATCGGCGCGATTACATGGATCGAAGACATTCGGCGCGGTCAGGGTGTTTTCGCCAAACTCGGTGAGAAGTGGTTCGACGAGTATTGGATGAATCATGGGCAGGCCACCATGCTCCGTGATGGTAAATCGGTGCCCATCAGAACGCTGGCCGATTTCATGGATTTTAAGGGCGCAGACAAGAAGCGAATCGTGCCTGTGCGCACCAAGACAAACCCACGCAAACCCAAGAACTCATGAGAGTCATCGTCCCGCCACTCAAGAGTCAGGGCATCAAGACGAAGCTGGTGCCTTGGATTCGAGACCTTGCTCCTACTTTTAAGGGGCGCTGGATTGAGCCCTTCCTAGGCACTGGCGTTGTCGCTCTGAATTGTGGATGCTCGCAGGCAGTCTTGGGAGACATCAATCCACACATCATCCGCCTTTACCAAGCTATTCAGTCTGGTGAGATTACACCCGGCGGCGTTCGGAAATACCTGGAGAAAGAGGGTGCCATTTTGAGCGCTTCTGATGAGGCCGGATATGCCCATTTCCGATTCCTGCGCGACCGTTTCAATGCGGAGCATAACCCTCTCGACTTGCTCTTCCTCTCACGAGCTGGTTTCAACGGCATGATGAGGTTCAATCGGAAGGGCGCGTGGAATATCCCTTTCTGCAAGAAGCCGGAGCGCTTTGCCCCGGCCTACATCACGAAGATTGTCAACCAGGTCGAGGACGCAGCCAAGATCATCAAACCCGATTGGCAGTTCATCACGGCTGACTTTGAAACGATCATCAAGATGGCCGGGCCAGACGATCTGATTTACTGCGATCCGCCCTATCTTGGACGCCATGTGGACTACTTCAGCAATTGGACGGAAGACGATGAGAGCCGGTTATCCGCTCTGCTGCGCGCGACGCCTGCCAAGTTCATTCTTTCGACATGGCATCACAACGACTATCGCAAGAACGAAGCGATCCCCGCTTACTGGAGCCAGTTTAATGTGATCACCCGGGATCACTTTTATCACACGGGCGGCAAGCTCGAGAACCGACGTTCTGTCGTCGAAGCCCTCGTCTTTAACTTTCAGGCAAACATGCCCGAACACACGCAGAAGCCGGAACCGAGGTTCAGACAGTATGATCTGTTCACCGAACTTGTCGCCGAGGTCGCCTAAAACGCACCGCAAGCGCGTGCAGGCCCTGCATCCCGGCCGCACCCTCACCGGCATGTACAACGTCCTCGAAAAGCTCAGGAGTATGGTAGTCCCGCCTTCAGGCGGTGCCTTGGACACCCCAGAACCGGCTAAAGCCGGGACTACAGTGCCCAAACCTACCGCCCTCACCGACAAAGAGCGCCTCATCCACGACCAAGGCCTCGTCTCCCTCCTCCAGCAGCTCCACGACGACCTCGACGCCGCCGTCTTCGCCGCCTACGGCTGGCCCGCCACCCTCACCGACGCCGAAATCCTCGAACGCCTCGTCCACCTCAACACCCAACGCGCCGCCGACGAAAAACGCGGCATCATCCACTGGCTGCGCCCCGAGTATCAAAGTGCCGGGCCAAAGGCGAAGGGCGAAGAGCAAGAAGAGCTGCCGCTCAAGCCGAAGAAGGGCGCTCAAGGCAAGGTCAAGGGTCAAGCCGTCAAGAAAGCCGCGAAGCAGCCCTGGCCCAAAACCCTCGCCGAGCGCATCCGCGCCGTCGAAGCCGCCCTGCACGCCGCCGGAACCCCCGTCACCGCCGCCGACCTCTCCAAACACTTCACCTCCACCAAACCCGCCGCCCTCCACGAAATCCTCGAATCCCTCGCCGCGCTCGGAAGAGCACGCGTGGACGGGGAGAAGTTTGTGGTATAACTGGATGCCAAGTTAACGATGACCTCAAAATGAATACGCCATCCTCATCGAACACACCACCCGACGATGCAAACCGACTGAAAGAGAGGCAGCTTGGTCTCGAAATCAGAAAACTCCGTCTGGAAAACCGGAAGCTCGCCCTGGAGATTCGTAAAAGCGCAGATTGTGCGCCTCGCAGCCGCTGTGGCTGTTTATGGCAGAGAATCAATGAGGTCTTACCTTCGTTTGGTTGGATAGTTACCATCGCGGGCTTGTGGGTAAGCTTCTATCAATGGAATCAGTCCCGAAAGGACGCTATCAATGAGGAGAGGCTGGAATGGGAAAGAGCCGCTGCCACTCCCTTCTTGAACGAACAGTTTAAGCTCTATCTGGAAGCTGTTCAGATGGTGGCAATCATTAGCACCACAAAAATAGAAGACCCACGGCGTAAAAGCGCTGAACAACGTTTCTGGGAACTCTATTGGGGACCTCTCGCCGCGGTGGAAGACGCGGGACTACGCCATCAAAAAGATGGCGCGGGTGAAGTAAAACTGAGCCACCCAGAAAACGTGAATAAAGGCTCTGCGGCATGCTCCCAACCGCCCCCGAATCCCATCGAGAAAGCGATGGTTGCCTTCGGAAGTGCCTTGAGAGAAAATGCTTCCAGTGAAGTCCTCCAACGGCAATCATTGGCACTCGCTCATGCCGTTCGAAGCTCCACCGCTTCCGAGTTCGGAGTCCAAAGCGCTAAAGAAACAAAGGATCGACTTACGAACTTCGGCGCTGCTGGAGTCAAATCAACCAGCGGGAAATAGGAGCTCCCTCTGTGAACTCAAAGCAGCGGACGAGGGCGTCCGCGCTCCTATTGGACCGTCGTTGTCAGGCCTCTTGCGGGAATCCTTCCTCTTGCGGTGATGCATTGACGTCCATCGTCAGAGGAAGGATTCCCGCGAGAGACCGTCATCTGAAGCGTCGTTCCGAAAAGGCTTCTTTATTCTGCTGCCCCCATTCTCCTGCCTATCTCCTCATGGCCGCGCTCACGGAATTCACCTGCTCCCACTGCCGCTTCCGCATCGAAAGCTGGAGTGATGGGAAACCTTACCTGCGCGGCTCCGATGGCCAGCGGCACTACTTTTACCATCCCTGCGAGCCCGATGCCTGGGAGGAGCGTTTTCAGATCGAGCACCATCGCCCCTCCGGCACGCAGGCGGAGTTGCACGCCTTCGTCGAAGCCCGCGTGGGTCTTGAATCGCACTACCTCTGCATGCACTGCGGCCGCCAGACGCATCGCGATCCCAAGCACGACTCCCTGCGCTGCACCGGCTGCGGCAAGGCCCGCCTCAAGAACACCGACTACCTCGAAGCCAAACGCTGCCCCAAGTGCCGCCAAGGCACCTTCCACGGTGAGATGACGGCGATTTCGTAGAGGGACGCCCAAGCGAACAGGTTGAAAACCCGTTCCACTTTCTCTCTGCGTCCTTCCAATCTCGGCGGTGGGCTGCTTCTGACCTCTGACAGCTTCCGTGTGTTTCGTAGGACAAGCCAGAGCGGGGTAAAGCCCCTAGCCCGCAGTGCTTCGCTCAGCGTTGCAGGCGGGGAACTACGAACGAAGAGCCTTCGTTTCCTTCGTTAGCTCCTGTTGAGACCCTCTGTGTTCCTCCGTGCTCTCTGTGGTGAAAAGAGGGCCGCAAGATCAAGGACGAAGAAACTCTCCGCCCTCCGCCCTTCGCGAAGAGACCGTAAAGGGGCCATTCCTGGCCCCAGGGACGGGGCAGGAATGCCCCGACTACGTCACTTCATCGGATGCAGCTTTAGCAGCTCGTCGGTGGTGAAGAGCATCATGCGGCCTTTGTTGGCGTCGCGGATGGCTTTGACTTCGGCGGGCGTCACCGGATCAGCTTTGTTGCCGAAGTGGTTGCGGACGAAGGTGAGGACGTTGGCGATTTCCTCATCCTTGAGCATGCCGCCGAAGGGGGTCATGGGGACCTGGCCGTTGTATTCCTTGTCGCCGACCTTGATGGGGCCCATGAGGCCGTACATGGCGATCTTGATGAGGCGCTCTTTGTCGGAGGTGACCCAGGGGCTGTTGACGATGCTGGGGAAGGCGGGATCGAGTCCGGCACCATTCGGCTGGTGGCAGGTGACGCAGTGGCCTTCGCGGAAATAGACTTCCTGGCCGGCGGTGAACTGGCCTTTGGCGACATCGCTGAGGTAAGCGGGTGGCTTCGCGACCGTGTATTCCGGCTTCACGACCTCGACGACACCGGCAAGGCGGTCCGCGGCGGTTTTGGCGGCGTTTTTGGTCCAATCATCGAGCGGGAGCTTGGAGGCGATGGCGACGATGTTTTTCGCGGCGGGGATGTTGGGCAGCCAGCTCGCGGCGACGATGGCTTCGAGGCGGACGCGGCCGTTTTCATCGCTGGCGGCTTTTTCGAGCAGGGCGACGTGATCGGCGACGCGGTGGGTGTTGTAGCGCAGGACGCGGACGGCGGCGGCGCGGGCGTGGAAGTCGCTGGAGGCGAGCATTTCGCGGAGCAGGCCTTCATCGGCGGCGTTGAGGCCCCAGGTGGTCCAGAGGGCTTCGAGCTTGGCGTGGGTGTCTTTTTGCTCGGCGGCCCAGGCTTTGACGGCAGGCAGCACTTCGCCGGCAGGATGTGCACGGAGTTCACGACGCGTGCGGTAGCGCTGGCGCATTTCGGGGGCCTTCAGGTTTTCCAAAAGGGCGGCCACGGGTGCTCCGGCGACGGGGGCGGCCTTCACAAGCGGGCGGCCGGGATAGGTGATGCGGTAGATGCGGCCGTGGACGTGATCGCGCAGGGGATCGCGGGCGTTGTGCTGCATGTGGCCGATAAGCACGTTATGCCAGTCGATGACGTAGAGGCTGCCGTCGGGGGCGAACTCGAGATCGACGGGGCGGAAGTTGCCATCGCTGCTCTGGAGGAGGTTGTGGCGGTGGGAGGTCTTCCAGCCGGTGCCTGCGTCTTCGATTTTCACCTGCTTGATGCCGAGGAAGCCGATGGCGTTGCAGTAGATGAGGTCGCCCTGCACGTCGTCGGGGAAGTGGCGGCTGCTGACGACTTCGAGACCGCTGGTGGGGCGCACCTTGTGCTCGTTCGGGACGAGATCGGCGGTGGAGGGCGTCTTGCTGCCAAAGGTGGGCTTCACCTCGACGGGCAGCGCCCAGTTCATGGTGGTGCCGGAGGTGTGGAGGAGGAAATCTTGGCCCCACTGGTCAAAGACGAAGCCCCAAGGATTCGGGATGCCCATCTGGATGGTGCGCTCGAGCTGGCCGCGCTGCGGGCTGTAGCGGAAGAAGCCGCCATCGACGCAGCGCACGGGGCCGTAGGGTGTCTCGACATTGGAGTGGAGGAAGACGCCCTCGCACATCATGAAGGCTCCGCTGGGATCGGCGGTGAAGGCACTGATGGCGTGGTGCGTGTCATGCGTGTCAAAGCCACCGAGGATGATCTCCATGCTGTCGGCCTTGTCGTCGCCGTTCGTGTCGCGGATGAGCACGACATTCGGCTCCTGCGTCACATACACGCCCTCGGGGGCGAACTCGAAGCCGATGGGCAGGTGCAGCTTGTCAGCGAAGACGGTTTCCTTGTCCGCTTTGCCGTCGCCATTGGTGTCCTCATAGATGAGCAGCATGTCATTCGGCAGCGCATCACCGGGGCGGTAATGCGGATAGGTCGGCATGGTGGCTACCCAGAGGCGGCCTTTGTTGTCGAAGCTCATCTGCATGGGGTTCGCGAGATTCGGGAACTCCTTCTCGGAGGCAAACATCTCGACCTTGTAGCCTTCCGGCACGGTCAGAGACTTCGTGGCTTCTTCGCCGTAGAGATACTTCGTGCTGCCGTTCTTCACGCTCGGCACGTAGTTCGTTGGCACCTCGGCGAGCTTGTGCGTCTTGCTGTCATCGACTTTCAAATCGGTGGTCTTGCCGCTAACGACTTGGCTGACCAGCTCATCACGCAGCGCGGCCATCTCGCGGGTCTTCTTCACTTCATCGGGGTAATTCTGCGGCCCATACGGATTGTAGCGCTGGCCGTGCGTGTGGACGCCGTTGAGGATGTTGTAGTCGCAATTCCAGAACCAGTCCTTCTGCTTCACGGCTTCGTGCACGAGCTTTGGATCGGCCTTCGACTCGTAGCTGGCGTGACCATACAGGCCGGTGGCGAGCATTTTGGCGACTTCGGCATAGCCCGCATCCGTGGGCACAAAACCACCGGTGGTGAAGGCCTCGCCGCCCTTGGCATAAATGGCCTTCGTGGGCGAGAAGAGGTCGATGTAGGTCAGCGAGTGCTTCTTCGCGACCTTCTCGATAGCGGCGGCATAGAGCAGCAGGTTGGAGTTTTCCACATCGCCCTTTGGCAGATCGCGTTTCGCGCTCTGATCTTCATACGCGACGGGGCTGACGAGCACCAAACGCGGCGCAGTTTTGCCGTTGTAGGCCTTGCTCAAGGTGTGCGTGACCCAGGCGTCGAGTTCGGCCTCGAAGTTGCCCACCTTGCTCGCACCATCGAAGGATTCGTTGTAGCCGAAGAAGCCGACGATGGTGTCCGCCTTCAGATGCGTGAGCCACTGGTCCGGCGTGGGGTAGAAGCCCTTGCCATTGTGAGTCGTCTTGTCGGGGTGGAACTTCTCCGCGCCGGGGAAGGCCCACTGCGAAACGCGGGCGGGATGTGGGCGGAAGCCCGGTGTATCGCCCACATGGCCCATGTTGCGGAAGAAGAGCGCCTGATTCGGATAACGAAGCTGCAGCTCCGTCTCGATGCGGCTGTACCAGGTGTCACGCTCGGCCAAACCATTGCCGAC
>JBILVU010000100.1:0-20727 GCA_044370285.1 Prosthecobacter sp.
CCCGACCTCATGCAGGGCGGACGCAAAAGCACCCTAGGCATGCGCTTTGTTCCCATACCTGGCACCACCGTGCTCTTCTCCACCTACGAGACACGAGTGGGTGAGTGGAACGAGTTCCTGAAAGCGAAAAAATTCCCCTGGTCCTTCCAGCCGCACTTCAAACAGGAAGACAATCACCCCGTCGTCGGCGTGAATCTCCAGGACGCGATCACCTTCTGTAACTGGCTCACGGAAAAGGAGCGTGAAGAGAGCCTCATTAACAATGCCCAGTCCTACCGCCTCCCCACGCCGGATGAATGGGATGCGGCCGCCGGGCTGGCGGCCGCCCGTAAAGGCAAAGCATTCACGGCTGAGGACAAGCTGGCTGATAGCCAGACCTTCCTGTGGGGGCTGATCTGGCCCCCGCCCGCCAAAGCAGCGAACTACGCCGAACACGAGATCGATGGCTATTCGGATGGCTACGAGTTCACCGCTCCCGTGGGACAATTTACCGCCACCGCCGAGGGCCTTTATGACCTCGCTGGGAATGCCTGGGAATGGACGGACAAGCCGGATGTGCGATCCACCCCCACAGGCATCCTTCGGGGCGGCTCCTGGGCCTACTTTCGCCGTGAATGCCTCGTGAGCGGCTACCGCTACACCGTCCCGGCAGACATGCGTATGCCCACCGTGGGCTTCCGCTGCGTCTTTGAGGACAAGCAGCGCACCGCCATGGTCCTAGCCGAAAACGCAGCCGCCAACAAGCAGAGCGTGGATGACCAAATCAAGCGCATGCGAGATGCGGACGGCACTGACAAAGCTGCCATCGATGCCCTCCGCCAAAAAATGGCTGGAGGAGGTGCTGGCTCCGAACTTCCTGACCCCTCGAAGCTCTCCCCCGCCATCGCTGGCGGCACCTACACAAACACCCTCGGCATTCGTTTCGTCCCACTGGAGGGTGGAGCCAAAGTCCTCATCGCCACCACAGAGACACGCGTCCGGGATTACGAGGCCTGGCTGAAGGCCACCAATGGCACCTGGGTCAAAAAGCCGCCCTTCCTCCTCGGGGACACCCATCCTGCTGCTGGCATCTCCTGGGATGATGCCAAGACCTTCTGCAAGTGGCTCACCGAAAACGAAAGCAAGGTTCAGCTCATCCCAGCCGGTGCCTTTTACCGCCTCCCTAAAGACCTCGAGTGGAGCCTCGCCGCCGGGCTGAAAGGCGAAACCGGTAAAGACCCCGCGGAGCGCCACCTGGCCGATAAGCTGCACTTCCCCTGGCCTACTCGCAGCGCCGAAGAGTGGAAGCCGCCCATCATGAGCGTCAATCTCGATGCCACCCGCGTCCCCGGTTTTAGCGATAGCTATTCCTACACGGCCCCTACGGACAAATCGACGCCCAACTCCCTAGGCCTCCATGAGATCGGAGGCAACGTCTCCGAATGGACCGAGGACGCTTGGCCCACAGCGGCAGATGAACGCGTCATCCGCGGCGGAAGCTGGCTCATGTTTGAGCATGACCGCCTCCTCACCTCCTCCCGCGAACACGCCGCGAAGACCAGCACCCGTGCCGATTTGGGCTTCCGCCTCGTCCTCGAGCTCAAATAATCCCCGCCTCCTTGAAGCGCCAGCCACACACCCCGGTCGATGAGCACGCCTGAAACTAGCCCCCCGCCGCGTCGTCCCGCGCTTTCCGAGTCAGACATCGCCGAGGAAACCTCCAGCCGCCTGCTGCTCTGGTCCATCATCGGACTCGTCCTCTTCGCTGGCCTCTGGTGGTTGTATTTCGAGAACATCGCCACCGGGGTGAAGGGCTGGTGGGGCCGCCGCTACATCCCCGAAATCAAGCGCTTCATGGCCGCCGAGGATTGGGCCAATGCCGCCCGTTCTCTCAATGACGCCAATCGCTGGGCTCCGCAGGATTCCGACGTGCTGCGCACCGCCGTCGATTTTGTGGATAAGACCGGCTCCGAGCCTCGCACCATGATCCGTTTCCTCTCGCAGCTCGACGAAAAAGGCGAGCTTCTGCCTGACGAGCTCTCCAAGCTCGGACGCGCCTATGTGAGCCTGCCCGACATCAAAAAGGCCCACGATACCTACGACCGCTTCACCAAAGACCAGCTCCCCAAACGCCCCGCCCTCGAGCTCCTCTCCGCCATCCAGAAGGCCGAAGGACTCGCCGCCCGCTCTTTCCTCACCCAGCGCCAAGCCCTCCTCGCCGATCCCGAGAATCCGCAAAGCGTCCTCGACCTCGCCCTCCTCGATGCCCGCAGTGGTGATCCCTCCCTCAGCGGCCCCGCCCGCGAGCGCCTCTGGCCCATCGCCCGTGGCGGTGGAGATCAGGCCGTCCCTGCCATCGAATTCCTCTCCCAGCACCGCCAGCTCACCGCCCAAGATGCCATTGACCTAATGCTCCTCGTCGAAAGCATCAAAGACAAGCCCAAGGCCGAATCCTGCCGCTTCAAAGTCCTCTCCGCCAACGTCCGCCTCCATCCCCACGAGCGGGAGCAAATCGTCAATCAAGAGCTGCGCCGGTGGAAAGGCCGTGCCGCAGCCCACCTCCCGCCCCTTCTCGCCTGGCTGGCAGAGGAAAAAGAGAATGAGCGCATCCTTCGCATGGTATCGGACAAAACCGCCGCCTCCTACAGCGCCATCCTTCCTCACTACGTCACCGCCCTTCGCGGACTCGGCCAGTGGGGAAAGGTCAAAGTCTTTCTCTCCGGCCGCCTCGATCCCTCCTTTCCAGGCGTCCAGGCACGCATCTGGCTCGCCGAGGCAGAAAGCCACCTCAGTGACGATCCCAGCACCCCGCGCCACCTTCTCAACACTGTCTTTGACGAGACCGGTCGCGGCGAAAGCATGGCCGCCGCCCTCAAATCCGCCGAAATGGCCGAATTCCTCGGCTACTGGGATCTCTCACGTCGATTCTACGAAGGCGTCGCCAAGAAACATGCAGGTGCCACCCAGAACATGCTGCTCAAAGTCTATGAGATGGCCCAAAAAGAGACCAACGGACTCGCCATGCTTCGCTCCAGCGAAGAACTCCTCCGCCTCAAGCCCACCGATGTCGTCTATCTCGACCGCGCCAACTACCTCCGCCTCATCCTCGGCACAGATATTGAAGTCGCCATCCAGACCCTTGACGCCACCCGTGACACGCCAGCCCATCACATCACCCCGGATCGCCACGTCGCCCTCGCCTTCCTCCGCGCCCTCTCCGCCTACCGTCAGGCCCGCTACGGTGACATCGCCGCCGAGCTCGCCCGCGTAAAATCCTACGACACCTTCCCTCCCGGTGCCCGCGCCGTCTTTGCCGGCCTCCTCGCCATCTCGGGAGACACCTCCGGTGCCTTCCAGATCGCCGAAAAAGTCCCCCTCACCCTGCTCCTCCCCGAAGAGCGACGCTTCCTCGCCCGAGCGCTGTGATGCCAAAGCCGCACAGGCATCTCGACTTTGCTTCCGCCGAGGGATCCACCTCTTCGCCAGCGTATTCTTGGCCCCTCACCATGCCGCGCTGCCTTCTGATCTTGTCCTTGCTCATCGCCTCGGTGCTTCATGCGGCCACGCCGGACAAAACACGCCAGATCCTCACCGAGGCCAAAGAACCGGTGCGCATCGTGTGCATCGGCGACAGCATCACGGGCGTGTATTACCACAGCGGCAGCGTGCGGGCGTATCCGGAAATGCTTCAAATCGCGCTGCAAAAGCTTCACCCGAAAACTCAGATCACCGTTCGCAACGCCGGCATCAGCGGCGACACGAGCAAAGGCGGCCTCGCAAGGCTGGAGCGCGATGTTTTGGCGCACAAGCCGCATCTGGTGACGATCATGTTCGGCATGAACGACCTCGCCCGCGTGCCCGTGGCCGATTTCATCGCCAACATGCGCCAAATCATCCAGCGCTGCCGTGCCGCGAACGCGGAAGTCGTGCTTTGCACGCAAAACAACATCGTCGATTCGCCGCAGCGACCTGTGGCAAGGCTAGCGGAGTATTCGCAGGCCATCCGCGATCTCGCGAAAGCCGAATCGCTCGGCCTTGCCGACTGCTTTGCGGCTTTTGAGGCCGTGCGAGCCAAAGATGAACTCGCCTGGAACCTCCTGCTCAGCGACGCCATCCATCCCAACATGGACGGCCACAAACTCTTCGCCGAAACCATCGCGAAGACCATCACCGGACAGCAAATCTCGCTACACGAAGAGCCGCCACCGCCGAATCCTCTCGCGCACACGTTCAAGCTCCTCGGCGAGGGCAAACCGGTCACCGTGCTCGCCATGCCGCCTTACGATCAACACATCGAGGCCGCATTGAAGAAGCTGTATCCCGACTCGCAGATCACCGTGAAGCCCTGGCCCACAGAGGGAAAAACGCTCACCGAACTCGAAAGCGCCGCCAAAGCCGTGCGCTCGATGAAACCGAACCTCGTCATGATTTCCGTGCCGGGTCATCTCAGTGAGAAAACACCGCAGGCTTTTCACCAGCATTACTCATGGATCATGAACTGGTCCCTCAGCTTTGGTCCGCAGGAGTGGGATGTCGTCGTGGCCTTGCCGCCGGATGCTGGAAACCTCGCCAGTCGCCTCGTGAAAGCGCAGGACCTCAGTGTCATTTCACCGCCGGATTCGCTCGAAAAGTGGCTCTGGTCGCAAAAAGCCGCGAATCCGCAGGACATCGTCTTCCGTGCTCAAATCGACCAAACTGAGCAACGCAACGTCGAGCTGCTACCGCCCGGTTTTGAGCCCGAAAAGCCTCACGACGTGCTCATCGCGCTCCACGGCCATGGTTCCGACCGCTGGCAGTTCATCCAGCAAACTCGCGGCGAGTGCCAAGGCCTGCGCGATGTCGCCGCGAAGCATGATTTAATCTTCCTTTCGCCCGATTACCGCGCCAAAACGTCGTGGATGGGTCCCACAGCCGAGGCGGACACACTTCAAATCATCGCAGAAGTAAAAAAGCGGCATCGCGTGAACCGCGTCTTCATTGCCGGAGGCTCCATGGGCGGCACCTCGGCGCTTATTTTCGCCACCTTGCATCCCGAGTTCATCGCTGGAGTCTGCGCCCTGAACCCCACCGCCAACCTTGTCGAGTATGCTGGTTTCAAAGACGCCATCGACGCCTCCTACGGCAGCACCGACGAACGCCACAAACGCAGCCCCGAACTCCACGCCGACCGCCTCACCATGCCCATCGCCCTCACCACCGGTGGCAAAGACACCAGTGTCCCACCCAAGAGCACACTACGCCTCGCCAAGAAGCTCAAACAAGTGCTCAGCCTCCACCACGAAACTGGCGGCCACTCGACAACTTACGACGACACGGTGAAAGCGATGGAGTGGGTGCTGGGTGAAGCTGGACAGCCTTAAAGCCTTGTTTTCGCCAGTAAGTCGATTATTATTCGACATAGTGGCAAAGATAGAGCCAATTTCAAACCTTCCGCACGACCAGCCTTTCGACTACCAACTCGCGATGGACCGGTTGCGGGACTACCGCGCTCCGAGGGATCGGCTGGGGCTGCTTTGTGAAAATGGCGAGGTCATCCGAGTGCGAAAGGGCCTGTATGTGCCGGGCAGTCGGCATGGCGAAGAACCGCCAGTGGACCCGCTGGTGCTTTCCGGGCTCGTCTATGGACCTGCCTATGTAAGTCTGGAGACGGCGCTCGTGCGACATGGCTTGATCCCGGAGCGCGTGGAGGAGATCACCTGCATCACGTCAAAGCGGGCGAAGCAGTTTGACACGCCCGTGGGTCGCTTTCGCTACGAACCGGTGAACGAGCGCGTCTTCGGCATCGGCATTCGATTGGAGCAGGCTCGCGGTGGTTCGTATTTTTTGGCCGAGCCGGAAAAGGCGTTGTGTGATCGGCTGGCGATGATCTCCGGCCTTTCGGCGGCCAGGGACATGCTGACGACACTCGATGATGATCTGCGTGTCGATGTGGATGCGGTCGTCAGCACCTTTCGCCTGCCGCTCGTCGAAGAAATCGCGGGCGCGTATCGCCGAAGCAGCGTGTCGGCTTTTCATCGCTGGCTCGCAAGAGAACAAAAGAAATCCGCCCCGAACACATGAATGCCGCCCTTCAGACATTGATCGATCGATATCAGCCCGTGACCTCGCAGGACTGGGAAAATGCCCTGCGCGAGATCGTGCAGGAGCTGGCATTGCTCGGCCTGTGGCGGTCGAAATTCTTCGAGCACGCCGCTTTCTACGGTGGCACGGCGCTGCGGATTTTTCACGGCCTGCCGCGCTTCTCGGAGGACATGGATTTCACGCTGCTGCGGCCCGATGCCGGCTTCCAGCTCGCGCCCTATCTGGAGGCCATCCGGGCGGAACTCAGCGCCTTCGGTTTCACCTTTGAGGTGGATCGCAAAACGAAGCAAGCCGTCACCGCCATCGACTCCGCTTTCATCAAAGGCAGCACACGCATCAACCTCTTGGAGATCGGCGCACCGTCCGGGCTCTCCGCTCGTTTTGCACCCACCCAGCGCCTCAAGATCAAGCTGGAGGTGGACACCGACCCGCCCGCCGGAGCGCATGACGAAGTGCGCACGCTGCTCATCCCCACCCCCTTCCAAACCCGGCTTTACAAGCTCCCCAGCCTCTTCGCTGGCAAGCTGCACGCCATCCTTTGCCGCAACTGGAAGACCCGCGTGAAGGGTCGCGACTTCTTCGATTTCATCTGGTATCTCGGCAAAGGCGTGCCCTGCCATCTCGCGCATCTCCAGAGCCGAATGGAACAAACCGGCCACTGGACCGCAGGCACGCCGCTCGATGAAACCGCACTGAAACAACGCCTCACCCAACGATTCCACGAAGTGGATTTCGACCAAGCCCGAGACGATGTGCGCCCCTTCGTGCGCGATGCCGATGCGCTGGCGCTTTGGAGCCGGGATTTCTTTTTGAGCTTGGTGGATCAAGTGAAGGGCGAATAGTGGCTCCTCGATTGTGTTACATTCACCCGAACGCACCATGGGCTTTCTCACCAGCATCCTCTCACGAACGCTGTTCCGTCACAGCTTCAATGACATTGATCGAATACTGGAGGATGTGCGTGCAGGTAAGCCCATTCCAAAGACAGCGCCTGATCCCAAATCTGGAAAGCTGGAGTTTGAAGGTTCCAAGCTGAACTACTCCTCGCCTGACTACGGTGAGTGGGAGATTCCTGTCGATGACGTGGTTGTCTTTGGCGAATACACCACGGACAACGGCCCGACGATTGACGATTGGTTCATGGTGTTCGTCCTGCACGACCATACTTGGGTCGAAGCTTCCAACTACTGCGCCGGTGCTGATGAGGTGCGTTACGCTCTGGCCAAACGATGGAGCATGGAAAGCCTTTACGGTGCGCTGTGGGGCCAGACGGACTTTGCCAGTCGTGCCATCTGGCCAATCAAGCTTGCAGGACAGCCTCTGTTTCACTTCACTCCTCGTCACCAGTCGTGGTGGGAAAAGATCAAATCGGTTGGTCTTGGTTTGATCGACAAAGATTTGTCCCAGGAGGTGCGCAATCATCTGAATGATCGACAAGCTGGAGAATGAGTTCTTCCGCCCTCAGCGTATCCACCCCATGTCCCCCTACGAGCAATACATCACCCAGACGCGCCGCGATTTCCTCGCGACGAGTTCGTGCGGGCTGGGGACGCTGGCATTGGCGTCGTTGTTGAAGCAGGACGGCTTGCTTGCGGAGGAGGCGAGCCTTCCGACGAATCCGCTTTCCACCCGCGTGTCGCATTTCGCGCCGAAGGCGGAGCGCTGCATCTTCATCTTCCTCGAAGGCGGACCGTCGCAGATGGATCTCTTTGATCCGAAGCCGTTGCTGAACAAATACGACAGCCAGCCGTTGCCTGACTCGATCGTGGGCGATGCGAAATTTGCGTTTTTGCAGAAGGAATCGGCCACGGTGATGGGCACGAGCCGCGTCTTCAAGAAGCACGGGCAGTGCGGCATGGAGATCAGCGATCTGCTGCCAAATATTGCCACCTGCGCGGACGACATCGCTTTGATCCGCTCGATGCACACGACGCAGTTCAATCACCTCCCCGGCCAGCTCATGCTGAACTGCGGCGCGGCCTTGCTCGGGCGTCCGAGCGTCGGCTCTTGGGTCACCTACGGTCTCGGCAATGCCTCGCAGGAGCTGCCGTCGTATGTCGTGATGGTCAGCAAAGGCCGCGGCCTGCCTGGCGGCAGTTCCACGTGGTCGAGCGGCTTTTTGCCATCGTCGTATTCGGGCGTGATGTTTCGCAATGGAGCCTCGCCGGTTTTGAATCTCGCCAATCCCGACGGCATCACGCCGGAGATGCAATCGGCCAGCATTCGTGCGCTGAACGACCTGAACAAACTCCAGCACAAGCACATCGGCGATCCCGAGATCGCGGCTCGCATCAACAGCTACGAGCTCGCCTTCCGCATGCAAAGCGCCACGCCTGAGCTGGTCGATCTCAGTGGCGAATCGCAGTCCACGCTCGATGCCTACGGCGTGAATCGCATCGAGCCGCCCATTAAGAGCAACCTCGGCGGCATCGGCAACTACCAAACCTTCTCGCGCCACTGCCTGCAGGCACGGCGCATGGTCGAGCGCGGCGTGCGCTTCGTGAACATCATCCACGCCTCGTGGGATCATCACAGCGCTCTCGACCCGCAGCTCGCGCACAATTGCCAGATGGTCGATCAACCCATCGCCGCTCTGCTGAAGGACCTCAAACAACGCGGCCTGCTCGACACAACGCTCGTCGTGTGGGGCAGCGAATTCGGCCGCACCGCGCTCGGCGAGAACCGCAAGGGCTTCAAGAAGGTCACGGGCCGCGATCATCATCCCGGGGCCTTCAGCCTGTGGATGGCCGGCGGCGGCATCAAGGGCGGCCAGGTGTATGGCGAGACCGACGACTTCGCCTGGCACGTCGCCCGCGATCCCGTGTCCATCCACGACTTCCACGCCACGATCCTGCACCTCTTTGGCCTCGATCATAACAAACTCAGCTACCGCTTCCAAGGCCTCGACTTCCGCCTCACCGGCGTGAACCCGGCGAAGGTAGTGCGGGGGCTGGTGGCGTAGCTTCGACTGGCGGTCGAAGCACCGTATCAGACGCAAAACATCGCTCCAGCACGCGTAATGTCCGCGTGCCAAACGCCACGTTCCAACTCATCGCCACCTCACTCCTGCTATGCGTCATCACGCAGGCAGCGGAGCCTGCGGTGATTGATTGGGCGAAGGCGCGGCAGCATTGGGCCTTCGTGCCGCCGAAGGCGCAGGCGTTGCCGAAGGTAAAAGACACCGCATGGCTGCGTGGGCGAGTGGATCACTTCATCCTCGCGAGCCTGGAGGCAAAGGCACTCACACCTTCGCGTGAGGCGGATGCGCGGACGTTGATCCGCCGCCTGACTTTTGATCTCACCGGCCTGCCGCCGACGCTGGAGGAGGTGCGGGCTTTTGTGAATGACACACGGCCCGATGCCTATGCGCGTCTCGTCGATGATTTGATGGGTCGCCGGGCGTTTGGAGAACGCATGGCCAGCGTGTGGCTGAATCTCGCCCGCTATGCCGAGGATCAGGCGCATCAGGTGGGCAACAACTCATCGTTCAGCTATCCGAACGCGTGGCGCTATCGCGACTGGGTCATCGCGGCATTCAATGCGGACCTCCCGTATGATCGCTTCATTGAGAAACAGCTCGCGGTGGATTTGATAGAGCCACAAAACAAGGCCGACCTCGCCGCGCTGGGCTTTCTCGGCCTTGGTCACAAGCTCTATGCTCGTGGTCGGCTCGATGTGCAGGCGGAGGAGTGGTCAGAGCAGGTGGACACCGTTTCGCAGACCTTTCTCGGTCTCACGGTGGCCTGCGCACGCTGCCACGATCACAAATTCGATCCGATCACGGCGCGTGACTACTATGCCATGGCTGGCGTCTTCGCCTCCGTGCAAATGGTGAACCTCCGACCCGATGGCAAAGACGAGGACGGCAAGACTTTGGCCGACAAGATGGACCCTGGGACCGTGCACATCGTGCGAGATGAGAAACCGCATGACTTGCCGATCTATGATCGCGGCGATGTCGAGACGCCGGGCAAGACGGTGCCGCGTGGCTGGCTACAAGTCTTGAGCAAAGGCGAGCCCGTGAAGTTTCAGCAAGGCAGCGGTCGAGCAGAACTGGCCCGCCAGATCACCGATCCCGCCAATCCGCTCACGGCACGCGTGATGGTAAATCGCGTGTGGGATCTGCTTTTCGGCAAGCCGCTAGCACGCACCACGAGCAACTTCGGAGCGATGGGTGACAAACCCACGCATCCCGAACTGCTCGATGATCTCGCCATGCGCTTCATGCAGAACGGCTGGTCATTGAAACGCCTGATGCGCGAGCTGGTCCTGTCCGCCACTTATCGCCAGAGCAGCAGCGGCAGCGCCGCGAACTCCCAGCTTGATGAAGCAAACGATCACCTCTGGCGCATGAACCGCCGCCAGATGGGCATTGAATCGTGGCGCGATGCCATCATGGCCACCGCAGGCACGCTCACGCTGGAGGGCGGCCCGTCGCAGAGCCTCGACTCTCCCACGCATCACAAGCGCACCATCTACTCCCAGGTCAGCCGCCGCGAACTGAACAAGACGCTCATGCTCTTCGACTACCCGGATGCAAACGTGCACGCCGCCCGCCGAAGCAGCAGCACCACGCCCACGCAGAAGCTTTTCGTGATGAACAGCCCCTTCATCATCGAGCAGTCGAAGAAACTCGCCCAGCGTCTCCAGCTAAGCGGCAGCGATGATGTCTCACGCATCCGCCACGCTTACGAGCTCCTCTTTGCACGCGAACCCGAAGCGGAAGAACTCGCCATTGCCCAGGAGTATCTGAAACAGCCTGCCGAATCGGCTCTCTCCGCCTGGGAACAACTCGCGCAGGCCCTGCTGGCCACCAACGAAATGCTCTATGTGGACTAAAGACATGCCAGCCCAGATGACGCGTCGCGATGCCCTTCACCGGCTGTCAGCAGGCTTTGGCGCGATTGGTCTCGCCGGAATGCTCGGCGCTGCTCCGAAGCAGCAGATCACGCCCAAGGCGAAGCGCGTGATCTTCCTCTTCATGAACGGTGCGCCGTCGCACATCGACACGTTTGATCCAAAACCGGCACTGAAGAAATACGAGGGACAGCAGCCGTCGGGGAAGCTCTACAAAGCGCCGAAGACGAGCGGCTTCATGTCGTCGCCGCTGCGATTTGAAAAACGCGGACAGAGCGGCATCGAGGTGAGCGAGAGCCTGCCAGCGCTCGGTAGCATCATCGACGATTGCTGCGTCATTCGTTCCATGCACACGAACGTGCCGAATCACGAGCCCGCGCTGCTCATGATGAATACGGGCAACATCCAGCCGATCCGGCCTTCGCTCGGCTCGTGGGTGCTGTATGGACTGGGCAGCGAAAACGAGAACCTGCCCGGCTTCGTCGTGCTGCGGCCCACGCCAAACATCGTGGTCGGACCCGCACTGTGGAGCAATTCGTTCTTGCCCGCCGAGTATCAGGCCACGGGCGTCATCACCTCCGACATGAGCGTCGATAAACTCGTCGCCAATGTGCGCAACTCCGTGCTCGCCCCAGCACAGCAGCGGCGGCAGATCGATCTCATTCAAAAGCTCAACCATCTCCATGCCGCGAAGCGTGAGAACGACCACGCGCTGGAAGGTCAGATCAAGGCCATGGAGACCGCCTATCGCATGCAGAGCGCCGCCACGGACGCCTTCGACATCAGTCGTGAGCCCGCGAAGATGCGCGAGCTGTATGGCGACACACCTTTTGGCCGCTCCTGCCTGCTCGCACGCCGCCTCGCCGAGTCCGGCGTGCGCTACATCAGTGTCTATTACACCAGCAGCAACAACCAGCCCTGGGACACGCACAGCGACCACTACAAGCGCCACCCCGAACTCTGCGCCGACAGCGACCGCGCCTCCGCCGCGCTCATCAGCGACCTCAAGCAACGCGGCCTGCTCGACGACACACTCGTCGTTTGGACCGGCGAGTTTGGCCGCACGCCTTACGCACAGGAAAACCAGGACAAGAACAAGAAGACCGACCCCATGAAGCGAGGTCGTGATCATCATCACACCGCTTTCAGCACACTTCTCGCCGGTGGCGGCATCAAGGGCGGCCTCGCTTACGGAACCTCCGACGAATTCGGCATGAACGCCGAGGAAAACAAAGTCCACGTCCACGATCTGCACGCCACCATCCTTCATCAGCTAGGCCTCGATCACGAGCAGCTCACCTATCGCTATGCCGGCCGCGATTTCCGGCTCACCGATGTGTATGGCGACGTCGTGCATGACATCATCGCCTAACAGCCATGCGCATCATGCACCGGACACGCTTCATCATCGCCATTCTCTTCTTGGTGGCGATACGAATTCAAGCCAGTGAGCCTCTCCGCATCGCCGTCTTCAAAGCCGATGCCACACCGGAGATCGGGATGCCGGTGGCGTATGTGAAGGCGCGGTCGATCACCGACCCGTTGAGTGCGCGGGGCGTCGTTTTGATGGGCGAAGGCAAACCGGTGGTGCTTTGCGCAGTGGACTGGATCGGCATTGGCAATGGCGGGCATGATGAGTGGCGGCGCGGGCTCGCGGAGGCGGCGGGGACCACGATGGACCGGGTGACGGTGCACACGCTGCATCAGCACGACGGCGTGCGCTGCGATCTCACGGCGGAGGAGCTTCTCACGAAGCACGGCCTCGGCGGCACGCGCATGGATGCGGCGTTTTGCCGAAAAGTCATCGCCAGCACCGCGATGGCCGTTCGCGAGGCGATGAAGCAGGCGAAGCCCGTGACGCATCTCGGCATCGGCGAGGCAAAAGTCGAAAAAGTGGCCTCCAATCGACGCATCCTCGGTCCGAATGGCCGCGTGCTGTTTGGCCGCATGAGCGCCTCGCGCGATCCGAAGGCCCAGGAAGCCGACGAAGGCACCATCGACCCGATTTTGAAGCTCGTGAGCTTCTGGGACGGCGAAACGCCGCTCGCCTGCCTCACCTACTACGCCACGCACCCGCAGAGCTTCTACGGCAAGGGCGATGTCACCGCTGAGTTCGTCGGACTCGCGCGTGCGCAACGTGAAATGGCGCTCAACATCCCGCACATCCACTTCAACGGCGCGAGCGGCAACGTCGCCGCCGGCAAATACAACGACGGCTCGCCCGAAGCCCGCGTGCAGCTCACGCAACGCATGGCCGACGGCAAGAAACGAGCCTGGGAGGCCACGCAGAAGGCACCCATCACAGCCAGCGATCTCGACTGGCGCATCGAGCGCGTGAAGTTGCCTCTCGCGCCCAGTTTGAACCGAGAAGTGCTCGAAAAGACGCTCGCCGATGACAAAGCCGACGCCCGAGATCGCCTCAATGCCTCCACGAAGCTCGCTTTGCTCAACCGCACGGAAGCCGGGCATGAGTTTGAGCTCACACGCCTGCGCCTCGGCGACGTAAACGTGCTGCACATGCCCGGCGAACTGTTCGTGGAGTATCAACTCGCCGCGCAGCAGATGAAGCCGGACGCCACCGTCTGCATGGCCGCGTATGGCGACTATGCCACCGGCTACATCGGCACCGAGATCGCCTACACGCAGGGCGGCTACGAAGTGCAAGCCAGTAGCTCCAACACCGCCCCGCAGGTCGAAAAAGTGCTCATGGAGGCGATGCGGCGGCTGCTGGCGGAATGACCTCCGATATTTAATCCGAAGGAGCAGAGCCGAGACGCTTGCCACAGGCCACATTCCGGCCATAGGAGGCGGCCCGCCATGTCCATCTGGAACTTCGCCAACACCCAGCTCAAAGATCTCGTCGCTTACGAACCCGGAAAGCCCATCGAGGATGTCGCCCGCGAGCGTGGCCTGAAGCCCGAAGACATCATCAAACTGGCCTCCAACGAAAATCCGCTCGGACCTTCGCCCAAGGCCGTCGAGGCCATGAAAAAGGCGGTGGAAGAAGTTCACATCTACCCGGACGGCGCATCGTGGAAGCTGCGCCATGCGCTGGCCGAGAAGTTTGACCTCGAAATGGGCAATTTCATCATGGGCTGCGGTTCCAACGAGGTGATCGAATTCATCGGGCATGCCTTCCTGAAGCCGGGTGACAACATCATCACCGCTGAGCACGCCTTTCTCGTCTATAAACTCATGGCGAAGGTCTTCGGGGCCGACACCATCGAGGTGCCCGATCCCGGCTATGTGCATGATCTCGATGCGATGGCGGCCGCCATCACGCCAGAGACGAAGGAAGTCTTCATCGCCAACCCAAACAACCCCACCGGCACACTCGTCACGCAGGAGCAGATCGACCGTTTCATGGCGAAAGTGCCGGAGCATGTCGTCGTCGTGTTTGATGAGGCGTATTATGAATTCCTCGATAACCCACCGGACACGCTCAAATTCGTCCGCCAAGGCCGGAATGTTGTCGTTCTCCGCACCTTCTCGAAGATCCAAGGTCTCGCTGGCACCCGCGTGGGCTATGGCATCGCCAACAAAGAGCTCATCGATGTGCTTCAGCGCACGCGGCAGCCCTTCAACCTGAACTCCATCGCCCAGGCGGGTGCTCTTGCCGGCCTGCTCGACGAGGAGCATCAAGCAAAAACCAAGCGCATCACCGATGAAGGCCGCGACTATCTCCAGGCGCAGTTCGGTAAGATGGGCCTCGAATACATCCCCAGCTACGCGAACTTCGTGCTCGTGAAAGTCGGCGATGGCAACGCGGTTTTCAAATCCATGATGGATCTGGGCGTCATCGTCCGCGCCATGGCTGCCTACAAGCTTCCCGAGTGGGTGCGCATTTCCATCGGCACCATGCCGCAGAATGAACGCTGCATCGAGGTGCTGAAGCAGGCGCTCGGCAAGTAAGCCGCAACGCCCGCTTGTGCTCGCGGCGTTTGCGCCTTGTATGGCCGCATGGTCGTGAAAATACCCTCCTTGCTCCGGCTTTGCCCGCTCCTCATCCTCGCCACCGCGAGTGCCCAGGATGTCACCGCCCCGCCGCCGCCCGCCACCGTCGAGCCTGGACTGGAACAGGCCGTGAAATGGAAATGGCAGATCGAGCCGGGCGATGCCGGTGCCTGGGCCATGGCAGCCGCCACTCCAGCCCCCGCTGCATCGACCACCGACCCCAAGGCTCCCGAAGCGCCCAAGCCTCCCGTGCGCACGGCTCCTGAAAAAGCCCTCGATCACACCGTAGCTCGTGGCGAGACCCTAACGGTCATCGCCAGGCGATATGTTGTCACGGTCGAGCACATCAAGACCTTCAACTCGCTCAAAAACGATATCATTCGCATCGGTCAAACCCTTCGCATTCCTGGCATCGAAGACATCAAGGCCATGCTGCCACCTCCGCCGCCGAAGGACGACAAAGAAAACGCCGCCAGCAGCGCAAAACCAGCCGCATCGGCCCCTCCACCCGTTTTGATCGCTACCAAGCCCAAGCGTGCCCTTCCCCCCGCAGCCTGGGGCGCTGCGACACTCGTCCAGACGCAGGTCTTTCTCGACCGTCAGGGCTTCACCATCGGCCCCATCGACGGCACCACCGGCCCCGTTTATGAAGCCGCGTTCAAGACATTCGAGAAAGCCCGCCCAGGTCAGCTTTTCACGACTGACGGCCAGCCCTCGGAGCAGATGAAAGCTATCGGCGGAGCCTACACCGAGTATGAACTGCGACCGGACGATCTCCGCTGGATCGCACCTCCTTTGGAAGAGCCAAGCCGCAAAAAAGGAACCCCACCTCCCGCGGTGACTTTGAGTGATCTCACCTCGCAGGGTTTCCTTGCCTACCGCAGCGGCTGGGAATTCGTCTCTGAGCGCTTTCACGCCTCCGAGGCCTTTTTGCGACGCATCAATCCGCACATCAAATCCCCCAACGCACCTGGCACCACCTTCCTCGTGCCCAACGTGATCCCTTTCGAGATCGAAAACGCCCTCGCGGCCCCCGTGCAGCCCGCCGCTGATCCCGCTGCACCTGTCAAAGCCACGATCGTTGAGTTAAAGCGCCTCATCATTCGCCGGGGTGAGGAAGTCATTGCCAGCATGCCCATCTTCGTCGCTCGCCCAGGACTGCGTGGGCGAGGCACCTGGAAGGTGCTCGATGTCATCCCGCATCCCCGTTTCACCAGCACCGGCGATCCCGCCATGCCTGCGCCAGCACCGCTCGTGCTCGCCCCCGGCCCGAACAATCCCGCCGGCATCGCCTGGATCAATCTCGCCAAAGCCAACGATCCCAACCCCCTGCCCTACGGCCTCCACGGCACCAGCATTCCTGGCTACATGATGCGGCAAGAAAGCATCGGTGGCTTCCGCCTCACGAATTGGGACCTCGCCCGCGTCATCCGCCTCCTCCCTGCCGGCACCGATCTGACGTGGGAGTGATCATGCTCATGAGCGAGCCGCCATGCTCGACTGGAAATCTTGATCAAATCCCCCGTCTGGCTGCTTTTGAAGAAATGACCATGAAACGCATCCTCCTCTCACTCCTCGTCGTCAGCTCTGTTTTCGCTCAAAACGACCTCAAACCACTGCGTGCAGGCATCATCGGCCTCGATACCTCCCACGTCCCAGCCTTCACCAAGCTCTTCAACAAAGGCGAGACGGAGGGCGAACTCGCAGGCATCAAAGTGACCACCGGCTACACCGGCGGCACGGACATGCCAGCCAGCAAGGATCGCAAAGAGAAGTTCACGCAGCAGCTTCGCGACATGGGCGTGGAGATCGTGCCGACCATTCCCGAACTTCTCGCGAAGGTCGATGTCGTGCTGCTGGAGAGTGTGGATGGCCGCATCCATCTGCAAGAAGCGCGGGAGATCTTCAAAGCGGGCAAGCCGGTCTTCATCGACAAACCCGTCGCTGGCACGCTGGCGGAGGCCATCGCGATATTTGAACTCGCGAAGAAGAGCAACGTGAAGGTCTGGTCGAGCTCATCCTCGCGCTTCGGAGCCGATTTGATCGCGATGAAGAACAATCCCGAGATCGGCGACATCCTCAGCGTGACGACCTGGGGACCGTGCTCGTATCAGAGCGGCACGCCGGACCTCTTTTTCTACGCCATCCACGGCATCGAGTCGCTCTTCGCGCTCATGGGCACCGGCTGCGAGACCGTTTCACGCACCAAAGGCCCCGTGACCGATCAAGTCACCGGCGTATGGAAAGATGGCCGCGTGGGCACCTATCGCGGCATCGTGAAAGGCAAGTCAGAGTTCGGTGCGCTCGTCTTTGGCAGCGCCGGTGTGCGCCAAGGAGCCAAAACCATCAGCTACGAAGCTCTCTGCCGCCAGATCGGCACCTTCTTCCGCACCGGCACCCCACCCGTGAGCGAAGCCGAGACGATTGAAATCTTCACCTTCATGGAAGCCGCCGACGAAAGCCTCCGCCAAGGCGGCAAACCCGTCGCGCTGGCCGATGTGCTCGCCAAAGCGAAGGAAGAGGCGGCGAAGCTGACGAAGTAGCGTTCCCAATGTGGTTGAGCCCTCTGGGCTCATCTCGGCAGCCCAGAGGGCTGCACCACACTGCTGAATCAAAAGCCATCTTGCGATCGGATCACAAAAAGTCACCGTTCATCTGCCATGTCTTGGAGTTTCATTCAGTATCTCAAAGCTTTCTTCGTTGCCCCGAAACAGCGGACTGTCGCTCCAAAGAAAACTTGTCCGCCCGAGGCACTCTCTCCCCAAGCAATCCTGGCACTAGAAAGCAAGATCCGTGCATCTTGGAGCAGCTATTATGAGCAAGATCGGGCCTACGAAGCAGACCCCGCCCAAGCCAAACGTGTCTCCACGCTTTCGGCCAATGGCAGAAATAGGGAGAAAGCGATTCGTGCTCTAGCAGCCTCGGCTGACAAGGGTGCCTTGCCCTTTATCCTGCTAAGGTTAAACGACTGGGTTCCTCAAGTCCGAACAGCGGCGGAGAAGTGGTTTGATACTCTTGGAGATCTCATCACTGCGCCAGACCTTGTCGAGAGCCTGCCCATCCTGGCAGCTTTGAGTGAGCGTTCGCAAGGGGCCAGCTCAAAGAGGGTGGTGCTGTTACTTGAACGCGTTGCCAACGAAGCCCCGACAGAAGAACTGGTTAAGTCGCTTCTGAATGGAGACCCACGGGCGCGAGTGCTGGCTCTCTTGATTCTAACGAAGAAAGGCCTCCTTGAGGACTTTGATATGCAGGCCCGCCTGCTGCGCCACCCGGACCCTATCCCGGCTGTTTTGATGATGAAATCGTTCCGTGATCAGTCCCGGAAACTGCCTTCAACCACCATCCGCCTAGCTCTTGCCTCTCGTAGTGCCATGATCCGGCGTAGCGCACTTTATCAACTCTCCACCGCGCAGCTTGCGGAGTATCAAGATTTGCTGCCAGAGCTTTTGAAAGATGACTCAAAAGGCGTTCGGCAATTCGCGCAGTTTCATCTTACCAAAAGTCGCCCCAAAGAAGATGTTTTGGCACAATACGAAGCACTGCTTAGCCACCCAAACACTCCGGCTCGACTCGTTTCGGTCGCCATTCAGGGTTTTCACGAATGCGGAGGAAAGTGGCCGGTTGAGAGATATGAGCTCCTGGCGAAGCACAATTCCGCACGAGTCCGGCAGACCATCATGAGCGCCTTTGGAAGCGTATGGTTTGAAGCGGCGCTGCCATGGATTCGTTCAGTTCTGGAATCGCCGATTGATTCCCCACTCGCAAAGACCGCTTACAGTTTGGTGCGCCGTCAGCCGCACGCCGTTCCTCTCTCTGTGTTACGCGATTGGGCTCTTGATGGTCACAAAACTGACGCAGCAAGGTTTCGCGCCCTGACTTTAATCTGTAACCGCAGCAAATGTGAGCAGCTTCCGGCACTATTACAATTGCTCCAAGCCTATCCCGCACTATTCGGAGATCGTGTGAGACTGCGTCTTCAGGCATGGCTGGCTGATTTCAACAGATCACAAATACAACCCACAAGGCAGCAAATCGAAGAGGCACAGAGACTTCTTGAGGGAGCCGCGCCACACCTTGACGACATGCTCAAACGAGAGTTCCACGCACTGCTGAGCGGCATTGTCTGCACTCATTAATGCAGCAAAAGACCGCTCATCTGCCAAGATCATATTCAGCCAAAACTGCCTTCTGAGGCATAGTTTTGGCCAGGTTTGACGCCGAACTGCAAAAAGGAAAGAGCCAGCCTGAGCCCTTCCCATGGCAGAAGGCCCATCAAAGCTCCGTATCCCTTCGACCATGCTCACACCCACACGCCGACGCTTTTTTGAAGACTCGCTCATGGCCGCTGCGGCGGTCGCTTTGCCGAAAACTTTGCTGGGGGCCGATCCGGCACCGGTTTCGGCGAATGAGAAGATCACCGCTGCCATCATTGGCTGCGGGATTCGCGGGAAAGCGCATGCGCGGGAGTTGGCGAGGCTCGCAGATTGCGATGTGGCGTATGTTTGCGATCCGGACCTCGACCGCGCGGATGAAGTGGGCGCTTTGCTGGTCGAACTGAAGCGTCCGATGCCGAAGAAGGTGCAGGACTTGCGGAAGGTGCTCGAAGACAAATCTGTCGATGTCGTTTTCATCGCCACGCCGAACCACTGGCATGCGCTGGCGGCCATCTGGGCGATGCAGGCGGGCAAGGATGTGTATGTCGAGAAACCGGTGAGCCAGAATGTCGAGGAAGGCCGCCGCATCGTGCAGGTGGCGCGGAAACTGGGGCGCATCGCGCAAACCGGCACGCAGAACCGCTCACGCGGCGCTTTGGCGGAGGCGGTGAAGTTCATGCGCGAGGGCAAACTGGGCGAGGTGAAGCTGGCGAAGAGCATCATCTACAGCGGACGCGGCAGCATCGGCGGTCCGGCGGAGTGCGTGATGCCGCCAAGGTGCGATTACGACCTCTGGGCCGGCCCCGCGCCGATGACGAAGCTCACGCGGCCAAAGTTCCACTATGACTGGCATTGGTTCTGGGACACCGGCAACGGCGAGATCGGCAACAACAACGTCCACTCGCTCGACATCTGCCGCTGGGGCCTCGGCGTGACCGGTTTGGGCAAGAGCGTGCTCAGCTACGGCGGCCGACTCGGCTACACCGACGTGGCCGAGACACCGAACTCGCAGGTCGGCATCCTCGATTTCGGCGACAAGACCATCGTCTCAGAAACACGCGGCCTCAAAACCGCGCCGTTTCATCCCACGATCAAATCCATGTGGTTCTTCTACGGCAGCGAGGGCATCATCGCCGACACGAGTCTCTTTGATCCGAAGGGCAACCTCGTCCGCGCCTTCGAAGGAGGCAAATCCGAGAACCACTTCGCCAACTTCCTCCGCGCCGTCCGCAGCCGCAAGCACACCGACCTCGCCGCCGACATCGAGGAAGGCCATCAAAGCACCGCGCTCTGCCACATCGCGAACATCTCGTATCGCCTCGGATCGAAAACCTCCGTGAACGACATCTCGAAGCATCTCGGCGACATCAAAGCTCACGAAGACGTGCAGGACACACTGGAACGCACGAAACACTACTTCGCCGAAGCCGGGGTCGAACTCGACAAAACGCAACTCACGCTCGGCCAGCATCTCCGCGTCGATGGCGACAAAGAAAGCTTCCTCGACAACCCCGCCGCGAATGCGCTGCTCACTCGTGAGTATCGTGCACCGTTTGTGGTGCCGAAGCTGAGTGAGATTTAACTCGTTTAGAGCATTTTAAATAATAATGTGGAAACGTTTGACGGACGGTGTACAGCTAAGAATGGCCGCACTTTCCCTTGATCTCCGTCAACGCATCATCAGCACCTGCGACCGGGGTGA
>JBILVU010000029.1:0-52811 GCA_044370285.1 Prosthecobacter sp.
AGCAGGGCTGGCTCCCGCGAGCGGCAGCAGGCTGCCGCAGTCCGGGTTATTGTGCCTGCACGCGGAAGAAGGCGGTGTTGCCGGGCACGGTGAACTGGAACTCCAGCTTGCCCTGGCCATTGATGATGCACTGCGGGGCGGTCATGGGGAGGGCGGTGAAGCTGGTGAGGTTCGTGCTCTTTTCGAGGCCGAGGGTGAGCGTGAAGGCTCCCGTGGTGGCATTCTTTTGGATGAGCGGCGTGCCGACATTCAGCGCCTGCACCTGGGAGGTGGTGTAGAGGCCGGCATTCGCGGCGTTGCTCATGAGCGTGTTCACGAGCGCAGTCTGATTTTGGTTCCAGTTAAAGCCGAGCGCGGCCATTTGCAGCTCGGAGCCGTCGTTGAGGCCGTCGCCATCGGTGTCGTTGGTGAAGTTGAGCGCGGTGCCCTGGATGGAGATGAATTCGGAGCTGTGGCCACTTCCATCGTTGGAAAGGATGGTGAGGCCAGCGTTCTTGGTGCCGAGGGAGCCGGGGGTAAAGGAAACGGTGAAGGTCGTCTCTCCGCCCGGTGGCAGAGCGGCAGTGCCGGGTTGATCAATGGAGAACGAATTGGCGTTTGGCCCGGAGAGGCTGATGAGGGGTGAGCCGGTAAGGTTGAGCGTGGCGCCACCAACATTGGTGATGGTAAACTCCTTCTCAATTGTGTTGCCGAGGATGACGCCGCCAAAGTCGCAGCCTTCGCCGAGGTTGTTGCTGCCTTGGGTCACCTGAATCTCAGGCGGTAGGGCTTGGCCGCTGATGGAGATTTGGTAGGGGCTCTCGTCGGCATCGTTGCTGGCGATAGTGAGCAGCGCATTTTTTACTGCGCCGTCGAGAGGCGTGAAGCGCAGGGTGAAATTCAGGGTGACACCCGCAGGCAACGTAGTGTTGGGTTGCGCCAAGATCGAGAAACTGGCGGCATCCGGACCGGAGATACTGACCGCTGGCGAGCCGGTGAGCAGCAGAGGAGCCGCGCCGGTGTTGGTGATGTCGATGGTCATGCTGGAGGAAAATCCCACACTGACTGGATCGAGTTGCTGGCTGCCTCCATTCGGAATGTTCAGTCCCTGCTGCGAGATGGCGATGTCTGGCGGCAGCACGTCGGCGGAGAGCTGGATGCGGAAGATGCTCTCACTGACATCCTCATTCAGAATCGTGAGCAGGGCGCTGCGTGTGCCTGCCGTGGTGGCGGTGAAGTGAACGGTGAACGTCGTGCTGCCTGCGGCGGCGACGGGTGAGGTGGGCTGGCTGGTGACGGTGAAGGCAGCGGCGTCAGGGCCACTCACGGCGACGAGGGGCGCTCCACTGAGCGTGAGATCAGCCGCACCGCTGTTGCTGATGGTGAAGGTGAGGTCGGCGGTGTTGCCTTGCAGCACGTTGCCGAAGCTTTTGCTGCCCGCGTTTGGGATGTCGGTGCTGTTTTGCGAGACGGCGATCTCAGGGGTGTCGATTCCACTGAATACATAGGCCGCACCCGCGTCGGTCGCGAGTTCATCCACGGTGGGGTTCACGCCATTGCCATTCCCATCTTCATTGTAGGCGCTCACGACCACGCTGTCTCCCGCTGCGGCGACGGCTGCGCCAAAAGCGTCCGAGTTGCTGACCTGCGAGGCTTTCAGGTAGGCGGTCTGTGACCAAGTGGAGCCACTGTGCAGAAACACATAGGCTGCGCCCGCCGAGCTGAGCCCGTTGCTATCGGCAGGATTCACACCCGTATTGATCCCGTCCTCACCGGTGGCACCCACGACGAGCACGTTGCCGGAGAGGCTCACTGCGTCGCCAAAGCTGTCGAAGCCTGCCGCGTTTGATGCCTTGATATACGACTGCTGCGTCCATGTGGTGCCGCTGCGGATGAACGCATAGACAGCGCCGCTGCTGAGCGCGAGATCGTCGGACGCTGGATTCACACCTGTGCCGCTGCCATCCTCCGCCGTTGCACCGACGGCCACCATTTCGCCGAAAGCGGCCACTGAGCGGCCAAAGGAATCGCCTGCACCCGAGTTGGCAGCATTCAAATAGGCCTGCTGGCTCCAGGTGCTACCACTGCGGGTGAAGACGTAGGCCGCGCCGGCACCCGTAGCGAGTTCATCGGAGGCGGGATTGATACCCATACCGCTGCCGTCTTCGCCGTAAGCACCCACGATCACCGTGTCCCCAGAAAGCCCCACGCTGAGGCCAAACCCGTCATCCGCACCTGTGTTGGAGGCTTTCAGGTAGGCCTGATGGCTCCACACGCTGCCGCTGCGGGTGAAAACTTAGGCGGCACCTGCCGCGCTCGCGGAATCGTCCAAGGCAGGATTCACGCCCGTGCCGCTGCCGTCTTCACCGCTCGCGCCGACGATGATGGTATCCTCAGTGACTGCCACTGAGGTGCCAAAGAAATCGAAAGCACCAGAGTTCGACGCTTTCAAATAGGCCTGCTGGCTCCAGGTGGTGCCGCTGCGTGTGAAGACATACGCCGCACCCGCAAAGGTGGCCAGATTGTCCGGTGCGGGATTCACTCCCGTGCCGCTGCCATTTTCTGTGCGGGCCCCCACCACGATCGTGTCGCCGTAGATCGCTACCGCACTCCCAAACGCATCATTCGTATCAGGATTGGACGCCTTCAGGTATGCCTGAAAGGTCCACACGCCACTGCCATTCCGCACATAGACATAGGCCGCGCCGGAGTCCGTGAGCAGATCATCCGCAGGCGGATTCGCTCCTGCACCGCTGCCATCTTCATCGGGTGCGCCGACGACCATCGTATTGCCAAAGATGGCCACCGAACTGCCGAGCCGATCCGCGGCATCTGAGTTCGGCGCTTTGACATAAGCCTGCTGCACGATGGGGGCGGCGTGGGCGGACACGAGCGACGCATAGAAGGCGACGACACGCACACTGTGACGATAGAATGAAGAAGAGAGGTATTTCATGGCACCGTGAACTGCCCCGCGCGGAATCGCAGGTTACAAATCCACACTCAATTTTCTGGCCCGGCTTTTTTGTAACCCGCACACCTCCTCCGGGGCTGCTTGCGATGAACCCACTTCGTTCCTCGCATGAAAAAAGCTCTCCTCGCCTTGCTCCTCGCCACCTCTGCCACCGCACAGACAATCACGAATCAAACGGTCGATACCGGATCCGGTGGGCGGGTGGGGCAAAACACGGCTCTGGCCGTTGTGGCGGGAAATCCTGCGATGATCTACCGGGACTTTGTGAAGTCACACCTCGTCTTCTCTCGCAACACGGCCGCCGACGGCAGCGGGTCGTGGGTGAAGACGAAGATCGCCTCGGATGTCGGCACCATGGGCACGGCGGATTCGCATGCACTGCGCATCGTGGCGGGGAATCCGGCGGTGGTTTTTTCCTCCAATTATAGCGTCATGTTTGCTCGCAGCAGCACGGCGGATGGCAGCGGTCCATGGACGGTGATCCAACTGGATCAGGGAAATGCGTCGAGCGCCTCGCCCGCCTCGCTGGAGATCGTGGCGGGGAATCCGGCGGTCGCTTTTTATGAGGATGGGATCAAATACGCTCGGTGTAGCACGGCGGATGGCAGTGGTGCGTGGACGTATGTCACCGTGGATACGCAGGGTTCCGATGACACTGTCTCGCTCGCCATCGTGAATGGCAAACCGGCGATCGCTTACCGCACGCACACGAACTACGTCAATCTCGGCGAAGGCGGCTACTAAATCGGCGATTTGCGTTATGCCCGCTGCGCCACGGCGGATGGCCTTGGTGCCTGGACCACGAGCAATGTCGAGGCTGGTAGTGATGCCGGACGGTATGCCTCACTCGCCGAAGTGGATGGTCGCCCCGCGATCAGTTGCTACGATGACGCGAACAACGATCTGCGCTACGCCAGCAATAGCTCGGCAGACGGCAGCGGCACCTGGACGCTCACCACCGTGGATGCCACGGGCAGCACCGGCACCTACACCTCGCTGCTCGTCGTCGATGGCAAACCGGCCATCGCCTACCGCTATGAAACCGGTGCGGACCTCCGCTACGCCCGCAATGCGGCGGCCGATGGCACCGGCGCATGGACCGTCGCTTCGGTCGCCACCGTTGGCACCACGGGAGCTTTTGTCTCGCTCGCCATCGTGAACGGCGTGCCCGCCATCGGCTACTACTACGCGAGTGGCTTTGATTTGATGTGGGCAAAGAACGCACTCGCTGATGGCAGCGGCGCATGGACGCTCGCCACTGTGGACAATGCGGCCAACACAGGGCGTGTGGGATCGAGTTCGATGCACGCTGTCATCGCGGGGAAGCCCATGGCGGTCTATCAAGACACCTGGAATGAGCGGCTCAAGTTTGCCGCCGCCTCCACCACGGATGGACTCGGCGCGTGGAGCAGCCAGACGCCTGCCTTTGCCACCTTCAGCTCTTCCGCCACGCTCGCGGAGGTCGATGGCAGGCCCGCGATCAGTTATGTGGACGGAGTGAATGCCGACGTGCGCTTCAGCCTGAATGCGAGCACGGATGGCAGCGGCGCATGGATCACCAGCACACCGCAGGCAGGCACTTTCAGCTTCGCCAGCCTCAGCATCATCGGCGGGCATCCCAGCATCCTCTCCCGGAACAACACGAACATCATCCAGGTGACGCGAAACTCCGCTGCCAACGCCACTGGCACATGGACCACCTTCAGCACGGGAGCCATCAGCACCCAGCTCACCGCCCTCACCGAAGTCAGCGGAAGCGCCGCGTTTGCCTTCATCGATAATGCCACGGGCGAGGTGCGATTCACCCGCAACACCGCCGCCGATCTGACAGGCACCTGGACCACCAGCACGATCTTCAGCGATTCAGATCTCGACACCTACATCTACGATCCCGAGTTGCTCGTCATTGAGGGCAAGCCCGCCGTGCTCTTCACCTTTCTCGACACCGACGGCACCCTCGCACGCATCGCCATCAATGGCGCCGCCGATGGCAGCGGCACCTGGACGCTCACCACCATCGGCAGCATCTCCAGTACGCAGATCAGCGTCGGATTCGCCGGAGGCAAACCCGCTTTCACCTGGTTCGACGATCCTCAAGGAATCGACAACGGCATGTTAAAACTCACCCGCAGCACCGCCGCCGATGGCAGCGGCACTTGGCTCACTTACACCCTCTCCAGCCACGCCGGAGACACGGGTTCCTTCGTCACCGTCGGCACCCAGACCGGTGTCTCCTTCTACGACGCCCAGAACAAGAACCTCGAATACGCCTACTTCGACCTCGGCACCGCCAGCATCAGCATCGAGCAACCGACCACGCATGTGCTCATCAACAACACCGCCAGCGTCACGTTTGATGCCACCACCATCACCACCTCCGCTCCCGCGAAGACCTTCACCGTCCGCAACAATGGCAGCGCCACGCTCACCGTCACCAGCATCACCCAGGACGGCGCGAATGCTGCCGACTTCGCCCTCAGCAGCAGTGCAGGCTTCACGCTCGCCCCCGGAGCCACGCAGAGCTTCAGCATCACCTTCACGCCCAGCGCCGCAGGCCTCCGAACGGCCGCGCTGCACGTCCTCAGTGACGATACCAGCCTCCCCAGCTTCAACGTCATGCTCACTGGCGAGGGACTGCCCTTCAGCGGCATCGAAACCTGGCGTCAAACGTGGTTCGGCACCTTCGCCAACACCGGCAGCGCCGCAGACTCCGCCGATCCCGACACCGACGGCACCACCAACTACCTCGAATACGCCTACGGCCTCAACCCTACCCTCGCTGATGCCATCCCCGGCACCCAGTTCACCCTCAACGGCAGCAACATCGAATTCACCTACACTCGCGGCTCCCAGTCCGTGAACGACATCTGGTTCGCCGTCCCCTGGACCGAAACCCTCAACGGCACCGACTGGAACTACGCCGACACCACCGAGCAAATCCTCACCGACAACGGCACCCAGCAAGTCATCAAAGCCACCATCCCCATGGGCACCACCGGCCGCCGTTTCGTGCGGCTGGAGGTGAGGTGATCACCGCAGCGTGACGAAGTCGTTGTGGTTCAACAGGGCCTGCAAGAAGAGCGGACGGTTGTTTTTGAGTGAAGCGAAGGCTTCGAGGCTGACTTGCTGCTCTTTGTCCGTGGGGGTGCGGTTGAGAATGGTGAGGAAGCTGCGGCGGATGAAGTCGGTGGGAGAGAGCGGGGCGAGCTTGGAGGCCAAGGCATCGGCGGTGGCGCGGCTGAGCTGGCTGTTGGTCAAGGCGAGGGCCTGCTGCGGAACGACGCTTTCATTGCGACGGTAGCATTCGAGGACGTTGGCGTTGTCGAAGGCACCGAGGAAGCGGTGCTCGGTGTCGGGCGTCTGGATGAAGTAGAGGCTGCGTCGCGGGAGACTTTCAGCCTTGTCGGGATCGAGGCTGGGGCCGCCGAGGGTGAGATCGAGTTTGCCACCGAGAGCGAGCAGGGCATCGCGGACGGATTGGGATTCGAGACGGCGCGGGTTCATGCGCCAGAGGAAGGTGTTGTCGGGATCGGTGGCGAGTGTGTGAGCATCGGCGGCGGCATTGCTGGAGCTGCGGCGATACAAATCGCTGAGGACGATCTGCTTGAGGAGCCATTTGAGGCTCCAGCCATTTTCCATGAAGCCAGCGGAGAGGGTATCGAGGATGTCCTGTTGAAGCGGTGCAGGTGCCCGCAGGCCGAAGTCGCTCACGTCGGGCACGAAGCTGGAGCCGGTGAGGCGCGTCCAGACTTGATTGACGAGCACGCGGGCAGTGAGCGGGTTGCGATTGTCGGCGATCCATTGCGCGAAGGCGAGTCGGCGGCCGGTGCTGGTGGTGGGGTAGGTTTGGACCTTGGCGTTGTTCGGATCATCGGGGCCTTCCTGGGCTTTGAGCGAGGCCAAAAGGGGCGTGTAGGTCTCGCCGGGCTCCTTGAGTTTCTTTTGCGCGGCTTCGACGGCGGTTTGAGCGGCTTTGAGCTTCTTGGCGTCTGCCTTGGCATCGAGCGCGGCGAGATCAGCTTCGGCTTTGGCGAGCTTGAATTGGGCTTCGGCAAGCGCAGCGGCCTTGGCGAGGGCTTGGTCGCCCTTTTTGCTTTCGGCGGCGAAGGCGGCGCGAAGCATGGCAGGCTTCATTTTGGCCGCAGCGAGTTGTTTTTCGAGGACGGGCGTGTTCGACGAGGCGGGCAAAGCTTGCAGCTCGAAGCTGTGAAACTCGACCTCGGCATCGAAGGCGGCGAGCGCGAGCGTGCCGGGAAGGCGTGGCTTCGTCAGCGTGTAGGCGATGACTTGTTTGCCATCGACGCTGACCTGGAGCTGCTGGCCGTGAGCACGGACTTGGAGCGCGTGGCGTTCGTTTTCCCTCACCGGTAGCGCCTGGTTGCCTCCGGCGGGATAGCTGGCCTGGCCGTTTTCGCCGGGAGCGATCTGCACCTTCGAGCCGCCCTGCACAGCGCTCAGGTAAACGAGCACATCGCTATGCTCCGCGAGATCGAAGACGAGGCCGACGGACTTCCATTTTTGTCCGCCGCGAATGGTGAAGCTGATCTTCGCATCGAAATCGGTTGGTGGCGGCGTGGTTAGCTTCATTAGGCGACGCGTCATGCCGACTTCGGACTGGCGCAGGGAGCCGTTTTCATGCTTCCACGTGCCGGAGACGGTTTTCCACACCTCGGGGCGAGGCTTGGCGAAATCATCGCGGAGGATGGTTTGAGGCTTGGTGATGGCTGGAGAGGCTTTGGGCTTGCTGGGGAGTTGTTTTTGCCATGCGGCGATTTCGGCCTCAGCGGCGGCGAGATGGTCTTGAAGCACGAAGGGCTGCAAAAAGGGCTGCGAGATGGTTTTCGGCAGCGCGATGCTTTTTGGGGTAAAGGCGGCGAATTCGAGCACGCCGGGGATGCCGGGAGTCATGAGCTTGGATTTGTCCTCGTTCTTCTCATCGCCGCGGATGTGGCGGAAGGTGGGGCGATCCAGATGGAGGTCGAAGACGCGTGGCAGGCCGTTCTTTTCGAGGTCGATGACGCCGGGTAGCGGATCGAGGCGCACATGCAGCGGCTCGAAAGCGGCGCGGAGGCGGTAGTAGTCGGCCTGGTCGATGGGGTCGTATTTGTGATCGTGGCACTTCACGCACTGCATCGTGAGGCCGAGGAAGGCGCGGGATGTGTGCTCGATGGTCTCATCGAGCCAGGTGGTGCGGTTGAAGAGGTAGTAACTGCGGGCGAGGAAGCCGGTGGCACGCAGCGTGGAGCGATCCTCCGGCGCGAGCTCATCGGCGGCGAGCTGCTCGATGATCATGCGGTCGTAGCCTTTGTCGGCATTGAGGCTTTCGATGATCCAGTCACGCCAGTGCCAGAGATGCTTTTGTGAATGGCGGAGCTGGGCACCGAGGCCATACCAATCGCAGTAGCGCCAGATGTCCATGAAGTGGCGTGCCCAGCGCTCGCCGAACTGCGGCGAGGAGAGGAGACGATCTACCAAGGCCTGATCGGACAGATCGGACGGCTTGGATAAATCGGGTGGGAGGCCGGTGAGATCGAAATGGACACGGCGAAGCCAGACATCATGAGATGCGGCTGGTTGGGGTTTGAGCTGCTTCGAGGCGAGGTGCTCGGCATGGAGGGCATCGATGCTCTGGCGAGAGCTTTTTGGCGCCTGATAGGCCCAGTGGGCTCGCGGATCGGCCTCGGGTTGTTCCTCGGTGAGGCCGGGAGCGCCGGCGGTGATCCATTCACGCACTTTGGCAACCTGCTCGGCATTGAACATCGCGCCTTCGCCTTCGGGCGGCATGCGGTCAGCTTTGTCGGTGGTGGTGAGGCGGTCGAGCAGGTGCTTGGTGGCATCGCCGTTGTCGCCACCGGTTTTCAGCAGCGCGACGGTATCGAGGCGGAGGCCAGCTTTTTGCTTCAAAGCCCCATGGCAGGCATAGCAGCGCTCTTTGAGCAGCGGCTTGATGTCCTTCGCATAGTCCACCGCCATCGCGGAGGTGGCGATGAAGGTGAGAGCGAAGCTGGTGATGCGAAGTGGCACGAGAGCCATACGGCCTCCGTGAGCCGCTTTTACTTCTTCAGCGTGAACTGCGCCGGGACGGTGATGACATCGGCGACGACGCACCAGATGACGATGAAGAGCAGCAGCATGCCGAGAGCCATGAGATGCAGGTTCTTTCTCGCGACGATGGTGGGGTGCGGTGGCAGTTGAGCGTGCAGTTTGCGCAGCAGCATGAACCACACGCCCCAGGCGAGCGGCAGCAGGATGGCGAGGACGATGGCGGCCTCCTTCTTCTCCGCGTCCTCGGCGTGGTGGATGGAGATGATGCTGTCATTCGAGAGCAGCCATCCAGCGATGATGGTGATGGCGGCGATGCCGTAGTTGATGGTGTCGTGCAGCTTGGTGCGGAACCATTCGTCGGTCTTGGTGAGGTCGTCAGTCGAGGTGCTCATGCGGCGGGCTTTTATCGCGGTTCACGATCTGCGGGCAAGAAGAAACCCGCGCCGCAGTGAGCGGACGCGGGTTTTGTGAAAGGCGGCAGGCAGGTGATTATTCAGCCTTTTTCTTGGCGGCCCCTTTGCCCTTGCCCTTCCCTTTGCCGGGAGCGGCAGCGGGGGCGACTTTTTCGCCGGGCTTGGGCAGCGTGGCTTTGACGGATTCCCATTCGGGATTCAGCGCGGCCTCGCGGATGGTGAGATTCCGAAAATCGACAGACTGTCCGCCGACGGTGAAGCCGGGGGCAGCTTTCTCGGTCTTGAAGAGATCGCTGGAACCCCAAGCGACGAGGTCATCGACTTTGCCAAGCATCAGATCGCCGACCATTTCGAGGCGGACTTTGTGCCAGCCCTCACCGAGCTCGGCGGGGAAGCGGGCGAAGACGGTGGCCTTGTCCGGGCCTTCGTGGTCGTTGTCGTCCTTCTGGATGGTGACGGACTTCGGCGTGATGCTGATGCGTGCCATATGGTCTTTGATGGCATTGATTGAGAGGCTGGTGGTGCGGGCACCGGCGAATTTGAATTCATACTCGACGACGAAGTTTTGGAGCTTGTTCGGCAGGCGGGTGACGGCACCGTGCTTGTCGGCTTCGAGTTCGGAGCCACGGGTGACGCCTTCGACGAGCTCCCATTTGCCCTTGGCGGCTTTCCAAGGCGCAGCGGGGGCCGTGTCGAGCTTGCTTTCGTAAATGACCGCGCCGGGGACGGCGAGGAGCAGTTTGTCATCGGCGCTTGCGGTGATGGCGGCGAGACTGAGGAGGAGAAGAGCGGTGCGTTTCATAGGATGGGCCGCCTTGAACGAAGAAAAGGCCGACACCTTGCTTGAGGAAGATTGACTTTCGGCGTGAAAATTCCTACAAGCTCGATCTCTCGCCACATTTGAATCAGGCACCCATGACGAAACTTAATGCCAAAAACGCCTCGTATTTATGCCGAGCGTCCTTCTGCGGGGCACTCGCCCTTTTTTTGGGGTTGGCGGGCTGTTTTGCTGCCAAGGATAGTGGGTGGGCTTTATCGTCCTGGAAGGACGATGGCACTCAAAAGGCCGTTCCTTCCGGTGTGAAGGCCTCGATTCTATTCGATGGCAAAGGCGGCGTGCATGGTGGCTCTGGTGTGAACATGTTTTCCGGCGGTTATTCGCTCGAAGGCAGTGTGCTAAAGTGGACGACGCCGTTTCGTTCGACGCGTCGAGCGGGGTCTCAGGAGCACATGGCTTTCGAGCAGGCGTTTCTGGGCATTCTCCAGGCTTGTGACAAGCTCGTGGAAGATCAAAAGCTCACGCTCAGCGGGCCAAAGGGCGTGCTGGTGTTTGAGCTGGGGAAGTGAAGTCGCACTGCTTCGGGTTCGCGAGCCTAGGCGCTTGGTTTCACATGAGACACCTTTGGTGAAAAGCAATGCCTTCGTCACCGGTAAAGCCTCTTGCCGCGATGTTTGCGGGCCGTTGGAGGCCGATGGATTGCACGGGCGCTTTTCGTCTCACTTCCAACCGGTGGCCATCGCACAGGCGATCTTCTTTTTCTTGCCGTCTTCCGTCTGACGCAGGGCCACGACATACTGACCCGTCTTCTTCGGCTTGTAAAAGAGCACGAGGCCCCAGCCGTCCTTCACCGGCAGCAGTTCACCGCCCGGTTTGCCTTCAAAATCGAGCACCGCAGCGGTGATCGCCACGCCGGACTTTTCGGGCACGGCGATGCAGAAAGCATACTCATGGCCTTTGAAGAGTTGCAGGCGCACGGCGCGGCCCACATCCGGCGTGAGTTCATTCGTCCACAGTTCGGAGCGGAACTCGTAGCCGTCCTTTTCCTGCTGAGGCACGAGGCGCAGAGCCGTGGCCTCCGCCGCCTCCGTATCCGCCGCCGTGAGGGGGGCGACCGTCAGCCATAGAGCGGCGCAGAGTGCCAGGGAGCGGACCAAAGTGGTGATGAAAGGCTTCATGGAAGGCAGACGCGGTATTTTGCCGCACAAGAAACGGCGCGGGAAATCACCTTCACACGCGAACACCGTCCTTGCATCCCGAAAATCCCAAGATTCTTTCGCGCCGCGCGTGGAACCCCTGCCACCCGTCTTCGATTTTCATTCATCCCACCCCCTTTTCGCTCCTATGGCCGCCGTCGTTTTTTACATGGAAGATGACTCCATCAAGGTCCAACGCCTCGAAAGCGAGACCACCTCTATCGGACGTCACCCGGAAAGTGATGTCGTGCTTACCTGCGCTTCCTCTTCCGGACGCCACGCCACCATCAAGCAGGTCGGTAGTGATTTTTTTGTTCAGGATCTCGGCTCGAGCAATGGCACCCGCGTCAACGGCGCGGAAGTCGAAGAGGCCAAACTCAAGGACGGCGACCGCGTCGGCTTCGGTGATGTGCAGGCCGTTTTTTATGCGGGTGAGCCTCCGAGCCAAGATCAGATCAAGACTAAGGCACCCGTCTCCGAGCCGGTGAAAAAAGTCGTGGCTCTGCCCGTTCCCGAAAAGCAGATCATCGAACCGCCCTCACCGCCAAAAGCCGTCGCCCGCGCTCCGCTGAGCCCTGTGCGCCGCGCCTACAGCCGTGGCACGCCCGGCGAGTATCCTGATACCACCGGCTCCGGTTGCATGACCGCCGCCATCGTGATCGGCCTCTTCATCTGCGCTTTCATCGTGGGTCTCTCACTGCGCCACATGAAGGAGATGAATGGCAATTTCATCACCGACTTAGTGCAGAAGATCACGGACAAGGTGCCCACCATCAAAGTGGAGCGCAAAGAGGATACCGGGAAGTAAGTGAGCACGGCGTCAGTCGTCTTTGCTTTCGATTCCCATTTCATGCTTGCATCTCCTGGAGAAATCCGGCATGCCCGAGGGCGTGAAATCCAACCACGCACTTTCCTTTGCCCTCATCGCCAGCCTTTTGACCTCGTGCGGTGATGAGGCCGCCAAGCCGCAGGCCGCCGTGCCGGCACCCGCCGCCGAAAAACCTGTCGCGTCACCGGCTCCTCTGCTGCCACCCCCTGCCGAAAAACTGGCGGTCGCTCCGGCCGCGGCTCCAGCTCCGGTCAAAGACGAGCCAAAAAAGATCTACTGGACGCCTGAGATGATGCACACCGAGGTGAAGTATCACAATCAAGGCTACGAGGGGAATGGCGAGTTCAACATCCAGGAGGGCAAAGTCATGGCCCTGAGCCTCCGCGGAGCCAAAATCACCAACGTGAAGTTTTTGCAGCACATCGAGCCTCTCGCCCTCGACCTCAGCGACACACCGATCACCGATTTGAGGCCGCTTCAGGGTAAAAAGCTCGTCGAACTCTACCTCGAAAACACCCAGGTGCAGGACCTCTCGCCCATTCGTGGCATGCCGCTGGAAAAGCTCTATCTCAGCCGCACGCCCGTGCGTGATCTCAGCGCCCTCGAAGGCATGCCGCTCATCGAATTGAATGCCATTGAGTGCCCCATTGGCGATATCACCGGCATCGCCAAAAGCCCCGTCCAGATGCTCTGGCTCACCGGCTGCCCGGTGGAAGACATCTCCGCGCTGAAGACGGTGCCGCTCGTCAGCCTCACCCTGCATCGCACGAAGGTGAAAAATCTCACCCCGCTCGCTGGCACCGCCCTGCAGCGTCTCCACATCGCCGAGACGCCCGTCACGGATCTGTCACCTTTGAAGGGCATGCAGCTCACGCGCCTTGTTTTTACTCCGAGAAATATTACGAAGGGCATCGAGATAGCGCGCGAGTTGTCGCTGCAGGAAATCGGCACACAATTTGACGAAGCCCGGAAGGATTTGCAGCCGCCAGCGGCTTTCTGGCCAGCGTATGATGCGGCGCATTCTCCGCCACCCAACAACAGACCTTCAATTACTAGTGAGCCATCGCCAAAGCACGGGACCAATCCAATACCTGAGTGCATCCGGGCCGCAAAAAAAACCGGGTCGGGATTTTTTGTCGGCCATGAAGGCTACTTCGTTACCAACGCTCATGTAGTCGATGCTGCGAACAAGGTTTATGTTTTTTTGGATGATATGAAGGTTCCTGCGAAGATCGTCCACACAGGAAGGACGGCGGATCTGGCTATTCTAAAGACCGACAAAATTGTGTTAGGCTTTGCGCTGAAGGACCAAGATGTTGAGGCGGGCACCGATGTGTTTGCTATCGGTTTTCCCAATCCAGATGTTCAAGGATTGGACCCCAAAGTAACCAAAGGAGTCATTTCTGGCACCAAAGGCTTGGAAAACGATGATACAAAGTTCCAGATTGACGCTGCAATTCAGCCCGGAAACTCAGGCGGGCCACTTTGTGACTACAATGGAAATCTCGTAGGTGTTGTGGTGGAGACGCTCAACTCAAAGTTTATGATTCAGACGAAGGGCGTAATACCGCAAAATGTAAATTATGCCATCAAGGCTTCAGAGTTAGCAGCTTTCTTGCGCAGTCGTTCTGTTAACTCCGAAGCGCCCGCTCCTGTTGTGGGTGCTGAGGGTGGACTCAGAACGGCTATAGGTAAGGCGGCGCTTGTTATTGTCGAATAATGAAAAGATCAGCGCACAGAGGCCTCATAGATAACAAACACCCCAACATTGAAGAGAGGTTGAAAATGAGAACAACTTTTCCTTGTCGGGCGTGACCAGTTCCTGACAGAATCAGTAAATCACCGATGAAAGAATTCGCCTACATCCATGACTCCAAGCAGGGATCACCTGTGAAGACGGTGCCCGCCTTGGCCAGCTTTAACGAGGAGCAGCTCGATGAGGTCCTCAACTCCTCCAGCCTCCTCCAGTGCGAGCCAGGAGATGTCATCATCAAAGAAGGCAGCATTGATTCCCGCATCTACATCCTCCTCAGTGGCGAGCTCGAAGTCCGCGTCGGCGATAAACGCGTCGCCGCCATCGCCCGCTCCGGCGAGGTCTTTGGCGAGTTAGCGCTGGTGAACCAGGACAAGCGCCTCGCCTCCGTCATCGCCTCCAACAAGGCCGTGTGCCTCGCCGTGGACCAGAAATTCCTCCAGGACATCCATCCGCGTGAGGAAGACCCCGATTTCCACGCCTCGCTCTACGAATTCGTCGCGCGTCTCGTCGTGCGGAAGCTCGAAGCCACCTCCCGCCGCCTCGCTGAGGTCGAAAAAGAGCTGCGCTTGCTCCGCGAAGCCGCTGCTGGCGAGGCGAAACCTGCCGCGCCTGTCCTTCCCCGCACTCGCAAGGTCAAAGCCCGCGTCACCACGGCGAGGAAAGCCGTGCGCCGTCGCTGAAAGCAGCCACTAGCGCTGCTTCCTCCGCCGGAAACACACCGCGTTCCGTGATCAGGCCCGTCACCAAGCGTGACGGCGTGACATCAAAGCCGTAATTCGCCACCGGCGATCCTTCCGGCGTCATGCGCAAGTTTCGCAACACGCCCTCCGCATCCGGTCCATCCACCCAGGCCACCTCACCGCTGCCGCGCTGTTCGATTTCGATCTCCGCCACGCCATCGGTGATGCTCCAATCAAAGGTCGAGGAAGGCAGCGCCACATAAAACGGCACGCCATTGTCCCGCGCCGCCAGCGCCTTCAGGTAGGTGCCGATCTTGTTCGCCGCATCGCCGCGCCGCGTCACACGATCAGCGCCGGTGATCACGAGGTCCACCAGGCCGTGCTGCATGAGATGACCGCCCGTGTTGTCCGGAATCACGGTGTGAGGCACACCGGCCTGAGCGAGTTCCCACGCCGTCAGTCGTGCGCCCTGGCTGCGAGGCCGCGTCTCATCCACCCACACATGCACTTTGAGCCCCGCTGCATGCGCCGCGTAAACCGGTGCCGTGGCCGAACCATGATCCACAAAGGCCAGCCAGCCCGCGTTACAATGCGTGAGCACATTCACCACGCCATCATACTTACGCGACGCGATTTCCCGCATCAGTTTCAAGCCATGCTGACCGATCTGCTCGCATGCTGCCACATCCTCATCCGCGATCTTTTCAGCTTCCGCCTTTGCCACCGAAGCCCACGATTCACGCGGAAGCTCTTTCAATGCTTTCAATTGCCGATTCACCGCCCACGCCAGATTCACCGCCGTCGGTCGCGTGGCGATGAGATGCGCTGCGAGCGCTTCCAAGCTCTCCCACGACTCCACCTCGCTTGTCGCCAGAGCCATGCCATAGCCTGCCGTCGCGCCGATGCATCCCGCGCCACGCACCGCCATGTCTCGAATAGCCTCCGCCACTTCCGCGCAGCTTTTCAAATCGAGGCACTCAAACGCCCACGGCAGCTTCCGCTGATCAATGATGGTCACGATGCCGTCTCGCGGCATCCAAACGGTGCGGTAAGGCTGGCCTCCAACTCTCATAAAATCACTTCCAACCGCCTCCGAGTGCTTTCAGCATCGCCACGCTCGCCACGAGCCTTTGGCCGTCGATTTGCGCGGCGAGCAGTTTGGCATTCAAAACCGTGCGATTGGCATCCACGACCTCGAAATAGCTCGCGAGCCCTTTTTGATAGCGCAACTCGGCGAGGCGCTGCGTTTCCTGCGCCGCCGCGATGGCCGCATTCAGCGCGGCGGACTGCCGTGCATATCCTTGAGCATCGAGCATGCTGTCCTCCACCTCTCGAATGACGGTGAGAATGCTCTGGCGATACGCCGCCAGCGTCTCGTCGTAGCGTGCCTTGCTCGCCGCGAGATTAGCCTTGAGCTTGCCGCCTTGGAAAATGGGCAGCGTCATGCTCGGCCCGATGGTGAGCGTACGGCTCTTCGCATCGAGAAAGTCCACCGTGCCGATGCTCTCCAAGCCGCCCGTGCCGCCGATCTTGAACGCGGGGAAAAACGAGGCCTGCGCCACACCGATCTGCGCATTCGCCTCACGCATCTTTTGCTCCGCCGCACGGATGTCCGGCCGCCGTTGCAGCAGTGTGGAAGGCATGCCACCCGGCACACGCGGCGGTGAGGTCAAAGCCGCGCTGCGGGCGATGCGGAAGGTGCTCGGAATCTGCCCGCACACGACCGCGAGGGCATTCTCCGCATTGCCACGCTGCCTTTCGAGCGAGGCCAGATCATTGCGAGCCAGTTCCAGCTCCGTGCGAGCACGCGAGACATCCATTTCGTTCGCCAGCCCACCTTTGAAGCGGGATTCTTGAAGCTTCATCGCCTCCTGTCGCCATTCGAGCGTCTCATTCACCACCACGATCTGCTTTTCCAAGGAGTGCGCGAGGAAGTATAACCGCGCCACCTCTGCGGCCAGGCTCAGCCGCTGCGCCGCCAGCATCTCCGCGGCGGCTGCTTCACTCGCTTTTGCCCCTTCCACGCCGCGTCTCACGCGACCCCAAAGATCAATTTCCCAGCCCATCTCGAAGAGGTTCTGGAAACGCCGCCGCTGGATCGAGGGAAGCTGGATGCCCGGCGGCAAATTCGCGCCAAAGGAAGTCTGCGAGAGCCGTTCGTAGTTCATCCCTGTGTTCATGCTCAACTGCGGAAACCAATCCGCCTGTTGCACGCCGATGAGCGCCCGCGCCGTCTCCACGCGTGCCAATGCGCCACGGAGTTCTTGATTGCCCGCCAGCGATTGCTCCACGAGGCGATTCAGCTCGCTCGATCCATACAGCCGCCACCATTCACCCGGCATCGGTAGATCACTCACACTGGCCGTTTTGCCGCTCTTCCATTTCGAGGGCATCACGAGATCCGGTAGCGCAAAATTGGGCCCCACAGTGCAGGAGGCCAGGAAGAGCGCAGAGAGGCAAAAAAGAGGTTTGGAATTCATGTCGGAGCTTCCACGAAAGAGCAGGGCAAGAGAGCGGCAGGCGCGAGGTTCTGCAAATGATAGATCATCCAGCCAGACGGTCGTTCTTTGTGGTTATGAAACGCATTTTGCTCGTCGCCGCTGCTTTGGGGCATCTTGAGGCTGCGGAGGTGCTCGTGCAGCCCCGCGTGCCCGTGACCGAGCGCGAGGGCATCACCGGCGCGGGGCAGGTCGTGCAGGCGGGAAAGCGGCTGCTCGTGCTCTTCCCGAACCATCCGGATGACTTCGGCGGCAGCGGTGGAGCAGGCGCGAGTGTTTCTGAAGACGGCGGTGCGACGTGGCAGGCGCAGCCCGATGACTGGCCTCTCGGCAAAACGGTCGATGTGTGGGCTGATCGATTGCGAAACGGCCATTTGATCGCCATCGGGCTTAATTGGGCACCAGATCCGAAAAAGCGCGGCGAATTGACTGCGAAGGATGTGCCTGCCGATGCCTACCTACTCGGGCTCTCCACCGATGGCGGCCTTAACTGGCACAAGGAGCCGATGGTGATCGAGTGCCCGGCGGAGTTTGGCATCATCGCGAGGCCGCTGCCGCATGTCTTTGAGGATGAAGGCGGCACGCTCTTCATGCCCGCGTATGCCTGGGGCAAAAGCGGCAATCACGCGCTGCTGTTGCAGTCCAAAGATCGCGGCAGGCGCTGGTCGGTGCTCTCCAGCATCACGACCGCTGCCGCGATGGTGAAGGCCGGAGCGCCGGTGACGACGCCGTGGCTCGAAACGACCGTTTCACCGACTCAAAACGGCGATTGGCTCGCCGTCGTGCGCACCGGCAGCAGCGCGAAGTCATCGCTCGTGAGCGTGAGATCGACGGATCACGGCCAAACATGGTCCACGCCGCAAAAACTGCCCATCGCGGGCAAATTGCCCACCTTGCAGCTCCTTCCGAGCGGCGTGCTCGCGTTGCTCAGCGCGCACACGAAGAACCACTGCCGCCTCTACCTCTCCACCGACGGCAATGGCCGCGCCTGGAGCGCCGCGCACGTGCTTTCCAGCCAAAGCGGCGGCAATGCGGGCATGACCATCACCGGCAAACACTCGCTCCTCATCATCTCGCCCGCGAACAAGCGCATCGACGCCTGGCGCGTCTCATTGAGAGCATCGCCCACTGTCGCCGACAGCCTCGCATCGCCAAAAGACATCGCCTTCATCAAAGGCACGCTGACTTGGAGCAGCGCCGTCGCCGCACATGAGGTCACGCCCGTGCTCATCCAAAAAGCCGCGGGCTATGACGACACCGAAATCCTCCCGCACACCCCGATCCGTGTCGAAGGCACGAAACTCGATCTCGGCCGCCAGCTTCTCATCGGCGCGACATATGTTGTCGAAATCCGCTCCGTGGACCGCGAGGGCCGCGTGTCCCCGCCAGCCCGCAGCGTGCCGTTGGTGAATCGTTGATCGAGTGCGGAGAAAGCCACCCATGCGCAGTGGCGTAGGTTCCAGGCGCTCATGCTCACCTTCATCCGCCAACCTGCACCTCTTGCACGCCGCAGTTTCTTGCGCGCGGGTGCGCTCGGTTGTGGCGGGTTGGCTTTGCCATCGCTGCTGAGGGCGGAGGCTGCGGCGGGGATTCGTTCTTCGCATAAGGCGGTGATCAATGTGCATCTCGACGGCGGTCCGCCGCAGATGGACCTCATCGATCCGAAGCCGGATGCGCCGCAGGAGATTCGTGGCGAGTTCAAATCGCTGCGCACACGCATTCCGGGGCTGCATCTGACGGAGTTGCTGCCGCGGCTGGCAGCGCGAGCTGACAAATATGTTTTCCTTCGCTCGCTCACGGGCGCGATGGGGAATCACGACGCGTTTCAGTGCCAGTCGGGCTTCAGCGACAAAGATCTGGCCTTCATCGGTGGACGACCGGCGATGGGCTGCGCTCTGAGCCGTCTGATGACAACGCCGCAGGACAGCGCGCCGACTTTTGTCGATCTCATGCAAGGCCGGCCGCTGGTGCGCAACAGCGCGCGACCGGGATTCCTCGGCGCGGCGAGTTCGCCCTTCAGGCCGGACATTTCGCATCTGTTTCATCGCGGCCTCGAGGAAGGCATGAAGAACGAGCTGGCGCGGCGTGGCGATGGTCATCAGCTCCGGCTGTCGCTGCATGAAGGACTCACCGTGGGCCGCTTGCACGATCGCGTCGGGCTGCTTCGGGAGCTGGATGTGCTGCGGCGTGACATGGATCACACCGGCTCGATGCAGGCGCTGGATGAGTTCACACAGCTCTCGCTCGGCATTCTCACCTCCGGCCGGTTCGCCGAGGCGATGGATCTTTCCAAAGAAGACCCGCGCGTGCTCGCCCGCTACACACCAGACGTGCGCAAGCCCGCCGATGCCTTTCAGTCCATGGAGGACCCGAAGTGCGGGCAGAAGTTCCTGCTCGCTCGCAGGCTCATCGAGGCCGGTGTGCGCTGTGTGAGCATCTCCATCAGCGACTTCGACACGCACTCGCGCAACTTTTCCGCCATGCGCTATCTCGGCCCGCTGGTGGATCACGCGCTCGACACGCTCGTCGCCGATCTGGAGCAGCGCGGCATGCTGGATGACGTCATGATCATCGTGTGGGGCGAGTTTGGCCGCACGCCAAAGATCAACGACAAAGCCGGACGCGATCACTGGCCGAAAGTGGCGATGGGCATCATGGCCGGCGGTGGATTGAAGACCGGCCAGGTCATCGGTGCCACCGACAAGCACGCCGCCGAGGCCACCGACCGGCCCGTGCATTATCAGGACGTGATCGCCACGCTCTATCACCACCTCGGCATCGACGCCCGCAACGTCACCCTCACCGACACGACCGGCCGCCCACAGTATCTCGTCGATATCGGCCAGCCCATCCGGGAAATCCTGTGACGGGCATGTTCACGCACGCTCTTCGATTCGCGCTCGTCTTTGGTTTGCCGATGATGCTTCAGGCGCAAAGTGAACGTGTCATCCATCACGCCGCGGATGCCTCGGAGACGACGAAGTGGGCTGCCAAAGAGCTTCAAAGGCTCGTTTCGACGGCCACAGGCGAAGAAATGGCCGTCGTGAGCGAAAACACCGCTAAACCGGCCATCCGGCTCATTTCGGACAACTCGTTGCCACACGATGGTTTCGTCATTCGGGCCGAAAAAGGCGATTTGATCATCGCAGGCAATGAAAACGCGCCAGAGGGACTTTGGGCCGTTCCGAGTCATGGGACGCTTTGGGGCGTGTGCGAGTTTGCGGAGCGTTTTCTCGGTGTGCGCTGGCTGTTTCCGGGTCCGCTCGGCGAGGATGTGCGAAAGCAGAACGCGCTTCGCTTTGAGCTGAAGGAGCCCATTCGCGGCCAACCGGGCTTTGCGGTGCGTTCGGTGGCCTATCTCGGCGAAAGTGATCGCGAGATCACCTCGCGTTACGTTCCAGTGCTCGACTGGATGAAGCATCAGCGACTCACGAACGGCCTGCATCCCTTCGTCACCGGCTACGGGCATTCGTGGGATGACTATTTGAAGCCCGCCGACTTCGTGGAGCATCCTGAGTGGAAGCCATCGAGCGGCAACTTTGAGCGAAATGGCAAAGTGACCTTCTTCTGCACCACCGCGCCCGGTTTGGTCGAGCTGTTCGCCCAGCGCGTCATCGAAACGATGGACCGCAACCCGAAGCGGGAGATGTCGAGCATCTCGCCGACCGACGGCGGCGGCTTCTGCACCTGTGACCGCTGCAAGCCGCTGCTCGACACCGATCCGCACGGCAAACCGAGCCACGCACGCGCGATGCTGATGTTTTACCAACGCGTCGGCGAGATCATCGCCCGCGAGCGACCCGGGCGCAGGCTGGGCGGCTTTGTGTATTACAACTACCAGTATCCGCCCGCGAATGCGCCGAAGCTGCAGGACAACGTGAGCCTCTGCTGGGCACCGCTGAACTACTACGGCTACGGTTTGCTCAAGCCGCTGTATCGCACCGAGTTCGAAGGCGTGATGCGGCGCTGGAGCGAGATCACGCCGCATCTCTTCTACCACAACTACTCCACCTGGATGCGCAGCTTCCACGGCGCGCCACTGCCGGTGAGTCTCGACATTCTGAGGCGAGAACTCCCCACCGCTGCGCAAAACAAAGCCTGGGGAGCCCGCATGGTCGGCACCAGCGCGTGGGGCGTGAACGCGCCGATCAATTACCTGCTCGCCAAACAGCTCTGGAATCCGCAGCTCGATGTCAGCGCCGCGCTCAACGATTGGCTCGCACGCGCCTACGGCCCCGGCTGGCCGCACATGCGGGCGCTCTACGACGAACTCGATGTCAAAATGGCCGCGCACAAAGAAGCGCAGTCGCCCATCTACAAAGGAGCCAACTACGAGGTGAACGAGGAAGTCATGAAGACCATCTACGCCCCGCTCTTTGCCACAATGGAGCAGCACTTCCGCGCCACCCTCGCCGAATGCGCCACCGACACGCAGCGCGCTCGTTTGCAGATGTTCGGCGACAACTTGATCCAACTCCACTTCGCCCTGCGGCAGGCCAATCTCATCGCTGAGGATTCCAAATCCATCTTCCATCGCGATGAAGCCGCGTTTGCGCAGTTCCAGAAGCAAATGGAAACGACCTTCAGCCTGCACCACGACCAACGTGGCCTCGATCACGGCCCGATTTGGAAGGGCGAGTGGCGGCAGCCATGAACGATGGGGGACTTTGTCAGACCAGCCATGGTTCGTGCGTTCCAGCCTCGCCCATGAAAATCCTCCTTCCTCTCCTGCTCGCCGTCACTGCTTTCGCCGCGAATGAATCGCCGGAGGATGTGAAGCGGCGTGAGGCGATTCCGTTTGGCGGTGACTTCAAACCGAACCCGAAGGTCGGCGCGTTTGTTGTCGTGGGGCATGGGGCGCGCATTTTGGTGTCGAAGGATGATGGCAAGACGTGGACGCAGAGCTTTTTCGCCGCTCCAGGCGCGGATCACGGGCCATGGGCGACGAAGGCGGCCGCTTATTCGGGTGGTGTGTTCGTCGTGCCCGTCGGTTGGGGTGCGCCAACGATCTATTTGGCCTCCGATGATGCGGTGAACTGGCGTCACCTCACGAAAGGCACCGCGAAGCTGCCGGAGGGCAAAGGCGATGCGCGCGTGATGCCCGGCACGTGGGGCATGGCGGCTGGAAAAGGCACTTTCGTCGGCAGCGGCTATATGACCTTCTGCGCCACGAGCGATCTCGGGCAGAGCTTCAGTTCCTTCGGCATGTGGGGCGCGTTCAAAGACGATCCACGTGGCAAACTGAGCACGCATCACGTCGGCACGGTGTATTGCGGCGATGCCAGCGGACGCTTCCTCGCACTCGGTGACAATCGCGGCGACTCCGGCCCAAAGTTTGGCAACCTCTTCGCCAGCGATGATGCGGGCAAATCCTGGAAATGGCTCGCGCCGAAGGGTCTCGATGCCTCCACCGGTCGCGGCGAAATGCTCTGCAACGGCCGTCTGCTCGTCATGACCGACAAAGACGCCGCAAATGCCTGGACCAGCACCGACGCCGGCGAAACCTGGACCGGCCCGCATGCCACCGGCACGCAACGCGCCACCTTGAGCGTCGTGGGCGGCGAATTCTGGCTCTGCGCCAAGAAATCCCGCGTCAGCACCGATGGCCAAACGTGGCATGATCTCCCCACCGCCGTTCCCGAAGGTAAAATCATCGCCAGCGACCAAGGAACGCTCCTCAGTATCCATCCACAGCGCACGAACATTCAACGCAGCACCGATGGCGGCCAAACCTGGCAGGAAGTGCATCAATACACTCCTCCAGACATCAAAGGCGGTGCACAGGGACTCCGTGCGGGCGCGTGGGGCCTTGTGGCTCCGTGACTTCGACAAGCCACATCACATGGACTGCGGCAGCCTGCTGCCGCTTTTTCCGAGGCAGCCCTGCTGCCGCCAGAGTCTCCCGGCTCCTGAAGAACACCTCACGCTGGCGCACTGGCGATAGCCCATGAGTTATCGAAGCTCACGAGACGCTCGACGGCCAGCAGGCTGGCCTATTGAAAGCGGCAGCAGCCTGCCGCAGTCCAAGGACTTCGTCCGCTCACGGGTTATCAAACCGCTTCCCAGGCACCGGTTTGCCGTCTTCGAGGAGCCACATGTCCTGTGCGTCGATGAAATGCCAGTCGCCGTAGATGGTGAAGAGGTTCGCCTGGCGGAACTCGAGCTCCAAACGGACCATTTTGCCGACGAGAGGCTCCAAATCGGCCTTTTTCCACTTCAGCGCGTGTTTGAGCGAGTTCGCGTTTCGCATGGGAATGCAGTCATCGAAGGTCAAACCGGGCAGCGGCTGGCTTTTGATGTCGGTGAGCTGGAAACGCACCTCGCCGAAGTCAGCGGCGGCGTTGATGAACAGCAGCGCGGACTTCAACAGCATCGGCTTTGACTGGATGCGTGCGAAGTCGCCACGCGAGCGAAGGTGCATGAAGCCATCTTTGCGCACGGTGTGCAGCAGCACGGCACTCGTGGGTTCCTTCGTCGCGTTTTTCGCCGCACGTTCGCGACCGTGCGCACCTTTGTGCGACTCCGAGTAGATGAGGATCTCATCGCCGGTGTCGATGAGGCTGCTGGGGCGGATTTGCGCGCAACCGTGCTGCGGGATGGGATTCAGCGCGATGAAGGGCTTCCTCTGACCGCGGATGAAGTGATGGCCGTCGTAGCTGAAGGTGAGCTGCGAATCGAAGTCGCCAAAAAACTGGTTGTAGCTGTTCACCGGCACGCTGCTGGAGTTTCGGAAGGTCCACAACACGCCCACATAGCCCGGACCGCTGCGGATCACCGGCATGCCGTAAAAGCCGACCGGGCCGTCCACATCGAGCGAGTCGGGTTGCAGATGCAGCGTGGGTTCGCTCCACGTTTTGAAGTCGCGTGTCTCACGCAGCACGAGGCGTCGATCACCCCAGCCCGGACGTGCGGTGAGGACATGCGTGCGGTCGCTCTCGCGGAAGAATCCAAACACCGGCGGCTCCGGCTCCCAATCGTCCGTGGACCACTGGCCGTCTTTCTTGAGCTGCCAGTGCAGGCCGTCCTTCGAGACCAACGTGGCAGCCATGCTCATGTAGCGCTTTTTGCCCTCACGCTTCGCGATGTCATGCCACGGATGCTTTGCATCCGCCAGCGCTTGCTCATAAACCGCGTCTGCATCCTGCCGACCGAACATTTTGAAGGCAAAACCATCCGCCGCGTCGGGATCGTGATACATGCCGCTGCCCTGGCCGTGCGTGAAGGTGAAAACGTGATGCGGTGCGAGCTTTCCACCCTCCGGCTGCGCATCCGGCACGGGCAGCGGCCGCCACGCGATGCCGTCCTCGCTCTGCGCAGCCATGATCGTGAAAGGACTCCATTTGATCGAGTAAATCATCCGCCACTGCCCGCTCGCCACATCCCGCCACACCGATGGAAACACCATCGACGCATCCGGAAGCTGCGGATCCGTGTAAGTGCCAGATGCGACGGCCTGCGGGGCCGTTTGCACCAGTTCGGTGTTGTTCCAGGCATCCCAACGCGCGAGGTCCCAAAACGGCAGGGTTTTCTCGGCGAGGGCAAGGCTTGAGGTGACGAGAAGAATGGTGAGCGGGCGAAGCATGACTGAATTACGGCTCATCATATGCGCGTCTGCCAGAATCATGAGCACAGCCGGGGACAAACACCGCCTGGACAGGCCCGGCGCATCCGCTTGAATGTCGGCATGATCCAAACTGTGCGACTCTCCGGCTATCGGTCGCTGCGTGACCTGCGGCTGCGTTTGGGGCGTGTCACGCTGCTGCGTGGCGAGAACGGCGTGGGCAAGACAAACGTGTATCGGGGGCTGCGGCTCATTTCCTCCCTTGCGAGGGGCGAGTTTGCGCAGGCGGTGGCGACAGAGGGCGGCATGCGGAGCCTGCTTTGGACCGGAAACCACGAACATGCGCGAATGACGACCTTCTCGGCCGAAGTCTCGGCGGAGGATTTTGAACTCGGCTTCGAATGCGGCCTGATGCCTTATGCGCCGGGCGATGCGACGGCTTTCAGGCTCGATCCCGACATTAAACTCGAGGAGCTGCGTGCTTGCGGTCGTTTGTTGGCACGGCGAAAAGGCCCGCTCGTGCGAATGGCAGGTGCAAAAGGTGCCATGGCGGTGGTGGGCGAGTCGCTCGGCTCGTCGGAGTCGATGCTGACGCTGGTGCGAGATCTGCAAAACTATCCCAAGGTGCTAGAGGCACGGCTTTGCCTGGAGCGCTGGCGCTTTTACCACACGATGAGGACGGACGCCGAGGCTCCAGCTCGCAAGCCCGTGCGTGGTTACTGGTCTCCCGTGCTGGCGGAGGATGCGTCGAACCTGCCGGCGGTGCTGCAAACCATTCAGGAAACCGTGCACGGACAGGCTTTGCACGAGGCCGTCGAGAGAGCGTTTCCGGGTTCACACCTCCGCATACGGTCGGGCGACTGGTTTCATCTCGAATGGAGCGCGCACACGCTGCCACGGCCGTTGGCAGGACATGAGATATCCGATGGAACGCTGCAATTCATCTGCCTCGCAGCGGTGTTGTGCAGTCCGCGTCCGCCGCCTTTGCTGGTCTTGAATGAACCGGAGACAAGCCTGAATGAATCGGTTTATCCTGCGCTCGCTGCCTTGGTCGCCAATGCCGCGAAGGAATCGCAAATCATCATCGTCTCGCATTCGAAGGGGCTGTGTGATGCCATCTCGGAGGCATGCCAGATCAAGACCCAGGAGCTGACGATGCGCTTTGGCGACACCCGCCTTCGCGGTCAGGAGACGACGAAGACATGCATCGTGTTTGACGATGAGGACGAATGAGAAAGCGCGGCGGCTTCGTTTGGATGGCAATCATGAAACCACTGCACCTCGCTCTGCTGTCCCTCCTTCTCGCCACCACCGTGCCGGCCGCCATCGAAGGGGAGACGGAGCATTTCAAATACCGTCTGCCCACTCCTGACGAGCCCTACATCGACACCCAGCGGGACAATCGCATGTTTGCCTTCCTGGACACAAAGATCATGCTCTCGGAGGATTGCGGGAAGACGTGGCCGCATGTGGCGGAGTTTCCGGAAGCACAAAACCTCACCTTCAGCGTGCTGTTGAAGAATGGAAATGTGCTCTTCGCCACGCGGGAGCGGCTTTTCCTGAGCACGGACAATCTCAAGACGCATCGTGAGGTCATCGTGAAGCGACCGGAAGGTGGTGACTATCGACCGCACACTCCGGTGGACCCGAAGAACCCCGGCTGGTACTTCCACTCTCTGGATGGTGAGCACTGCTTCGAGGTCGGCGGGAAGGAAATGCTGGTGTGGGGGAACTACTGCAACGTACTCGGCGGCGCGGTGCCGGTGAATGTTTACTATTCCACCGACAATGGCGAGACGGTGAAGCTGGCGTATGCCTTTGGCCAGAATCCGAAGTTCCAGCAGAAAGGCGCGAAACCGGAGGACGCGATGCTGGGCAATCCCGAGAACAAACTCATCGCCCGCCACATCCACAACGTGACCTACAACCCGGCGGAGAACGCGTTTTATGCCGTCACGGGCGACATTGACCGCGGGCACGGGAACGAGGTTCACTGGCTTCGCGGCACTTACGACTCGGTGGCGGACAAGTGGGACTGGAAGCACGTCATCAGCGTGAACTCCAATTCACGCTTCAAGTGCGGCGGCATCAATTTCATCGACGGCAAATGCCACTGGATCGCCGATGCGAACGGCCTCGCGCTCGCCAACCGCTACGACCGCGGCATCTTCGTCTGCGATCCAAAGGACATTACGGACACGTCGAAGCACAGGTTGCTCTTCAACCCCGGCTACGAGTCGGCAAACATGCTCTACGAGGACGGTGTCTTCGTCGCCACACACTGCGCCCCTGCCTCGCCCTATGGCTGCGGCATCATCTGGTCGTCCGACAAAGGCAAAACCTGGGCGCAGTATGACCTGAAGGAGTTCGGCTCCCGCAGTGGCTGCCGCATCAACCGCAAGAACAGCGACGGCTGGTTCCGCATGGACCTGCGCAAAGGCTGGATCGAGCGGGCGGAGGTGCTGTTTCTAAAGCCGAAGAACTGAAGGCCCGGCCAACGGTGGCGTTTGGCATGAGCGCAAAACAGATAAGGTAACGCGAGGCGTCGGCGTATTGCTCTGTCCATGAGAGCTGTCACCACCCTTGCCGCCCTACTCCTTGCCGTTTCATGCCCCGCCCAGGAAATGAAGCGAAGCATCCCCTATGTCGAAAACGGCCACGCCAGGCATGTGCTGGATATTTACTCGCCAGCGAATGCGAAGAACCTACCGGTGGTGTTCTGGATACATGGCGGCGGCTGGCAGTCGGGGGACAAGGAGAACGTGCAGGAGAAGCCTGCGTGGTTCACGAAGAAGGGTTTTGTGTTTGTGGCGATCAATCATCGCCTGCTGCCGGAAGTGACGATGGATGTGCTGGTGCGTGATGTGGCGAAGGCCTTTGGCTGGATGCATCAGCACATCGCTGAATATGGTGGCGATCCGCAGCGGGTGCTGGTGGGCGGCCATTCCTCCGGTGCGCAACTGGCCACGCTGATCTGCACGGATGACCGCTATTTGAAGGCGGAAGGCGTTTCCTTCACCTCACTCCTCGGCTGTGTGCCGGTGGATGGTGATACCTACGACATCCCGGCGATCATCGAGACGGCTGAAACCCGTCGCCGGGTGCATCACGAGCCTCAGGCGAAGTTTGGGCACCGGGAGAAGTTCGGCAATGATCCGGCCAAGCACCTCGATTTCTCGGCCGTGACTCACATCGCGAAAGGGAAGGGGATACCACCTTTCCTCATCATTCATGTGGCGGATCACCCGGATAATTCAGCTCAGGCTCGAAGACTCGCGGCGGTGCTCAAGGAGGCCGAAATCCCCGTGACGGTCTTTGGTGGCAAGGAAACGAATCACTCGAAGATCAACGCCTTCATCGGCACCGATGGCGATGCGACGACGAAGGTGCTGGAGGAATTCGTCACGAAGGTGGTGAAGTAAGCGTGAAGGTCACGGCGTGATGCGTGCGCCGGCTTTCTTGAGTTCCTCGACGAGCTTTTTGGCGTTTTCGTCGAGGGGATTTCCCGTGAGATCGATCTGGCAGTAGGGAGCCCACTCGCGGGCACCCTCGTTATCCTTCTTCCACATGCGGTGCAGCGGCGTGAGATCGGTGATCTTGTTGTTTTCGAGAAAGACGAATTGGAGATCGGTCAGCGGCTCCAGCGGGCTGAGATCGGCGATGGCATTGCCTTTGAGGGAAAGCATGGAGAGCCATTTGAGGCCACCGATGCCCGCGATGCTGCTGATCTGATTGCCTTCGAGATAGAGGGTCCAGACTTTGGGCAGCTTGAAGAGCGGGGAGGCGTCTTTGATTTGGTTTCCGGCGAGGTAGAGGCTGGTCAGAGATGAGATGCTGCCGAGGGCGGAGACATCGGTGACCTTGTTGCGGGTCAGGGCGATGTATTGGAGGGCTTTGCAGGTGGCGAGCGGCGCGATGTCGGCGACCTGGTTATCCGCGAGGTCGATGAACTGGAGGCGCTCCAGGCCTTTCAAGGCGGCCACGCTGGTGATTTGGTTTTCCGGCAAAGTCAGCGAAGCCAGCGCGGTGCATTTATCGAGGCCGGTGAGGTCTTTGATGCCTGCCTTGCGTGCTTCAATGATGGCCACGGTGGACACGTCTTCCACGGTGAGCGGCTCCTGGTTGTCACGCTTGGCAAAGACCTGGCGGCGAACCGCGGCTTCGAGGGCTTTATCAGGGAAACTCGCGAGCGGCTTTGGAGCTGGCGGCGGCGTGGCGGGCTTGGTCTCCGCTTTGGCGGTCGGTTTCGGAGCCGGAGCGGCAGGTTTGGGCGCGGGCGTAGCTGGCTTGGCCTCTGGCTTCGCGGGTACGGGAGCTGTGGCAGGCTTTGCGGCAGGTTTTGCTTCGACTTTGGCGGGAGCGGGAGGTGTAGCGGTAGCTTTGGCCGCTGGTGCCGGTGTGGCAGCTTTCGGCGCAGTCGTCGGCGCAGTCGTCGGCGCGGCAGGCTTCGGCGGCTCAGGCTTCTTTTCCTGAGCGACGAGGGCAGTGGATAGCGCGGCGAGGACGAGGAGTGGGAAAGAGATTTTCATGAAGGAGATTGTTCCGGCCCCTCTAATACGCGGATGGCGGGTTGCATGTTGAGGAAAAATCGGCTCTGTCGGCCGCCATGGTCAATGTCATTGTCATTCTCGAAATCGATCCGAAGCGTGTGGATGAATTCCTCTCTCTCGCCCTCGAAAACGCCGCTGCCTCCCGCCTAGAGCCAGGCTGCCTGCGCTTCGAGGTGAGCCGTGATGCCACGAATCCGTATCTTTTCTCCCTCAGCGAAAGCTACCGCGATCAGGCCGCCATGGATGCTCACTACACCACGCCTCATGTGGCAAAGTGGCGTGCGAACTCCCCCGGTATCGTGCTGAACCGCTGGGCCGCCAAAGGCCCGGTTATCGGCTAGCTACGTATCTTTTTTCGCATGAAAACCTCCTTCCTCCGCTTCGCCGCCAGCCTAGCGCTTACCGTCCTGCTCACCTCCTGCCCGGAGACCTATGTGGCAGACGATTTCGGCTCTGCTGCGGTGAAACTGAAATCCGCCGACTGGGAAGGCTCTTGGCATCCCGCTGATGATGTGGATGAAGTCTTCACCTTCCATGTCCGCGATGCTGCGCAAGGCCTGATCGAACTCGTGGAAGCCACGCCGAAGGACAAAACCAAGAAGCCCGAGGTCTTCACCCTCGCCCTGCGTGAGACGGGCACGAAGACCGACTCGAAACTCCTCTTCGCCATCCTCAAAGACAGCGCCAAGACCGAAAACGGCACCCTGCATCTGCTCCGTCGCTCCGACGACAAAGCTTTCCTGCTCTGGGCCATCAACCAAGACGCCGTCACCGCCGCCCTGAAGTCCGGCGAACTCCAGGGCACCTCGAAACCCGACAAAGACGGCCCGCACCACACCCTCGCCACCGATCCAGCGAACTACCCCAAGCTGCTCGATCCCAAGTTCTGGAAGTGGACTGAGCCCTCGGTGCTAGTCCGTCAGGGCTCGACTCAATAAACAGGCGCCCCGTAGCGGAAGTCGTGAGTCTTCCTCCGTCCTCTTTTCCACCTCAAACGAATCTCCGCTTGCCTTCGTGTGCATTTTACAATTTAATAGTGTATGCCTCACACTTACGAATACCCTCGCGCCGCCCTCACCGTTGACTGCGTTGTCTTCGGCTTCGATGGCGGCGAATTGCAGGTCCTGCTCATCCGTCGCGGTCTGGCCCCCTTCAAAGACAAGTGGGCGCTGCCCGGTGGCTTCGTCCGCGTCGAGGAAACGCTCGATGACGCCGCCCGCCGCGAGTTGGAGGAGGAGACCGGCCTGCGCGAGGTCTTCCTGGAGCAACTCTACACCTTCGGCACCGTGAAGCGTGATCCGCGAGAGCGGGTCGTCAGCGTTGCCTATTTCGCCCTCGTGAAACCCGGTGCCGTCACCGCCGCCACGGATGCCGCCGAGGCGAAATGGTTCCCCGTCAGCGACCTCCCATCGCTGGCCTTCGATCACGCCGACATCCTCACCACCGCGCTCACACGCCTCCGCGGCAAGCTCACCTACCAGCCCATCGGCTTCGAGCTGCTCCCGCCGAAATTCACCCTCACCCAGCTCCAGCGCCTCTACGAAGCCGTCCTCGGCGAGCCCCTCGACAAACGCAACTTCCGCAAAAAAGCCCTCAGCTACGACCTCCTCATCCCCCTCCAAGAAAAGCATCAAGAAGGCCCCCACCGCCCCGCCCAGCTCTACAGGTTTGATCCGGCGCGGTATCAGCGGCTAAAGCGGAGCGGATTCTTGTTCGAGTTATGAGTCAGTGAGTTGTGAATGAGTGAGTATCCAAACCAGAACCCAATGAGCACGAACCTAGACTTCGCGAAGCAAATGCAGGAGCGCACAATGTTGTTTGCCCTGAGTGTCATCCGCATGAGCCAGAAGTTACCGAAGAGTGAAGAGGCAAATGTGATGCGCAGACAAGTTTTACGGTCTGCAACATCCGTAGCGGCCAATTACCGTGCTGTTTGCCGTGCGAATTCATCTGCCGACTTCGCCTCTAAAATGAAAACCGTCATAGAGGAGGCCGATGAAACGGCTCTTTGGCTGGAAATGCTCGTCCGCAGTGAAATCGCCAAAGAAGCCCAACTGCAAGAACTCCGAACCGAAGCTAGCGAAATCCTTCGCATCTGTTCCGCCTCACATGCGACCATCTCCCGCAACACTCGAAAAGGCGGTTTATGAACCACTCACTGATTCATAACTCAATGACTCAAAACTGCACCACTCTCTACCGTCCAGTCGGCCCGAAAGAACTCGCCTTGATCGAGCAATGCGGCTGGAAAGCCTTTCCTCCTCGTTTGCCCGATCAGCCGATCTTTTATCCCGTGATGAACGAGGAATACGCCATCCAGATCGCTCGCGACTGGAATGTGCCCGCCTCTGGCTTTGGCTACGTCACCCGTTTCGCGGTCGATGCCGACTACCTCGGCCGCTTTACCGAGCAAGTCGTGGGCGGAGCCATGCACCGCGAACTCTGGGTGCCTGCGGAAGAACTCGAAGAGTTCAATCAACACATCATCAGCCTCATCGAGGTCACGCAACGATTTCCATGACTGACAATCAAACCACCAGCACCAGCAAGTTCCTCAGCCTCGTCCTGCGGCATGAACCATCTGCTGCACATATCACACTCGATTCCGCCGGATGGGTCGATATCGCCGTGCTGCTCGCTGGATGCCACCAAGCAGGCAAATCGCTCTCGCGCGACGATTTGGAGCATGTCGTCGTAACGAACGCGAAGAAGCGGTTCGAGTTCAGTGCCGATAGCCTGCGCATTCGGGCCAGTCAGGGGCATTCAGTCGAGGTCGAGCTGGAGTATGCTCCCCAGGAGCCGCCCGAACTCCTCTACCACGGCACCGCGACCCGTTTCCTCGACTCCATCCGTGAAAAAGGCCTGCTCAAGATGGAGCGTCACCACGTTCATCTTTCGGCGGAGACGAAGATGACTCTCGTGATCGGTGCGCGACATGGAAGTCCCATACTCCTCACCATCCTCGCTGGTGCAATGCATGCCGCAGGCCATGTCTTTTTCCGCAGCACCAACGGCGTCTGGCTCGTCGATCACGTGACGCCGAACTTCCTTCAGTTTCCAAACCAAGCCGTCAAAAAGATGGATGGCAAAAATTTAAATCCTTCAGGCCTATTTTTTGACACCCATCTTTTTGCCAGGCCATCCGAATCGATCATGAACGCTCAACTCCAAACCCAGCAAGCCGACATCACCAAGCTCGATGTCGATGCCATTGTGAACGCCGCCAATTCCTCGCTGCTCGGTGGCGGGGGTGTGGATGGAGCGATTCACCGCGCCGCCGGGCCGGAACTGCTGGCCGAATGCCGCATGCTGAACAGCTGCCGCACCGGCGAGGCGAAAATCACGAAGGGGTATCGGCTGAAAGCCCGACACGTCATCCACACCGTCGGCCCTGTCTGGAACGGCGGCAAAAGTGGCGAGCTCGACAAGCTCCGCGCCTGCTACACCAACTCCCTGCGTCTCGCCGCGGAGAACGGCCTGCAAAGCATCGCATTCCCCTGCATCTCGACCGGCGTCTATCGCTTCCCAGCTGACGAAGCCGCGAGGATCGCCGTGGAGAGCGTGCGGGCGTTTTTGGAGACATCGTGTTCCATCCAAAACGTGATCTTCTGCTGCTTCAGCGCCTCCGACGAAGCGCGATACGACTCTTTGCTTTCGGCTAGCTGATTCAATTCCTGACTTCTCACCCCAAATCTTTTACCAGATGAATTCCGGCACGCCCATCCTTGGCTCCCTACTCGGCACGACCGTGGGAGATGCGTTGGGGTTGCCCTACGAGCGCATCTCGCGTGACCGGGTGAGGGCCTTTGGCAAAGTGCGGCATCGCCTCGTGCTGGGGCATGGCATGTTTAGCGATGATACGGAGCACACGCTGATGCTCGCCGCTGCATTGAAAGCACACAGCCATGACGTAGCGGCGTTTCAGCGTGCATTTGCTTGGAAGCTCCGATGGTGGCTTCTGGGCCTGCCTGCGGGAGTCGGGATCAGCACCGCGAAGGCAATTCTGAGGCTCTGGATCGGGTTTCCGCCTCACAAGTCAGGCGTGTACTCCGCTGGAAACGGCGCGGCGATGCGAAGCGCGGTGCTGGGTGTGTTTTTCGCTGATGACGAGGCCAAACGACGCGAGTTCGCGCTCGCCGCCTGCCGCATCACCCACACCGATCCGCGTGCAGAGGAATCTGCATTGCTAGTGGCCGAAGCAGCAGCGCTGGCAGCAAACCGGATTCCGACGGTTGAGGTTTTGAACCGTCTGCGCTGCCTCGTGACGACCGACATCATGAAGGAGCAGTTTGAGATCCTAGAACAGACTTTGAACGAAAATAGCCACATCACCGAGTTCGCAGCGCGAATCGGCTGCGGTTATGGCGTGAGCGGTTTCGCGCCTCACACGGTCGCGGTGGCTCTCTACGCGTGGTTGAGGCATCGTGGCGATTTTCAGACAGCCGTGAGGACTGTCATCGAATGCGGTGGAGACACCGACACCGTCGCCGCCATCACCGGAGGCATCTGCGGAGCCGAAGTCGGCGAGAAAGGCATCCCGAATGAGTGGATCGATGCCATCTGCGACTGGCCGCGTAGCATTACACACATCCGCTGTGTCGCTGATTCGCTGGCGGATGCTTCAAAGCCACTGCCGCGGGTCTTTTGGCCCTTCGTGCTGCTGCGAAATGTGTTTTTCCTCGCAGTCGTCATCACGCATGGGTTCCGACGGTTACTGCCGCCATATTGAACCAAGAGACTCACTCCACCGCGCTGACATCGAGCTTCACGAACTCGATCAGCTCTTCGCTGCTCATGTCGGTGAGGAGTTTTTCGGCGCCGGAGCCGTCGCCGATGAGGTCTTGGGCGAGGGCGAGTTTGTCTTCGATGAGGGAATCAATGCGCTGCTCGATGGTGCCTTGGCAGACGAATTTGTGGACGATGACATTCTTCTGCTGGCCGATGCGGAAGGCGCGGTCGGTGGCTTGGTTTTCGACGGCGGGATTCCACCAGCGGTCGAAGTGGATGACGTGGCTGGCGGCAGTGAGGTTGAGGCCGGTGCCGCCGGCTTTGACGCTGATGACCATGAAGGGCGGGCCGCCGGGCTGTTGGAAGGCTTCGACGAGTTGCGGGCGCTTCTTCACGCTGGTGCCGCCGTGCAGGATGAGGCCTTCGCGACCGAAAACAGTGCTCAAGTAACGAGCGAGTGGATCGCAGGTCTCGGCGAACTGGGTGAAGATGAGGGCGCGTTCGCGTTTCTCGGCCAGCTCGGTGCAGATCTCGGTGAGGCGGGCGAATTTGCCGCTATCGGCGGGAGCCCAGGCACCATCGCCGTTCCAGTGGCTGGGGTGGTTGCAGACTTGCTTGAACTTGAGCAGGAACCCGAGCACGAGGCCCTGACGCTTGATGGGCTCCATCTCTTTGTCGGCGAGCATCTTGGCGAGTTGATCGACGAGCTTTGCGTAGATCGTGGCCTGGCGTTTGGTGAGGCCACAGAAGGCTTTGAGCTCAATTTTATCCGGCAGATCGGTGATGATGCGCCGATCCGTTTTCATGCGGCGCAGGATGTAGGGCTTCACGAGCCGACGCAGCGGCGCGAAGCCTTCGCTGGATTTCGCGCAGCGTTTCACGGCCTCGGCAAACGACGCGCTGCCGCCGAGCAGGCCGGGATTGAGGAAATCGAAAAGGCTCCAGAGATCGCCGGGGCGGTTCTCGACCGGTGTGCCGGTCAAAGCGATGCGGGCGTGGGCTTGCAGGCGCTTCACGGCCTTCGCGGAGCTGCTGCCGCTGTTTTTGATGGCCTGCGCTTCATCGAGGATGACGAGGCTCCAGGGATGAATCTGCCAGGACTCGGTGCGCTGCAGGAACTGGTAGGTCGTGAGCATCACATCGTAGCCGCGTAGAGCCTCGGCGGGATGGTGAATGGCGAGATCGAGCTGCTCGTGAGAGGTCTGGGAAGGATGCGCGATGAAGAGTCTCAAATCAGGTGCGAACTTGGCGACCTCGGCCTTCCAGTTTCCGACGAGTGAGGCTGGCACAACCAGCAAGGCGGGCGCGTCAGCGTTTTGGAGTGCTCCAGCCCTCTGGAGCTTTTCGGAGTCCTGGGGACGTTCGAAAGCGCCGGAGGACCGGCGCACTCCAGGACGCTGTCGCGAGTTGTGATGGTCCAACAGCAAAGCAATCACCTGAATCGTCTTCCCGAGGCCCATGTCATCGGCGAGGCAGGCACCGAGGCCGAGCTGCATCATGAATTTCAACCACGTGAAACCTTGTCTTTGATACGGGCGCAGCGTGGCTCGCAGATTTTCAGGCGGAGGAGCTTCGGAGGGCTGGGTGAGCTTTTCGAGCACTTCGGCGAGCTGCTTGCCGGCGATGACATCGCTCCACTCGCTCACGATTTCGAGCTGCTCAGCCTCGGCGGCCGTTTTGGCCTCGCCAAAGCCCGCGAGGAGCCTCATGCCATCGAGGAAACCGATGCCGCCCTCGCCCGTGGCGTTTTGCACGCGTCGCCAATGCTCCATCACCTGGTGGAGTCGCTCGCCATTCACCTCGACCCATTTGCCGCGCAGCGAAACGAGGCCGGTATCGGCGCTGAGGAGCTTTTCGAGTTCGGCAGCGGTGAGCGGCTCGCCATCGAGGCTTTGCTCGATCTTGAAGCTCAGCAGCGTGCCTGCATGCAGCGAGGTCTTCTTCGGCGCATCAATGGTGACGGCGACGGTGGGCCGCGTGGTCTTGCCGGCCTTCCACCAGTCCGGCAGCTTCATGATGATGCCGCTTTCCTGAAACACGGCGGTCTCTCGCAGCACGCGATACGCTTCCTGAGGCGACATCGCCATCGGTTGAAAGAGTCGCTTCGACTCCAGCCACTCGCGAAGGAGTTTCGATTGGTCCGCAGCGAGCCTCACGGGCTCCAGCAGGGCATTGAGCGCCGTTTGATCCTTCTGCCCGGCATAAAGCTGAAGCGCCCGCGCCAGCGGCAAATGCTGCGGCTGACCGGTGGCGCTGAGTTTCTCCGTGAAGGTCGCGAGGAAGGCAAAAGGCCGTTGCGTGTCGGTCTTGTTTTCCGCGAGATGAAAGCTCACTCGACCAACCACATGCCAAGCGGGGCATTCCTCGCGCAGCCAAGCCTCAACACCTTGCGTGGCGATCTGGGCGATGTGCGCCGCGAGACTGAGCCACCAGCGCTCCAGGACCTCCGCCGTGACATGCTCCGCCCCGATGAAAGGCGGCATCGTGGCGAGAAAGGCCACGCGTTCCTCCAACGAAGGCACCGGAAGCTGCTCGGTGCTTTTTGTCTGGCAAAGCCGCGTGAACAGCCGCTGCGCCCATTCCCGCAGCCATCGAAACGGCGGCTCCAGCTCCGCCTCATGCAACTCGGCCGCCAGCAACTTCAGCAGCGACACCGCGCCATCACACGCACTCATCTTCCGCTCCACCGACGACTCCGCCACGCCTTCCAGCGTGAGGATTCCTTCGGGAGTGATGACGGGGGTGAGCATGAAATGGGTGTGAAGCAGTAGATCGAATTCGCCTGCGATACTGGTCACGAATATAATCGCGGCAACACGATGCTTCGCCAAGCACTCCAGCGCACCGATCAACGGCTCCATGCACCGGACCGCAACTCTATCGACATCATTGTTTGGTGGGAAGTCCGACGCATTCCATACAACCTCGTCGTTGGAGTCTGGGGAGCCATTTGCCTGCTGATCTTCATCTGGTCAGTGAATGCTTCTGGGCATGTAGCACCTGGTGAAGACGCGATTGAACCGCTGCTGCTGCCTTTCCTGCCCATCGCCGTGAATATCTGTTACACCACCGGCTGGCCGGTGGAGATTGTGCTGCGAAGGCTGTGGTCAGACCTCAATCCCAAGCTTGGGGAGTTCCTTTTCCGTGCGGGGCTTGTTTTCTCGCTCGCGGTGATCAGCCTGCCCGCAGTGGTTTGGAGTGTGATCTGGCTGGTTTCCTGACAGTCTCTTGTTTCAGGAGCCGTCAGGGGAGTCGCACGCCTCCCTGCGGTGATTTAAACAAGAATTTCGAACATTTCCGAGGCCTCTCAGCGATGCGTCACGCAAAAAACACCGTGACGGCCCTTTCCAAGAGGGTTTCGCCTGCTAGCGTGCCGGTTCGCTCGTGACGGACCTGTCGCGGGCGTGAACCACGCCGCATGCCCAACCTGACTGAATCCATTCCCACGCTGCTTTTGCAGTTCGACTCACGCCTGCGCCAGGAGGCGGAGCGGCTCGTCGATGATGATGCGGTGAAGGGCATCGACCTCCTCGAAGACGAGATGATGGCGGAGGTGAAGCTGGACAAGCAGGGGGCGAACGTGCGCTGGCTGCAAACGCCGCGTGGCTGGTTGGGTGAGTGTGATGTGGGTGATAAGGCTCTGGATGATCTGGCGCTGTGCGCCTCGCTCGTGGCGGTGCAGCGCCGTGAAGCACGCGGTACGCTACCCGTGCCGCATGCGGCGGAGGAGGACTTTGAAGACTTCATCGCCGAAAAGCTCGGTCGCCCGCTGACCCCAGATGAGGAGAACTACCTCGCGAAGGTGGAGAAGCGCTATGAGCGAGTCACGCTGACGGGCAAGATTTTCGACCAGGACATGGTGCGCCTGCAGGCGAAGTGGCAGATCAAGAGCACGGAGCCGATCACGCTGTGGCCGGAGCAGCCGAAGACGCTGCGGCAGTTTTGGAATTTCATCGCCGTGGCGCTGGCGGATAAGGGGCTGGTCGTGCCGGCCTTTCTGCGCGGCATCGCGGATGTGGAAGGCACGCGGGATTCGCTGAAGGACTGGCGTCATGAGAGTACGGTGCCGCAGTGGCGGGCACGCATCCGGCAGTTCAATGAATCCCGCATCGCGAAGATGCCGCCGCGCATCCGCTCGCTGGAGTTTCGCCTGATGGTGAATGTGCACGAGGCACGCCTTCAGATGCGTGATCTCGGCAAGGAGGAGTCCGAATTTGCGAACGTGCATCCGCTGGAGGTGGATCGCTATGGGAAGCAATTGCGCGAGGGATTGATCAGCACTTCGGCGGCCTCCGAGCTGCTGCTGCACGCCTGCATGAGCCAGAGTGAAGGCGGGGCGGCAGGGCCTTTCCGCCTGGAGGGCGAGGCGCATGGTGCCTGGCTCGCTGGATTGTTTCAAAAGGTGGCGATGCAAGAGCTGATTCTCACGCGTGACGAGGTGCCCTTTGATCGCATCGAGGAGTCGCTGCTGTGGGCTAGCCGCGAGAGCGATGATGGCCGCCAGCTCCTGCTGCGGCTCGTCACCGCCGCCGGGGAGGCTGCACCGCTGCCGCTGCGCATCCTGCGGGGTGTGGACACGCTTTATCTTTCCGCTGATCACGTCTTCAATGGCCCGCCGTGGCTGGGAGATGAGTCTTTGATCGAAAATGAGATCACGATGCCCATCGATGCCATCGCATCGCCCGAGGGCATCACCTTCCTCAGCGGCCTGGAGGTGCCTGTACCGCCTGGAATTGCCTCACGCGTCAAGCATGAGGCCTTGCGCGTCAAAATCACCGCCGCGTGCAAGGCCCGTTCCCCCTCAGGCGGTGGCACGGAGTATGCCACCTTCAAGCTCGAAGCCATCGGTTCTGATGCTCGGCCTCGTGAGGTGCTCACTCCGCGTGGTTGGTCGCCCCTCGTCCGCGATGTCGAGGATGGCGAAGAGATCATTGTGCGTGATCGCGATGCGCTGCGCATCGCGGAACGCATCGTGCAGGAGGGCCGCTTCGCGTGGGACTTCGAATCCAGCAGCTTCCGTCATCGCATGGCGAAGGATTTCCCGGAGTGGTTTCATCAGTGGGGTACCACGCTGCCTGAAAACATCGAACTCGATGCCGATGAGCAGCTCATCACCATCCTCGCCGATCCGCTCATCGCCCGAGTGCGCCTCGAGGCGAAGCAAGGCGGTGATATCGACTGGCTGGACCTGCGCATCGTCTTCGACATCGAAGGTGCTGATTTGAAGCCCGCCGACATCCGTCGCCTCCTCGCGGCCAAAGGTGAGCACGTCCGTCTCGCCGATGGCTCCTGGCGTCGAGTGAAGCTGGAACTCAGCGATGAGCAGATCGCCATGCTCGACAGCCTTGGCATTGATTTGGAGGCCGAGGGCAGTGACACGCATCGCCTGCACTGGCGTCAGCTCGCGCAGGAAAAAGCCGTGGAGATCGTCAATCCGAAGGCCTGGGAAAAAATCGTCCAGCGCATGGAGGAGGCCAAGCTCAATGCCAATCCGCCCGTGCCGCCCGAGCTCACCGTCACGCTGCGCCCCTATCAGGTCGAAGGTTATCAATTCCTCACCTACCTCACGCTGAACCGCTTTGGCGGTATTCTCGCGGATGACATGGGTCTCGGTAAGACCCTGCAAGCCATCGCCTGGGTGCTGTGGCTCAAAGGCCGCAAGCCGGAAGGCGGTCCGCATTTGCCGATCCTCGTCGTGTGTCCGAAATCCGTGCTCGATGTGTGGGCGCTGGAGTTCAAAAAAGGTGCTCCGCATCTTCGCGTCCTCGTTTTGCATGATCGCGATCTTTTCGACATCAAACTCGTGCAGGAGCAGATCGACGTGCTGGTGCTGAACTACGCCCAGCTCCGCAGTTTCGGCGAGGAACTGGCGCTCATCCGCTTCCTCGCCTGCATCCTCGATGAAGGTCAGCACATCAAGAATCCCGACTCGCAGACCGCTCGCAGCGCCCGCGGCCTTCGTGCGGACAACCGCCTCGTTTTGAGCGGTACACCGCTCGAAAACCGCCTGCTCGACCTCTGGAGCCTCATGACCTTCGCCACGCCAGGGGCGCTCGGAGATCGCAATTACTTCCACCGCAACTTCGACCGCCGCAAAGACACCAAAGCCAGCGAACGCCTCGCCGCACGCCTGCGGCCATTTTTGCTCCGCCGCACGAAATCGCAGGTCGCCCGCGATCTGCCTTCGAGGACGGAAGAAACGCTCATCAGCGAGATGAGCGGCCGCCAGGCTGAGCTCTACAAAGAAGAACTCGCCCGCGCCCAGATGCTCGTGCTCAGCAGCAGCGGCTTCGACATGGTGAACAAGCGCCGCTTCGCCCTTTTGCAGGCTTTGACGCGACTCCGCCAGATTTGCTGCCACCCCAGCCTCGTCGATAAGACAGCCGAGAACGAAGAAAGCGCGAAACTCACCGCCACGCTCGAGCGCCTCGAAGAACTGCACGCCGAAGGACACAAGGTGCTGCTCTTCAGCCAGTTCGTAAGCATGCTGAAAATCATCCGCACGAAGCTGGAGGAGATGAAACTGCCCTTCCATTGGCTCACCGGCGCCAGCACCGATCGTGCGGGCATCGTGAAGGCCTTCCAAGAAGACGACAAGGCTAGCGTGTTCCTGCTGAGCCTCAAAGCCGGCGGCAGCGGTCTGAACCTCACCGCCGCGAGTTACGTCATCCTTTACGATCCGTGGTGGAATCCCGCCGTGGAGAACCAGGCCATCGACCGTGCCCACCGCATCGGCCAGACGCAGCCCGTCATCGCCTACCGCATGCTCACCCGCAGCACCATCGAGGAAAAGATCATGACCCTTCAGCAGAAGAAAAACCTCATGATCAGCAACGTCCTCGGCGAAGGCGGCTTCACGAACCTTCTGCAAAAGGAAGACTTCGAGTTCCTCTTCGATATTGAGGCGCAGAGGGTGTGAAGAAGAAATGACGAAAACCGAATGACGAATGGGCTGGCAAGGCTCTTCCGGCTTCTCACTTCATCATCTGATCTATCATGGGCCTTACTTTGGCTCCCACTTCTTCGCGGCTGGCAGTCCGAAGAAAATCATAGAACTGCTTTTTCTCCTGATCGGTCGATGCATTGCACCACTTAGCAAAGAGAGACGGTTCAAAATAAAACAGGCCGTTGGGTGAGCCGTGTGCGAGCACGTTGGCTGTGAACAAGTAGGTCGTAGTGCCTCGAAAACTGACCCATTTATGCTCAAGCTCAGAGGTGTGGTTGCTCTCCAAAAACTCCTCCAGCTTTGACTTTTGATATTTGTAGTCGCTTTCAAACAGCCAAAACCAGGTGGTCCACTCTTTGGACGAGCCTGTGTAGTCGCAGAAGTAGCCGTAATCCGTCCGAACGGGCACATGGGCAGCTAGGAACAGAATACAAAGCAGGATAATCAGACGTTGAACCCATTTCATCGTATTAAGAGGCAGATTACACATTCACAGCCTGCCTCACCGCCCGCAGATTCTCACGGGCGGCGTTCAGTTCGGAGGTTTTCATGGCTTGATCAGGTGAGAGCGAATGGACCGAACGTAAGCCAAGAACCGCGAGAGGATTCCCTTCGGGGCGCTTCGCCAGCGCGGACTACTCCTCGCCGAAGTATTTTTTGCGCAGCTCGATGCCGATGCCGCGCTCGTGCATGGTGAGGATGGCTTGGTTCAGCTTTTCGCGAAGCGGGCTGTCCTGCTGCAGGGCGAAGGCGTAGTTTTGACGTTCGAACACCGGGCCGACCATCTGCAATTTCTCGTCGTTGAGCTTGGCGGCTTCGTATTGAAGGACGGGCGCATCGTAAACGACGGCTTGCACCTTGCCATCACGCAGGGCGGTGATGCAGGCGACGGCATCGTCGAGCGGGATGACCTTGGCACCTTTGGCGTTGAGCCAGGTTTCCGTGGTGCTGCCTTTCACGGTGGCGACTTTGCGGCCGGGGAGGTCGCCGGGGCCGTTGATATCACCCTTTAGGGTGTTGATGGTGAGAGTGGTGGTGAAGGAGGCGGTGAGGAGGGAGACGAGCACGATACTGAGCAGCATCCACACGATGGCCACGATGCGGCCGCCGATGCCCACGGGGCCTTTGTTATCCGCTCCGCCGACGAGCAGCGTGCTCAGCGTCCACCAGAAGGACTCCCAGATGCCGGATTTGTAGTCTTCGGGCCATTGGTCGCCATTCACCTTGTGCTCATAGCGCCAGACGAGGTGGGAGATGACGAACATGGCGGCCATGAGCAGGAGGAACATGCCGATGAGTTCCAAGCTGAAGAGGTTTTTGATGAGCTGGAAGATGTTGTCGGCAAAGCTGCCACCGCCACCTGCGACGAGCACCTGGAGGCCGGACTCGTAAAAGGGCTGGGAGAAGTCGATCACCTCCTCGCGCTTCGAGGTGACGCTGATGGCACCCACGCCGACATCGGCGGTTTTGTTTTTCACCGCGTCGATGATCTCCTGGGCGGAGTTCACCACCTGGATTTCGTATTCATGGCCGGTCTCGCGGGCGAGTTGGTCCCAAAGTTCCGCCGCGAAACCGACGCGGCGGCCATCCTTGTCGAAGGAGAAGGGTTCGAGGTTTCGCGTGGCGACTCGGAGCTTGGCGGCTGGAGCCTGGGCGATGGCATCCGAGAGGGTGGCGAGAGTGGCGAGGAGCAGGAAAAGGAGGCGCATGAGGCTTCCGCGTTAGCCCGTGCTTTTGGCAGCGTCAATTCGTTGATGCACAAAGCATTTCGTGCTTTCAAATGACCATCTGTGTTCATGCCTGACCCGTCCCTCAATCCGATCCAGCAGGACATGGAGAAGCTCCAATCGCTTCTCCATGACTCGCTTTCACCGCATCTCGCTGCGGGGCAGAAGGACATGCGCATCCTGAATCTGGCCTGCGGACGTTGCGACGAGGCGGAGACGCTCATCCAGGTGGGTTCCGATCTGACGAAAGGCGGCGCGGTGGAAATGGTGGGCGCGGACATCCGCATCCGCGAGATCCGCCAAGCTCGCGAAACGCACACGCACCTCCCAGCGGAGTTTTTGATCGAGGACGCCACGAAGATCGATCAGCACAAGGAGCTCGGCGATGACTTCAACATGGTCTTCATGCGCCATCAAAACTTCTGGCACGGCCAGGAGCTGTGGAAGAAAATCTTTGATCAGGGCATCGCGAAGCTGCGGCCAGACGGCATGCTGGTGATCACGAGCTATTTCGATGTGGAGCACCGCCTGGCGCTGCGGGCACTGGAGGCACTGGGCATGGAAGTGGTGAGCAATCGGCGAAACAAGGAAAGCCGCTCCCTCAAAGACGCTCCTGGCAAATCCGTCGATCGCTGGGTGGCCGTGCTGCGGCGGCGGGTCGGATAGAGTTAAAACTTCAACAATCAGCAATCAGAATTCATCAATCTGCGGTTCCTGCCGTGGGCGAGGCTCGGAATGTCGATTGCTGAATGTTGAAGTAAAGGAGCAGCCCTACTTCCCACCCTGCGCCATAGAGGCGAGCTGCTGCTTCAGCGTGGCAATTTTCTCCCGCTGGCATTTTTCATCTTCTTCACCGCGGCGGAGGCGGGCTTCGAGAAGTTCGAGGCGGGCTTCATTCACGCGGATCTTGTCTTCGAGACGGCGGTCCTGATCGCGAAGGGCTTTGTCCGGCATGCTGAAGGTGCCGGTGATGCGTCCTGCACGGGCTTCTTGCGTGGGGGTGAGCTGGCGTGGGGCCTCGGCTGCGGGAGCTGGCGGTGCGGGCTTTGGCGCGGCAGGCAGAGGAGGGAAGGCCACGCGGGCACGATTGGAAAGCAGGTGGCGCAGGGAAGCCATGGCCATCTCGATCTCGTTGCGCACGTTGCGTGCCTCCAAGGTCTCCGGCGGGAGTTCGGCGAGGCGCTTGTGGCAGTCCTGCATGCGCAGGAGCCATTCTTCGAGAGCGGCGAGGCGGTTTTCGAGTTCGTCGATCTTTTGCTGCGTTTCGGCGGCCTGAGCCGCGAGGGCTTGCTGGCGTTCCGTGTGCTTCGTTTCAAGTTCGGCAGCTTCCTTCGTGATCTCTTCGTGGCGCTGACGCTGGGCCTGCTCGGCTTGCTGGAAGCCTTCGAGGCTGGCTTGCAGCTCGCGGGCTTGCGTGGTGAGCGACGCATGATTTTCGCGGGCCGCGTTTTCATGAGCGAGCGCTTCATCCCGAGCGGCTTTGCCGCTGGCGATCTGCTGCTGGAGGGCGGCCAGCGTGCTCTGACTGCTCAAAACGGTCTCGTGGAGAGCGGCGAGGAGTTTGTCCTGCTTGGTGTAGTCCTCACTCGCGGCGGCGTGTTGTGCCTGGAGGGTGGCTAGTTCACCACGGGTGGCATTGAGTGAGGTCAAAGCCACGCTCTGCTGCTCGCGGGCGGTTTCGATGCTCCGCGTGGTTTCGGTGAGGGTGTGGGTGGCCGTGCGGCATTCATCCATGAGCTGGCTGTGCTCACGGCGGACGGCCTCCATTTGCTGCTGGAGCGTCGTGTATCGTTTTTCCTGCTCATCGGCATCGGCACGCAGGATGCCGAGCTGCTCCGCCGCCACGCGGTTCTTGGCCTGGGCTTCGGAGAGGGCGGCTTGCTCAGCGGCGAGACGCTCGCGGGCCGCTGTGGCTTCCGTGCGGCAGAGGAAGAGCTCAGCCTGTGTGTTGGCGAGGGCTTGAGAGGCCGATTGCTGCTGCTGACGGCTGCTGGCGATCTGGCGTGAAGCCACCTCGGCGGCGGTGGTGGAGCTTTGCAGGCGCTGCTCGGCCTCGATGAGCTTTTTGACCGCCGTAGCGATCTTTGCATCGAGCTCCTGAGCCTGTTTTTCGAGGGCGATGCGATGGACGTCACGTCGGGAGATCAGCTCGCGGAGCTGGTCCATCTCGCGTTCCAAGCGCCCGCGTTGGGCGGTAGCCTCTTTGTTTTGCGCCTGCTGCTGGAGGAGTGATTTTTCGATGACGGCCAAGTCATCCCACCCGCTTTTCAAACGGGCGCTTAGCTCGTCGAACTCCGCTGTTTTTGCCGCGAGCTGCTCCAAGGCCTGCTTGCGCTGTGGGAGCATGGACTCCGTATCTGGCACCCGTGTGGCGCTAGCAGCCTGGCGGGCCAAAAGCGTCTCAGTGGCAAAGGGAACGTGAAGTTCCCGGCCGTTTTCGAGGACAAAGGTATGCTCGGTCATGGTGAGGCGTGGGTCAGAAGGAGATGCAAGAAAGGTTCACGAAGCTTAAACACCCATCTGGATGTCAGCAAGCTCTGGGCCGCTTTTGTCACGCTTGATGCCACGCAAGGGCTGTCTTTGCCAAGGTCATTGCCAAAAACCCACGCAGGCGGTAATATCGCCGCCCCCTCTCTCCGAAAAAGCCCCTTTCCCGCCATGAATCGATTGTTTCTCGCCCTCCTGCTGGCCTTTGCAGGACTGCTGACCGCTCCGCGTAGCCCTGCGCAGTCGCTCGGCGGTGCCTCGGACCTCCACTTCAACGGCTTCGTCATCTACAACGAAGCCGGCCGCCTCGAAAAGAGCGGCGAAATCGATCAAGCGCTCACCAAATACAAAGAGGCGGCCTCGCTCTACGAAACCATCGAGAAAAATTATCCCACCTACGAGGTCGAGACGCGGATGAACCGCCAACGCACCATCGCCACTGCCATCGCCCGGCTGGAAGGGAATGTATCCAAAAACGCCGCTGCCTCGCAGGCCGCGATGGAACTCGAAAAAGCCCGCATCACCGCTCAGGCCCAGGCCACTGCTCAGGCCAATGTTCAAGCCATGACGCCTCAGGCACCGCTGAGCGGCCCCGTGCAGGACTCCAGCGAGATCCCCAGCCTCGATGGATTGCTGCGCAGTTGGGAAAGCAAGATGCGCGGCAAGATGCTCCAGCTCGAAGCCGATAAAAAGAACCTCGAGATCGACCTCAACAAATGGGGCGAATGGCATGACTGGGCCGCTGGCGAGATGACCCGTGTAAGCAGCGAAAACGCCACGCTCTCGAAAAAAGCCGGTGCTCTCGAACAGGCCATCCTCGGCATGCAAAACGAGGTCGAGGCAGGCCGTGCCGCCGCAGGACAGCTCGATGCCTTGAAGCAGCAGAAAGCCGCCGTGGAAGCGGAGATGGCCAAAAACTCCCGCCAGCTCGCCGCTGCCGAAAAAGCCGCCGCCGATGCCACCGCGAAACTCAAAATCACCAGCGAGAGCTTTGCCGCCGTGACCCAGGAAAAGGCCAAGCTCGATGCCGAACGCGAAAAGCTCGTCAAGGAGCGCGATGAAGCCGTGAAAGGCCGCGATGTGGCTGTGAAGGAACGAGACGCCGCCTCCGCCAAAACCCTCGGCCTCCAGGCTGATATGGATGCCTTAAAGAAAAAAACCGCCAACGGTGACATGAAAAAGCTCATCGCCGAAAACGAACGCCTTCAAAAAGAACTCACCGCCACGCAGAAGCAGGTGGAGACCCTCAAGGCCGATGTCACCCGCAAGGACGAGCAGATCACCAAGCTCCGTGGCGAGGTCACCACGCTCCAGGGCCAGCTCACCGCCCTCCGCCAGGAAAGCGCCACCTATCAGACCCAGGTCGCCGATCTCACCCGCCAGATGAAAGAGCTCAAGGAGATGCCCGCCGGCGCACCGGGCACGAGCGAGCCAAACGCCCTCATCACTCAGGAGAATGAAATGCTGCGCAGCATCATCATGCGCCAGCTCCGCCTGCAAAACCGCCAGCAGCAGGCCAAGGACCTCATCATCGCCCAGCTTTCGAAGATGGAGAATGCCTCCACGGATCTCTTGAAGCAGGTCGAGGAGCTCAAAAACACCCGCATGACCCTCAGCCCCGAGGAAGAAAAGCTCTTCAAAGATCCTGCCGCCAAGGAACTTATCGGTAGCAATGGCGTGCAGGCCACGCTTATCGCCGCCAGCGCCTCGCCATCGGCCACCAGCAGCATGCCTGCACCCGGCTCCATCACCACCTTGCTGCTCCGCGCCAGCGAAGCCTACAACAACCGCGAATTCGCCACCGCCGCCAAAATTTACGAGGACGCCCTCCGCACCGAGCCGAAGAACATGGACGCGCTCATCGGCCTCGGCATGACCCAGCAACGCGCTGGCAAATACGCCGAGTCCGAGGCCGCCCTGCAAAAGGCCCTCGCCTACGATGCCGACAACGCCAACGCCTCCTACGCCATGGCCGTCACCTACTTCAAACAGGAGCGCTGGAAGGACAGCATGACCTTCTTTGAAAAGAGCCTCGATAAAAGCCCGCAAAGCGCCAGCGCCCGCCACTACCTCGGCATCATCGCCACGAAGCTCAGCCTCATGGAACGGGCCGAGCGTGAATTCAAAACCGCCCTCGCTATTGATCCGAATTACGGCGAGGCCCACTTCAATCTCGCCGTCCTCTACGCCACCTGGGACCCGCCGCAGTGGGACAAGGCTCGCGAATCCTACGCCTCCGCCCTCAAGAAAGGCGTGAAGCCGGATCAGAGCCTCGAGCGCCTGCTCGAAGGCGGAAAAAAGGTCTCGCAGAACTAAGCGAACGAGCTTGAGCCACGTTCCACCGGCACGCGCCCATGAAATTCCTCTGCCTCCTGCTTCTCACGACCGCCGCGGCCTCCGCCGTGGAATTCAAAAAAGACATCGAGCCCATCCTCGAAAAGAACTGCTACGAGTGTCACAGCGAAAAGACCGGCAAACGCAAAGGCGGCTTCGTCTTTGACGACCTCGAAACCTTCAAGCTCGATATCGCCGACAACGACGTGGCTCAAATACGCCCCGGCAAACCCGATGGCAGCCACTTCCTCGAAGTCATCGTCAACGAGAGCCACGAGAAGCACATGCCGCCGAAGGATCAGCTCTCCAGTGATGACATCCGTAAGCTCACCGATTGGATCAAGGAAGGCGCCATCCTCCCCGGCATCAAACCCGCCGTCGCCTCCGCCACGCCTGCGGCACCGAAAAAATCCCTTCCGCCCATCATGAGCTGGACGAATCTCGAAGGCAAAACCATCCGCGCCGGTTTCGTCCGCCTCGATGGCGCGAACGTCGTCCTCCGCATGCCCGCTAACGGCCAGGAGGTCCCTTATCCCATCGCCAAGCTCGATGCCGAAAGCCAGAAGCAGGCGCAGGAAGCCGGAGCGCCTTGAAACAAGCCCCCCGGAAGGTCCGTGAATGAGGCCACACCTCATGCTGCGTTTCCTCCTCCTCACCCTCCTGCTTGCCGTTCCCGCCCTCGCCCAGCTCCCGCTGGAGCTGAAACCGGGCACCCGCATCGCCCTCATTGGGAACTCGCTTTTCGACCGTATGCGCGACGACGGCCAGTTCGAGGCGCTCATGCACCAGCGTTTTGCCGGGGAGAAGCTCGTCTTCCGCAACCTGAGCTGGTCCGCCGATGAAGTCGCCCTGCGCCCCCGTCCGGATGGCTTTGGCGACCTCAACCAGCACCTCACCGAACATAAGGCCGACGTCATCCTCGCCGCCTTCGGCTTCAACGAGAGCTTCAAAGGCGAAAAGGGCCTCGCCGAGTTCGAAACACTCCTCAAAGCCTTCCTCATTGAGCTGAAGGCCCATCGCTACAACGGCACCTCCGAGCCGAAAATCGTCCTCGTGAGCCCCACGGCCGCTGAGAAGCCGCATGAGCATCTCAACGCGCAGATCGAGATTTACTCGAATGCCATGGCGAAGGTCGCCAAGGCCGAGGGCGTGGCCTTCGCGGATGTGCGTAGCACGGGTTTTCAACCCGTGAATGAACGAGTTGAAAACTCGTTCTACACCACCAACGGCGTGCATCTCAACACCGCCGGCTACGCCGCCTTCGCCGAGCGCCTCTACAACCAGCTCACGCAAGAAACCCCGCCCAAGCTCAACGAAGCCGTCCGCGCCGCCGTCGTCGAAAAGGAGGACAAGTTCTTCCAGCACTACCGCCCGCTGAACTACTACTACATCAAAGGCGGCCGCATGGAGCCCTACGGCGTCATCAACTTCCCCGGCGAGCTGAAAAAACTCCTCCAAATGACCGAAGCCCGAGACGCCGCCATCTGGTCCTCCGTCAATCAGGTCACTCCCGTCAATCCAGTCCCCCCAGACGACAAAACCACAGACCCACTCCCCATCATCACCGGAGACCGCCCCATCAACGAATGGGTCTCTCCCGCCGATGAACTAAAGGCCTTCAAGATCGACCCACGCTTCGAAGTCAGCCTCTTCGCCTCCGAAGAAGACTTTCCGGAGCTCTTCGTGAAGCCCATCGCCATTCGATTCGATGGCAAAGGCCGCCTGTGGGTCAGCACCAGCACCACCTACCCGCAAATCATGCCCGGCGAGGCCCCGCAGGATCGCATCCTGATCCTCGAAGACACCAACGGCGACCACCGCGCCGACAAATGCAGCGTGTGGGCTGACAAGCTCGCCATCCCGCTCAGCTTCGAGTTCGGCAACGGCGGCGTCTTCGTCTCCGACCAGCCGCATCTGACCTTCCTCAAAGACACCGATGGTGACGGCAAAGCCGATCACCGCGAAAAACTCCTCACCGGCTTCGGCACCGAGGACAGCCACCACGCCCTGCACGACTTCGTCTGGAGCCCCGAGGGCGATCTCATCTTCCGCGAGAGCATCTTTCATCACAGCCAGGTCGAGACGCCCTACGGCCCCGTCCGCGCCCGCGAGAGCAGCTTCTTCCGCTACACGCCCGCCACCGGCCGCCTGCTCGCCTTTGGCAGCTACATGAGCACGAACCCCTGGGGCATCACCTTCGACGACTGGGGCTTCCACGTCGGCAGCCATCCCGTCTTCGCCAGCGCCGTGCATGCGCTGAATGCGCCCTACCCCGACATCCACATCCCCGCCGGCAACTACTTCCCCGCTTACAGCGGCACCTGCGGCCAGGAATTCCTCACCAGCAGCCACTGGCCCAAAGACCTGCGCGACAAAAAACACTTCATGCGCGTCCGCTACAAGCCCACCAACGAAGTCGAGCTGCACGAGTGGGTGGAGCACGACACGCACTTCGAGGAAAAGAAAGTCGGCATCGTCTTCCAAAGCACCAACCTCAGCTTCATCCCCGTGGATATCCAGCAAGGCCCCGACGGCGCAATGTACATCGCCGACTGGTACAACCCCGTCAAAGGCCACGCCCAATACTCCCTCCGCGACACCCGCCGCGACAAAAAGTCCGGCCGCATCTGGCGCATCACCGCGAAGGATCAAAAACTCGAATCCGCACCCAAGATCGCCGGAGCGAGCATCCCCGAACTGCTGGAGTTGCTGAAGAGTGAGAACTACCGCACCCGGTATCGGGCGAAGGTGGAGTTGAGGGAGAGGGATGTGAATGCAGTAACGGCTGCGATCAATAAAGCGTCGGCCGATTCCCGAAAAATGGACATGGCGCTAGTTGCTGAACTCGAATGGCTCACCCAAAACTTTACCAACCTGAGCGAGTCACAATCTCTTCTGATTAAGTCAGCAACTCTTGGGATAGAATTAACAATGGCTCTCTTCAATTGCCATTTAGCTTTGACGAGTAGCACTGATGTCCATGCTCGTGCCACGGCTGCGCGTTGCTTCCGCTGGAGCGCAATCCACTCAAGTCACCTAGATGGCGCGAAAGGAGCCGCGAATGCTTTGTCAAAATTCACCAACGACCCCAGCGGCCTCGTGCGCCTCGAAGCGGCCATTGCGGCGAGTTACATCGGCACGGCGGAGGCTTTGGAGGCCGCGCTCGATCTGCTGAAGCACCCGATGGACCCTTACCTCACCTACGCGCTGCGCACCTCGCTCGACAGCCACCGCTTGCAGCCGCTTTGGAAAGGCAACACCGCCTTCATGGCGAAGCATCCCGAACTCGAAAAATTCCTCAAAGACAGCGAGCCCACCAAACCCGCCCTGATGGCGAAAAAGAAGAAGCCCGAGCCACCGAACCCCTTCGACGCCCAGCCCGGCCTGCAAACCATCACCATCAAGACCATCCCCGAGCGTCTGCTCTACGACCTGCGCGAGTTCAAGGTGGCTCCCGGAGCCCCCGTGAAGCTCGTTTTCGAAAATCCCGACGTCACCCCGCACAATCTCCTCATCGTCCAGCCCGGCGCGGCGGACGAAGTCGGCATGGCCGGCAACGAGATGGCCAAAACGCCCGACGGCTTCACCAAAGGCTTCATCCCCGACTCCCCGAAGATCCTGCACAAAACAAAAATGCTCAACCAAGGCGACCGCGAGGTGCTGCGCTTCACCGCGCCGACCGCCAAAGGCAAATACCCCTACATCTGCACCTTCCCCGGCCACTGGCTCGTCATGAAAGGCGAGATGGTGGTGGAGTAAATGACGAAACCAGAATGGCGAATGACGAATGTACTCCAGTGGTTCGCTTGGCGGCTTCGCAGCAGCCCGCAGAGACGCTGTCCTGACGCACTTGGCGAATCACGGGGAAGTCTGACGACTTCCTCTACGCGGTGGCTCCCGCTGGATTCGTAGCGGCAAACGTCAGTTTGCCCTCTGGGCGGCGCACACAAGTCACTCCCTGATTCATACTCCGCATGAGCTTCGGTTGCTCCTTGTCAGCTCGCATCCATTTCATGCAACCACCTCGTCACGGGCTGAAAGTCGAGATGGCGGTGGATGGGGTACGTTGTTCACGCTTTAGCGTGCCTTCCAGTGACACGCTAAAGCGTGAACAACGTACCCCAAGCCCTTACGCCTCAGGATACTTCCATTCGCCGCGATACTCGCGGCGGAGGAGTTTGGAGGCTTCGGCATCGCCGATGATTTGTTCTTTGTCGGCGTCCCACTGGATGCTGCGGCCGGCTTTGTAGCTGAGCATGCCGAGCATGGGCAGGCAGGAGGAGCGATGGGCGCTTTCGATGTCGGCCACGGGTTTCCGCTTCTTCTCGATGGCATCGATGAAGTCCGCCCAAAGCAGGGCGATGTTGTGGCCGTCGGGCTCTTGAAGCTGGTGGTTGCCGTGCTTCTCGCCGTCTTTTGGATTCGCGGGGTGGAAGGTCCAGCCATCACGCCAGCCGATGTGGAGCACGCCTTTCTCGCCGTAGAAGTAAGCGCCGATGCCGTGCTTCTCGCTGTCGTTGCCTGCGAATTTGCGATGTTCCCACACGGCGGTGAACTGCTCGAACTCAAACGTGGCCACCTGATGGTCCGGTGCGTCGGTGGTCTGCTCTTTGTCGTTGAGCACCGCAGGACCGGCGATGTTGCGCCCGCCGGTGCAGAAGACCTTTTTCGGTCCCTTCTCACCGCTCCACCAGAGGATCTGGTCGAGCCAGTGAACGCCCCAGTCGCCCATGGTGCCGTTGGCGTAGTCGAGGAAGTTCCGCCAGCCGCCGGGATGCAGCTTGGTGTTGAAGGGACGCAGCGGCGCGGGGCCGCACCACATGTCCCAATCCATGCCTTCGGGCACTTGGCTGTTCGAGCGGGGCTCTTCGTGGCCGCCTTTGCTGTGCGCAAAGACACGCACCATGCCCACTTTGCCCACGGCGCCGGACTGGAGGAAGTTCATCGCTTCGACGTGATGCGGGCCGATACGGCGATGCAGGCCCACCTGCACGACCACGCCGGCCTCACGGGCGGCTTTTACCATCGCCTGGCTCTCGCCGATGGTGTGACCGGTGGGTTTTTCTACGAGCACATGCGCCCCGGCCTGGCAGCAGGCGATGGTTTGCAGCGCATGCCAATGATCCGGCGTGGCGATGATGACGATCTCCGGTTTTTCCTTCGCCAGCATGTCGCGGAAGTCCTTGTAGGTCTTTGGGTCGTCGCCGTTGAGGCCGTTGATCTCATCGGCGGCATTGGAGGCCACGTCCTCGTGCACATCGCACACGGCGCAGACCTTGATGCGGCGGCTGGCGATGGCCTCGCGCAGGATGTTCATCCCCCACCAGCCG
>JBILVU010000101.1:0-20644 GCA_044370285.1 Prosthecobacter sp.
AGAGTTCGAGCAGATCATCGTCAAAGTCGGCCCGTATGGCGAAAAGCTGCGGCTCAAAGATGTCGCACGCATCGAGCTCGGCTCCAGCGAGTATGCCCTGCGCAGCCTCATCAATAACAAGAAGGCCGTCGGCATTCCCATCTTCCAGCTCCCCGGTTCCAACGCCCTCGCCATCTCCACGGCCGTGCGCTCAAAGATGGACGAGCTGAAGAAAAAATTCCCCGAAGGCGTGGACTACGCCATCGCCTATGACCCGACCGTATTTGTGGACAAGTCCATCGACGCCGTCATCCACACGCTCATCGAGGCCATTCTGCTGGTCGTGCTCGTCGTCGTCATCTTCCTGCAAACTTGGCGTGCCTCCATCATCCCGCTCGCCGCCGTGCCGGTGAGCCTTGTCGGCACCTTTGCCGTGATGAACCTCCTCGGCTTCAGCATCAACAACCTCTCCCTCTTCGGCCTCGTATTAGCCATCGGCATTGTCGTCGATGATGCCATTGTTGTGGTCGAGAATGTGGAGCGCAATATCCGCAACGGCTTGAGACCCATCGAGGCCACGAAGCAGGCCATGAAGGAGGTCACGGGTCCCATCGTCGCCACGGCGCTCGTACTCTGCGCGGTCTTCATTCCCACCGCCTTCATCAGCGGATTAAGCGGGCAGTTTTACAAGCAGTTCGCCGTCACCATCGCCATCTCCACCGTCATCTCGGCGATCAATTCCCTCACGCTCTCTCCCGCACTCTCCGCGCTGCTGCTAAAAGGCCATCACGACAAAAAAGACCTGCTCACGAAAGCCATGGATTTCCTGCTTGGCTGGTTCTTCCGGCCCTTCAATCGCTTCTTCGACTGGTCATCCAATCTCTACGTCGGCCTCGTGAAGCGCATCATCCGTTTCAGCATCATCGCCCTCGTCATCTATGGCGGCCTCGTCTGGGCCACGATGAAAGGTTTCCAGATCGTGCCCGAGGGCTTCGTGCCCAGCCAGGACAAGCAATACCTCGTCGGCTTTGCCCAGCTCCCCGATGGCTCATCGCTGGACCGCACCGAGGATGTCATGCGCCGCATGTCGCAGATCGCCATGGATCATCCTGGGGTCAAAGACGCCATCGCCTTCCCCGGCCTCAGCATCCAGGGCTTCAGCATCAGCCCGAATGCGGGGATCGTTTTCGTCGGCCTCGAAGACTTTGAAAAACGCACCACGCCCGAGCTGAGCGGAGGTGCCATCGCAGGAGCGCTCAATGGCAAATTCATGGCCATCCAAGACGCCATGGTGCTCATGTTTCCACCGCCGCCCGTCAATGGCATCGGCACCACCGGCGGCTTCAAGCTCATGGTCGAAGACCGTGCCAATCAAGGTTATGCCGCGCTGTATCAAACCGCGCAGCAACTCGTCGGCGCCGCCTATGGCAGTGGCAAACTCGCTCAGGTTTATTCCGGCTACACCGTCAATGTCCCGCAGCTCGAAGCCGACGTGGACCGCGAGAAGGCCAAGAGCCAGGGCGTGCCGCTCACCAATCTCTTCGAGACGCTGCAAATCAACCTCGGCAGCCTTTACGTAAACGACTTCAACCGCTTCGGCCGCACCTATCAAGTCGTCGCCCAGGCCGAGCCTCAGTTCCGCGATGACGTGAAGGACATCACGCGACTCAAAACTCGCAACGCCGCCGGACAGATGGTGCCCATCGGCTCGCTCGTGCAGGTGAAGGAAGCCTTTGGCCCCGACCGCGTCACGCATTACAACGGCTACCTCGCCGCCGACATCAATGGCGGCCCTCTGCCGCCGCTCAGCTCCGGTCAGGCCGAGGCACTCATCGCTAGCCTCGCCAAAGACACCTTGCCGCCTGGCTTCGAGTTCGAGTGGACCGATCTCACCTACCAAAAGATCATCGCAGGCAACACCGCCATCTACATTTACCCGCTTTGCATCCTGCTCGTCTTCATGGTGCTCGCTGCGCAATACGAGAGCCTCCGTTTGCCGCTCGCCATCATTTTGATCGTGCCGCTGTGCCTACTCTTTGCTCTCATCGGTGTGCATTACACCGGTGGTGATAACAACATCTTCACCCAGATCGGCTTCATCGTGCTCATCGGACTCGCCTGCAAAAACGCCATTCTCATCGTCGAGTTCGCCAAGGAGAACTACGACCACGGCAAAACGCCACTCGAATCCGCGCTCGACGCCTGCCGCCTTCGCCTGCGCCCCATCTTGATGACCTCCATCGCCTTCATCGCCGGTGTCTATCCGCTCGTCGTCTCCACCGGAGCCGGTGCCGAAATGCGCCGAGCCATGGGCACCGCCGTTTTCAGCGGCATGATCGGCGTCACCTTCCTCGGCCTCTTCCTCACACCGGTGTTTTATGTGCTCGTCATGATCGGTCACAAGCGGAAGAAGGCATCCGCCGAACTTCCCGCATCCGCACTCGCCACCTTTCATTAATTCCAGTCATGCGCTCCCTCCTTCTCTTCGCACTCACCGCTTCGGCATTCGCCCAGGTCGGCCCGAATTACGAACGTCCGACCACGGCTTCGCCGCCGAAGTTCAAAGGTGTCACTTGGCGTGCGGCCACACCTTCGGCGCATCTGCCGAAAGGTTCGTGGTGGACGGTGTTTCGTGATGCAAAGCTCAATTCACTCGTTGCCGCCGCCACGGCGAACAATCAGCAGCTCAAGGCAGCTATCGCACGCTTCGATCAAGCCCGTGCGGCAGCTCGCATGGCGCGTGGGGACTTCTTTCCAGCGCTCAGCCTGCCTTTGACCGCTGAGACGCAGCAGACCTCGGAGAACATGCCGTCACCGTTTCCGCTGAATGGTCTGCGTTATGATGGTCCGGCTTACAATGCACCGCTCGACTTCAGTTGGGAGCTTGACCTTTGGGGGAAGCTTCGCCGCCAAAATGAAGGTGCCCGGGCCGATGCGGCGGCGGCGGCGGATACCGTTCACAATGTGCTTCTCGGCATTCAGGCCGAGGTGGCGATGAATTACTTCAAGCTGCGCACGCTCGACAACGAGATGCGCATCGTGCGCGAAGCCGTTGGCTGGCGAAACGAGGCGCTGAAAATCGCCAGCGCACGCGTGCAGGCCGGAGCGGGCAGTGAATTGGAACAGGCACAGGCTGAAACGGAGGTGGCGACGGCCGAGGCGGAGATTTCGGCGCTTCAGGCACAGCGTGACCAGCTCGAAAACGTGCTCGCCATTCTCATCGGCACCAACGCGTCGAGTTTTCAGGTGGCAGCGGCCACGGGCACGATCTCTCTACCGCCCAGCATCCCCGCCGGCATGCCGAGTGATCTTCTCGAACGCCGCCCGGACATCTCGCAGGCCGAGCGGGCGCTCGAAGCGGCCACGGCCCGCATCGGCGTGGCGAAAGCGCAGTTCTTCCCGAGCATCAAGCTGATGGGCCGTGGAGGCTTTCAAAGCGGGGACATCGACATTCTTTTTGAACCGACGTCCCTCATGTGGAGCCTCGGGCCGAGCATCAGCGTGCCGCTTTTCTCCGGGAATAAGAACCGCTGGAACCTCACCAAATCGAAAGCCATCCACGATGAGGCTCTTGCCGGGTATCGCCAGGCCTTCCTTGGTGCTTTGGCTGATGTGGAATCCAGTCTCTCCTCCATTCGTAACCTCGGCATTCAAGCCGATTCGCAGGGAAGGGCACGCACCAGCGCCGAAAAGGCCGCTCAACTGGCCAAAACCCGCTACGAAGCTGGAACCAGCCCGTATCTCGATGTCATTGAGGCGAATCGCATGACCTTGACCACCCAGCGTGCCACGGCCCAGATCGCCGGGCAGCGCCTGATCGCCACCGTGGGCCTGATCAAAGCCATCGGCGGTGGGTGGGACCAAAAAGTGCCTTCACCGGTCCCTGCGACGACACCTGATCCTGCGGCCCGAAACCTCGATCAGGACAAGCCGGGCTTCTTCTCGAAGGTGAAGGGCTGGTTCTCGAAGGATTGAATCGAAGGTCAAAAACCTTGCATTCGCATGACGAGCAGCTAAATCGGCTGCCTTCGCATTTTGATGTGCCGGCGTGGTGAAATTGGTAGACGCGCTAGACTCAAAATCTTGTTCCTTCGGGAGTGTCGGTTCGAGTCCGACCGCCGGTACCACTATCAAATGCGATTCGCTCAACGCTCCTTTTTGGAGCTGGACGGAGCTGCCATGAATTTGCGGACCTCATTGAAGAAGCCATCTGGAGCGGGATGCTCGTTCGCATGCGTCTGAGCGCCTTCGAACCATCCTTCGGTGCTCGGTGTGTGCTTGTGAGCGACGGTGAGGAGAAGCTCCAGGCTGATGGGGACGGGCTTGCCACTGTGGATGGCGGCGGATAGGGCGAGTTCAGCGGCGCGGTCAAAGACCCACTTCAGATCGGCTCCCGTGAAGCCTTCGGTGGCTTCGACGAGTGATCCGGTGTTGAAGTCGGCCATGGGCTTGTCTTTGGCGAGGAGATCAATGATCTGCGCACGAGCTGGTGCATCCGGCGGTGGGACAAAGATCGCCTGGTCAAAGCGGCCTGGACGGCGGAAGGCGGGATCGAGTGCCCAAGGCTGGTTCGTGGCACCGATGACGAGCACGCGCTGGTTTTCACTGCGGATGCCATCCATCTCATGGAGGAACTGGTTCACGAGACTGCGCATCTGGCTTTCCCGGATCTGGCGACGATCCTGCGCGAGGCTGTCGAGATCGTCGAAGATCATGACGCAGGGGGCGTTGGCCCGGGCGATCTCGAAGAACTGGTGGAGGTTACGCTCTGGGTTGCCGTAATAGGGGTCAAAGACCTCGTGCAGGCCGACGACGAGGTAATTGCAGGCCACTTCGCCAGCGACGGCGCGTAGGATGAGCGTTTTGCCGCAACCTGGAGGGCCATAGACGAGGATGCCGCCACCGGTTTTGCGGCCGTAGGCCTTGTAGAGATCGGGGAACTGGAGCGGGTAGGTGATCTTGAGGCGGATCTCTTCCTTGAGCTCTTCCATGCCGCCCACGTCGTCAAAGTTCAGCGTGCTGCGATTCGGATCATCCGGGCTGAAAAAGGTTTCAGGCCGCCAGTCACTCTGAGCATCGATGAATGCCTCGTCTGCAAAGTCTTCCGTATCGGAACCGGAGCTGTTCTCGGAGTTGGTAGAATCTGGAGCGGGAGCTGGCGATGCTTTCCGAGCGTCACGCACGGTGCGGCCCAGTTCGCGTTCGAGCGTGGGATCGCTCACGGTGCCATCGATCTGGGCGGCGTGGTCAAAGTGCTCGATGGCTTTCTTTTTGTCGCCTTCGGCAAGGTAAACGCGGGAAAGGAGCAGATGTGCCTGGGGATTGTCAGGCTCCATGAAGAGGACGCGCTCGGATCGAACGGCTGCTCCCGAGGTGTCTCCCTCTAGAAAGAGCACCTTGGCGAGGGCGAGGTGGGCATCGGTGTGATCGGGGTCGAGTTCGAGCACTCGACCGAAGGCAGCCCTGGCCTCATCAAGCTTCATCTGCTCCAAGCAGGTGCGGCCATGCAGGAGCAGGAGCGAGAGGTTGTTCGGCGACTGTTGCAGTGCGTCACTGAGTGCGGAGGAATCTGGCATGAGGGTAGGATGACTTAGAACCCCGAACGTTGAACATTCAACCGCGAACATTTTTAGTCGCGGTTGTGTTCATCAGCTGTTTGGAGCAGCAAGTGGGCCTTTAATCAGCTTTCCCGGACCTTCGCGGCGAGGCTGTCCACCATGCGGCGGAAGTCCTGCGAATTTTGAATCTGATTGGTCACCACCTTGCAGGCATGGATGACGGTGCCGTGATCACGGCCACCGAATTCCTCGCCGATCTGGATGAGCGGCAGCTTCGTCATGGTGCGGGTGAGGTACATGGCCACCTGGCGGCCCTCGGCGATGTTTTTCGGGCGGCGAGGCCCGGTGAGATCACTCACGCGGAGGTCGTAGGAAGTGGCCACGATGCGCTGGATGCGGTCCACGGTCACTTGCTTGGCGGCATCGTCCTCCATCACATCGTGAAGGAGGGCGGCGAGGGCGGATTCCGTCTGCACGGGGCCTTCGAGCGAGACATGGGCAGCCACGCGCATGAGGGCACCCTCAAGCTTGCGCACGTTGGAGCGGATGCGCTGCGCCATGAATTCGAGGAGCCATCCATCGAGCGTGACATTGAAATCGCTCTGCTTGCGGCGGAGGATGGCCATGCGGGTTTCAAAGTCCGGCACCTGGATCTGCGTGGTGAGACCCCATTCAAAGCGGGAGACGAGGCGGCTTTCGAGATTTTTGATCTCGCTCGGCGGCCGGTCACTGGCGAGGACAATTTGGCGTGCGTTGTTGAAGAGCTCGTTGAAGGTGTGGAAGAACTCTTCCTGCGTGCTGTCCTTGCCTTCGAAGAAATGCACGTCGTCGATGAGCAGCACGTCGAGCTTGCGATACTTCTGGCGGAACTGCGAAAAGGTCTGCCGCTTGATGGAATCGACAAATTCGTTGGTGAACTGCTCGCTCGTCACATAGCGGACGATGGCGTTGCGTTTCCGGGCGAGCACTTCCTGGCCGATGGCCTGAAGAAGATGTGTTTTGCCGAGGCCGGTGGCGCCATGGAAAAAGAGAGGATTGTAGATGCGTCCGGGCTTTTCAGCCACAGCGCGTGCCACGGCCACCGAGTAGCTCGTGTTCGTGCCGCTCACATAGCTATCGAAGTTGAATTTCGCGTTCAATCCGGCTTCGGCGAAGGTGCGGATAGGGGAAGGTTCGGGCGAGGCGACTCGAGCGGCCTTGATGTAAGGCATCGAGAGCGCTGGGGAAGGTGCAGAAGGCTCGGAAGCAATGGCAAACTCAATGAGGGCAGGCTCGCCGGTCACTTGCGCCACCGCATCCGTCACGGCGACGAGGTAATTGCTCTCGATCCAGAGTTGATGAATCGGATTGGGCACCGTCACCACGAAGCGACCTCCATCAGCCATGCGACCGCTGGCACCGCTGAAGCAACGCTGGAAGTTATCTCCGCCGAGGCGTTCGAGGAGCACCTCGCAAACGCGATCCCACAAGGTGGGCGTCAAAGTGAAGAGATCGGGCGCGGAGATGGCTTCGGCAGGCTGCTGGTCTTGAGGATGGCTTTCATTCGGGATCTCCATGTTGTTGTTGGGTGGTCTCCGGCGCGTGGAGGGAAAGTGAGTGAGTGATTGAGGGAAAGGAAAATGAGAGGCTTCACATCGCGTGCGATTGAGGCACAGGCGGAAGTTTTTAAACGGGCCGCTTTGTATGTCGAGACCACTCGATGAGACAACCATTTACTGCCGAAAAATTTGAAATTATTTCTCTGCGGTGGTGAAACATTTTAAAAGAACTGGCGCATGAGTGTGAATGGGTGTGTGGATGAGTTGTGAACAGATTGGGAACAGCAGGGTATAAGTCATTTGTGGCACTGCATTTGCTTCCGTTTTGCCTGAGTATCAGTCTCAATGTAGAGAAGTCATGAGTGGCTCCTGCGATAGAAGACGATGCCGCCACGCCGTATGATGCGGTATCATGTCTGCCTGCCCTGCGATCCCTTTCAGCCGTCGCGAGATGCTTCGCCACTCGTGTGCCGGTTTTGGCATGCTGGCCTTGCATGGCTTGATGGCATCAGAAGCATCGGCGGCCTCGCTGAATCCACTGGCAGCCAAGCAGCCGCACTTCGCGCCGCGTGCGAAGCGCATCATCTTCCTCTTGATGAAGGGCGGTCCGTCCCAGGTGGACACCTTTGATCCGAAACCGCTGCTCGACCGTGATCATGGCAAGCCGCCACCCTTTGCACTGCCACGCGTGACCTTTGCGAAGACGGGCAATCTGCTCCGCTCGCCGTGGAAGTTCCGTCAATATGGACAAAGCGGGCTGCCGGTGAGTGATCTCTTTCCCAATGTGGCGCAGTGCGTGGATGATCTCTGCATCATCCGTTCCATGCACGGCACGAATCCAGCCCACGGGGGTGCCTTGCTGAAGCTCCACACTGGCAGTGATACCTTTGTGCGTCCTAGCATGGGTGCCTGGGTGAGCTATGGCCTCGGCACGGAAAACACGGATCTGCCCGCCTTCCTCACCATCTGCCCCACGCTCGCTCATGGCGGCGTGAACAACTGGGGCAGCGCCTTCCTCCCTGCGTGGTGTCAGGGCACGCCGCTGGGCAATGCAAGCGTCACTGCTGACCAGGCCTTGGTGCGTCACATCAAGAACACACGCACGCCTACCTCGCTGCAACGCATGCAGCTCGATCTTGCCTCCGATCTGAATCACCGCCATCTCGAGGCCGCTGGAAAAAACGCCGCTCTCGAAGCTCGCATCGAGTCCTACGAGCTGGCCTTTCGCATGCAGGCCTCCATGCCGGAGATCCAGGGCATCGCGGGCGAGACGGAGGCCACCAAGAAACTCTACGGCCTCGATGATCCGGTGACGGAGAACTTTGGCCGCCAGTGCCTCATGGCGCGGCGCTTTGCCGAGCGTGGAGTGCGCTTCATCCAGGTCACGCATAGCGATGGCTTTGTGCAGTGGGATCAGCACAGCGATCTGCTCAAAGGCCACACCGAAAATGCAGCGGAGGTGGATAAGCCCATCTCAGGCCTGCTGCGTGATTTGAAGGCCCGTGGCCTGCTGGATGATACGCTGGTGCTTTGGGGCGGAGAGTTTGGCCGCACCCCCGTGGCACAGGGCACCGATGGTCGCGATCACAATCCGCACGGCTTCACCATGTGGATGGCTGGCGGCGGTGTGAAAGGCGGCATGGCTTACGGTGCCACCGATGACTACGGCTACTACGCCACCGAGAACAAAGTCCACATCCACGACCTGCATGCCACCATCCTGCATCTCCTCGGCATGAACCACGAAAAGCTCACCTACCGCTATGCTGGCCGTGACTATAAGCTCACCGATCTCGCCGGCAATGTGGTGAAGGACATTCTCGCCTGAGAGGAGCAAACCGCTCGCATCTGCGCACGATGCGCTTATTGGCATAAATGCCCTTCCAAAGCCTCGGCCTCGCGCCGCAAATCCTCACCGCCATCCAAGAAGCCGGTTACACGGAACCCACACCGATTCAGGCGGCTGCCATTCCGGCCATCATCAATGGCGGAGACCTCATCGGCATCGCGCAGACCGGCACGGGCAAGACCGCCGCCTTCACCCTGCCCATTTTGACCAAGCTCACCGCGAACCCGCAGCCCGAGGGCCAACGCCGTCACACTCGCGTGCTCGTCATTGCACCCACGCGGGAATTGGTCGCTCAAATTGAGGAAAACGTACTCGCCTATGCCAAGCATCTCCCGCTCAAAATTGCCAAGGTGTATGGCGGTGTGGGCGAAAAACCGCAAAAAGACGCCCTGCGTGCCGGCAGTGACATCGTCATCGCCTGTCCGGGTCGGCTTCTCGACCTCATGGGCCAGCGCTGCGCGGATTTTTCCAAGCTCGAATACCTCGTCCTCGATGAAGCCGATCGCATGCTCGACATGGGCTTCCTGCCAGACATCCGCCGCGTCGTGCAGCAGCTCCCCCGCAAGCGTCAGACGCTCCTCTTCTCCGCCACCCTCTCGAAGGAAATCGAATCCCTCACGCATGAATTCCAGCATGCACCGAAGATCGTGCAGATCGGCAAACGCTCCAATCCAGCGGAGACCGTTACGCAGCATATTTACGAGCTGCCGAAGCATCTGAAGCTCAATTTACTCACCCATCTGCTTCAGGATGAAAAGCTGCAAATGGTGCTCGTCTTCAGCCGCACCAAGCACGGCGCGGATAAAATTGCCCGCAAGCTCGAGCAGACCGGTGTGCGCTGCGCCACGCTGCATGCGAACCGCTCGCAAAACCAGCGTTTGAAGGCCCTCGATGATTTCAAGGCAGGCCGTGTCCGCGTCCTCGTCGCCACCGATATTGCCGCTCGCGGCATCGATGTGGACGGCATCTCCCACGTCATCAATTTCGACTTCCCGCACATCGTCGAAGATTATGTGCATCGCATCGGCCGCACTGGCCGTGCGCAGGCCATTGGCGATGCCATCAGCTTCGTCTCTTCCGATGAATTGGATGATCTCCGCCGCCTAGAGCGCTTCATCGGCCGTGGCATCACGCGGAAGCGGGCGGAAAACTTCGACTACAAAGCAGCCCCTCAGTCCTTGGAGTCTGACAGGCCCGAGCGTCGTCACCAGCCGCAGCAGCGCCAGCAGCCGCAGCGTCGTCATCAGGAGCAAAACCGCCGTCCTGAGCGTTCCCGCTCTTCCGAGGCAGGTCCGCCGCGTTCCGGTGGTGATGCGCCGAAGGCCTCTCAGGCCAAAGCCAAGCCTCGGAGCTTCTGGAATAAGCTCACCGGCCGCTGAGCCATCATTCGCTGCTGACAGGTGTGATAGTCTCCTCGCCAGCAGGGCGGCAGGCATGCACCACGAGTTCACTCAGCCATGGATCAGGATGCTCCACCGCCTCCGGCGGGATAGTGAACTTCGTCCCATTCGTGCTTCTCGAAACAAGCTTCAAGCCGAAGGGATAGTCTTTGAAGAGCTTCGAGCAGAGCGCGGCGATGTGGAGCCCTTCACGCTGCGCACGCGCCGCGATTGACGCCATCGCTGGAGGCTCAAACTGAAGGTCAAAGCCGTGCTGATTGAAAAACTCATCGGCCCACAGCATGAGATCATGCGCATGAGCTTCTTCGATCTGGCTTTGCAAGGGCTTGGCCTGCCCGCGAAGACGCTCCAGCGTGGCCGCAGGATGCAGCACCAGCTCCGCGTCAATGCTGAGCTCCGGCAGGCCGAGGCTGGGCATCTCGAATTTGAAATCACGCAGCACTTTTTCCCAGGCCGTCACGAGGCCGCGTGCTCCCGTCTTTTCCTCCGCCGCACGCGAGGCGATCTCTCGCAGCGCCTCATCATGGAAGACGGACTTGATGCCGTAGGCCGCAAACTCACGCTCATACTGGCGGATGAGGCTGCCTTCGCTGGTCTTCATGATGGCGAAGAGGTCATCCGCGCTCAGCGGATCACACACCACCCGCACAGGCAGGCGGCCGATGAATTCGGACTCGAAGCCATAGTCGATGAAATCCTTCGTCACCGCATCGCGGAAGAGATGCTCGGTAGGCGTGCGCTCAGGATCGCCGGCGGAGACAAAGCCGATGGCCTTCCGGTTCGTGCGCTTCTCGATGATCTTCTCCAAGCCAGAGAAAGCACCGCTTACGATGAACAGGATGTTTCGCGTGTTGATTACCTCACGGCCTGTGCGGCCCTTGCGGGTATCAAACATCATCTGCATCTGGCTGCGGATGTCGTTTTGGGAATAGAGCGGCACCTCCGTCTCCTCCATCAGCTTGAGCAGTGCCGTCTGCACACCGCGCCCGCTCACATCCCGGCCGAGGCGCTCCGTGCCGCTGCTTAGCTTATCGATCTCGTCGATGTAAATGATGCCGTGCTCCGCGAGGTCGATATCCCCATCCGCCTTCGAAACGAGATCACGCACCATGTCATCGACATCTGCCCCCACATAGCCGGTCTCGCTGAACTTCGTGGCATCCGCTTTCACGAACGGCACGCCGATCAGATCCGCGATGCGTTTGACCAGGTAGGTCTTCCCCACGCCCGTGGGGCCGATGATGATGACGTTCTGCTTCGAAAATTCGAGCGGCGCGGAGTCTGGGTGCTGCTCCCGATCCTCTCTCAGCATGCGGGCATGGTGGTAATGATCACACACCGCCGTAGCCAGCACCTTTTTCGCCTCGTCCTGGCGGATCACGAAGCGGTCGAGGTGTGCCTTGATATCCGCCGGTTTGAAATTGAAGGCAAAAGCGATGCTGGTGTCCTTCTCAGGCTCATCGTCACCCTCTTTGGATTCCGTCTCCCCCTTGCCGCGTGGCGTGGGACCATCGATGCGGGTGAAGAGCACCTGACCTCCGAGCGTGTTCTTGATGAAGTCTTCGAGCTTCTGGCTGATTTCCTCGGCGGAAGAGGGCTTTTTGGGCTTTTCCTCGTCGGGAGTATCCGGTGCAGGCGGGGGCGTTTCAGAGGTGGGATCGCTCATGGGGTTGCCACAACGCCTAAACCAGCGCCGCTGGTCTGCAAGATGTGGTTTCAACCTCCACTCACTCGCTGGGGGTGAGTTTTTCGGGCGCGGTGATGAGCGGCTGGAGCATGCCAGCAAATTCACGGGTATCCTCCAAGGCGGTGAATTCAGCGAACATGCCTTCCGGGCCTTCCAGCTCGCTCGGCGGGATGGGCATGAAGACGGAGACCATGGCCCAACGGTGGTTCAGATTGCGGAAAATGGCATCCAGGTAGGTGGCGGCGACGTGCTCGTAGTGCGAGGCGCAGGTGGTGTCATCCGAGCCGACATACCAATAGATGTTCACGCCGCGCTGGCGGAGGCGGCGGCCACTTTCATCCATGCGGTCGATGGCGAGGCGAAGGTAAGTGGCCGCGAAAGAGGTGCCATCCGGCTTGTTGATCGTAACGGGCACGCTTTCCACGATGCTCCAACCTTGGCTGGGAAGGCAGACCTCCGGGCGATGCAGGGAGCGTTTCAAATGGCCGCTGAGGACGATGGAGGCGGTGACGAGGCGGTTTTTCTGATTCAGGTAGCTGAAGCGTTCGAGCTTCACGCCCTCATCGAGGCCTTTTTTCTCCTCTGCGGTGACGCCGACCATGCGCCCCTGATAATCGCCCACGGAGAGTGGTAGGTCGAGCGTCACGCCGGCGCGTGAGACGAGGTAACGGATGTCCGTGCCAGCGCAGATGCCGAGCGTCACGGCCAGCAGGACAAACAAAGCGACGAGTTGCGCCAGTGTGCGACGGGGCAGGGGAATGCAAACCCAGGCGCTGCCACCTGCACGCGGGCTTTGATGACGTGAGAGATTCTTTTTCATCTCACGGCCCTCCAGCACGTAGCAGATGGCAAACATGCCTGCCAGTGCCACGCCGAAGACGGCGAAGCCTGCCATGGTGTGGAAGAATGACATCTCTTGATGCTCGCCGATGCGCTTACCAATCGCGAAATCCGAGCCAAACCACATGCTGCCAAAGGCCAGCATCAGGAGTCGCGCCACATTCCCCGCTACCGCGAGCGGCACGGCGCAGATGAAGAGGATCAGCCGGGAACGCGGACTCTTCAGCGCCAGATAGCCGAGGAGGGCGGAGATCATCATCAGCACGAAGAGCGAATTGATGCCGCTGCACTTCGCATCCACATCGAGGCTGAAGGCTGCGCCTGTTTCGATGCCACGGGCCGTATCCGGCGCAGATTGCAGGGCGCTGCCTTCATTGATGGCGGGCACGCCCAGCAGGCTGAGCATTTTCGCTGTCATCGCCGCCGTGCGTGGACGCAGCGGCGAGGCCACGGAATCCTCCAGCGGCTGCATCGGCCAGGTGAAGAACAAAAACAGCCAGGGGAAAAACAGTGCCCGCATCCACTCACGGCCTCCGAGGAGCAAAATGAAGCCCGCGAGTACGAGCTGGATCGAGAGGAAGGCCGGGTAACCCGTGTTCGCTTTGAAGCCGACCCAGTAAAGAAACAGGCCTAGTGCCAGCGGTAGCACGCCGAGCCAGTGCCCACGCCAGGGAAGGCCACGCAGACTGGCGCGGCGCATCCACACCAGCCCGCCGGTGATCACCGGCACGAACAGGCAGAACATCCAGTCCGCATACTTAGTGACCCACAGATACCAGCCATGGAGCACGCTCATCCGATAGCCGAATTCCCACTCTTGATAGGGCCACGCCACGAAGAGCAGGATGAAGCCGATGCTCATCACGCCCAGGGCTGCCTTCCAGAGGAGGCTGGAGTCTGGTTTGGGCGTGGCGGCAGGCGCGGGGCTGGACGAATCGGCTGGCATGTGTCAGAGGGGAGACGGATGCTTGCCCGGAACCCCGATGCTGGCAAGATTCATCCGCCAACCATTTCTTCACACACTCGCATGGCCAGCCCCTCCAAATCCAAGCCATCCAAAGACGCCGCGTCTTCCTCGAAATCACCCGCCACGGATGTGATCGACGTGGTGCGGGATGATCAGCATCAGGGAAAGAAAAGCGCCGCCGCCAGCCCCGTCGCCAACGCCCGTCGTCTGGACACCGCACCGCGTTTTTTCATCGCCTCGCTGGTGATCACGCTCATCACCGCCGCCGTGCTTTGGCAGATGAGTGGCAAAAGACTCGATGAGCGCCTTGGCAGTCTTCCCACGGCTCCAGCGGCGGCTCCCGCGCCTCCAAAAGATGACGCTGGAAAGTCCACGCAGATCGAGGAGCAGCTCGCTGCCATGCAAAAACAACTCGATGCCTGGCGGCGGGATCAATTGAGCACGCAGAAAGAACTCCGCGAGACCATCGAGCGTGTCGCCGCTGCTCGCACCAACGCCGCTGCGGCTCCCGCCTCTCCCACCGCACCGGCTGGCAGCCTTCTGGATGGTCAGGGGCAGCCTGGCGTCGAGCGCATGGCCGAGATGGTTGCTAATATCACGCCCACGCAGGCGGAATTCATCCAGCTCAAAGAGCGCAACCGCATCACCGCCTACGCCGATGAAGCCATCGCCACTGGCAGCCGCAAGCCGCTGGAAACCCTCGTCGAATACATCCGCGGCTCCGGCTCGGAACATCTGCGGGATGCTGCGCAGGCCGAGTACCTCCGCGTGGTGCGCATGATCCAGTTTTATCAGCGGGAAGACCCAGGCTTTCGTCTTCCAGTCACGGACCTCTTCAAAGGGGAGAACCTTCAATACGAGGCTGATTTGAAGCCACCGCATCTCTTCAAACTCCTCGCCGATGCAAAGCTGCCCTGGGAGGTCCGTGTGCGTGCCGCCATCCTGCTCAAAAGCAGCGATTCACCCGAAACGAATGCCAAACTCATCACCGCCATCAAGGAGGATGAATCGCTCGAAGTCGCCAAACATGCGCAGATCGCCCTGGAGCAGCGCATTCAGCGCCGCTTCCGCCTCCTCGACATTCCCGCCATTGATGCCTGGTCCGCCGAGCAGGCCAAAAGCACGGCAAAGTGAGCCTTCAGCGCACCGCCCGCACATGATCGGCACTCGCCAGCGTCTGCACGGCTCCATCGGCGGTTTCCAGCAGTAGATAACCTTCTTCATCTAGATCAAGCACGCGGCCAAAGACCTCTCCATGAGGCGTTTGAGCACGGATCTGACGATGAATGAGCCAGCTCCGCTCTCGCACCTCTGCGATGGCTTCGCTGTAACCATCTTCCAAACGCTGAAACTCCGCGTGAAGGCATCCTAGCAACTGACGAGCCAGCGCATTGCGATCAATCTCTCGCAAGACCGGCGAGGCCAACTTTTGCAGCAGCGAAGTGGCACTGAGCTCCGGTGGGAAATCGAGCGTGTTGACATTCAAACCGATGCCGAGCACCAAAACCATGCCGTCACGGCCTGAGACCGTCTCCGCCAGCAGTCCGCTGGTTTTGAGGCTATCGAGATAGATGTCATTCGGCCATTTGATGCGTGGCGTAAGCGGCAACTCCGCCTCGATGGCCTTGCAAATGCCCAGTGCGGCCAGCGTGGTGATTCGCGGCCACTTTTCGAGAGAGGCCTCCGGCTTCAACAGCACCGAAAACATCAGATCTTTGCCTCGCGGTGCGATCCAGCGATTCTCACGCCGCCCTCGCCCGGCCGTTTGAGATTCGGCAAAGACCACGCTGCCGATGGGCGCACTCGTGGCGTTCTGTTTCAGCCAGTCACTCGTCGAGCCGATTTCATCGAGCACTGTCACCTGCCAGGGCAGCGCATCATCATTCAAAGCCTCGGCGGAGAGCGGGATCATGCGCGTTTGGAATTTGGATCGCTCGCCTCGCCGTGCTGGTGGAGTTCATCGTGATCCCCCTGGCATTCGAGGTGGGTGGTGATGAGCACAGGCCGGTCCACGCTGGTCTGCACGGCATGCTCGATCTCCGTGGCGATGCGGTGGGCATCGCGAAGCATGATCTCATCGTCGAAAAGCAGATGAACCTCGACGTAATGCATCTCACCCGCATCCCGATGACGCAGGGCGTGAAAGCGCAGACCGTGCTTTTCGGTCTCACGGCGCAGGGCGGCATCGAGGGCGGCATTCAAAGCTGGATCGGCGGTATCCATGAGGCCGCCGATGCTCTGGCGCATGAGGCCGTAACCCGTCCAGATGATGTTCCCAGCCATGGCGATGCCGCAGACGGAGTCCCAGCCATGCCAGCCCGTGAGTGCCACGAGGCTGAGGCCGATGATGACACCGAGGCTCGTCCACACATCCGTGAGCACATGCTTGCCATTTGATTCGAAGATGAGTGATCCGGCTTTTTTCCCCGTGCGGATCAAATGCCAGCCGAGGGCCGCATTGATGAGGATGGTGAGCGTGGTGAGGATGAGGCCTTGATCGAGATTCGTCGGCGGCAGGTGCTTGATCCAGCGGTCCACCGCTTCGTAGATGATGAAAAGCGCCGCGAGGATGATCAGGCCGCCTTCAATGCCTGCGGAGAAGAAGGCGATCTTGCTGTGGCCGTAGGGATGATCGTCATCCGCCGGTTTTTGCAGCAGCCCGAGGCTAAACGAGGCGAACATGACCGCCGCCACATGCACCACGGACTCCGCCGCATCCCCGAGGATGGACGCCGACCCCGTCAGCACATACGCACCCACCTTCAGCACCACCATGAGAAACCCCACGGCGAGCGAGAGGCGCATGGCGCGGGTGGAAGAAGCATCGTGAAGCATCCTCAGGCGCTAGCATGGCTTACCGACAGTGTCGAATGCTCTGCGGGCGTTCTTGAGCGCATGGGGCTACAGAAACCGTCCCGTGATGCTCTTCTCATTCTTCGCCACCTCAGCCGGTGTGCCCTCAGCAAGTAGGTAACCACCTTCCGGGCCGCCGGTGGGGCCGAGGTCGATGAGGTGGTCGGAATTGCGAATGACGTCGAGGTGGTGCTCGATGACGATGAGGGTGTTTCCGGCTTCGCGGAGGCGGAGGAGGACGTTGAGCAAAGTCTGGATGTCGGCGCTGTGGAGGCCGGTGGTGGGCTCGTCGAGAAGGTAAAGCGTTTTGCCGGTGCTTCGCTTGGCGAGCTCGGTGGCGAGTTTGACTCGCTGGGCTTCGCCGCCGGAGAGGGCGGCACCGCTTTGGCCGAGTTTGATGTAGCCGAGGCCGCATTCTTCGAGCGCGGCGAGCTTCGGAGCGATATGGCGATCATTCGCGAAGAAGCGGTGCGCCTCGCTCACGGTCATGTCGAGCACGTCGGCGATGGATTTGCCTTTGAAGGTGATCTCCAGCGTCTCCTGACCGTAGCGGCGACCTCCGCAGGCTTCGCAGGTCACATGCACGTCGGCGAGGAAGTGCATGTCGATCTGGAGCTGCCCATCGCCCTGGCATTTCTCGCAACGACCGCCGGGTGTGTTGAAGGAGAAGCGCCCGGCATCAAAGCCACGCTGGCGTGCCAGTGGCAGCTTCGCAAACAGCTCGCGGATCGGCGTGAAGAGGCCGGAGTAGGTGGCGGGATTGCTGCGGGGGCTGCGACCGATGGGCGATTGGTCGATGACGATGACTTTGTCGATCAAATCGAGTCCCGTGATGCGCTCATGCGCCGCTGGAGCCTCCTTCGCGTTGTAAAAATGCCGCTGAAGCGCCCGCATGAGGATGTCGTCCACCAGCGTCGATTTCCCGCTGCCGCTCGGACCGGTGACACACGTCAAAAGCCCGAGCGGAAAGCTCACGGTGAGGTTTTTGAGGTTGTGAGCCGTCGCGCCGTGAATCGTGAGATGTGAGAGGTTAGACGTGAGTAGTGGCAGCTCTGACTTCTGACCTCTGACTTCTGACCTCTGACTCGCCTCGATCCGCCTCTTCCCGCTCAAAAACTGCCCCGTCAGCGAGTCCGCATTCGCGATGACCTCCGCCACGCTGCCTTGGGCGATTAAATGGCCGCCATGCACGCCGGCGGCGGGGCCGAGTTCGATGAGGTGATCGGCGGCTCGCATCATGGATTCGTCGTGCTCGACGACGAGGACGCTGTTTCCAAGGTCGCGAAGGCGATGCAGCGTACGGATGAGGCGTTCGTTGTCCGTCGGATGAAGGCCGATGCTCGGCTCGTCGAGCACATAAAGCACTCCCGAGAGCCCCGCGCCGATCTGCGTGGCCAATCGAATGCGCTGCGTCTCTCCACCGGAAAGCGTGCCACTCTGTCGATTCAAAGCCAGATAGCCCAAACCGACCTGTTCGAGGAATTCGAGCCGCTTCAAGATCTCTCGCTGCAACTCGCCCACATACGCCTGCTGCTGCGCTGTCACTTCCAAGTCCCGCATCCAGTTCAAAGCCGCCGCGATGTCGAGTGAGGTGAATTCGTGAATGTTCAGCCCCGGAACAGACTGAAAACTGGGCACTGAGAACTGAGAACTCAAATACACCGCCAAACTCTCCTTCCTCAATCGACGCCCCTCACACGCTGCACACGGATGCGGTGCCATCAATCGCGTGAGGTTTGCCTTCAGCATCTCGCTTTCGGCGTTTCGATAAAGGCGGGCGATTTCGGCCAGGAGACCTTCGAAGGGCTTGGCGAGGCTCTTTTTGTTCGGCGTCTTCTGCCAGCCGGTGTCGATGGCGATCTCGCCCGTGCCATGGAAGAGGGAATCTTTGAAGCCGGCGGGCAGGGAAGAGAAGGGGGCCTTTTCGTCGATCTGGTAATGCTTCGCGAGAGCCTCGATGCCGCGATTGAAGATGATTTTGAGCTTCGGAATCTTCGCCCACCACGATTTGATGGCACCGTCGGCGAGCGATTTGGATTCATCCGGCACGATGAGAGCCGGATCAGGTCGCAAGATACTCCCCACGCCCTCGCAGGCCGGGCAGGCGCCGAGGTGGGTATTGAAGGAGAAATGCTGCGGCGTCAGCTTTTCGAGTGAGTAGCCGGTTTTGGGGTTCGTGTAGGCCGTGGTGAAGGAATGAAGCGTGTCATTGCCCTCGGCGGTGGCGATGAATTGCACCTCCCGTTCATTCCAGTGCAGCGCGGCTTCAATCGCCTCCATCAGACGTGGGCGGGCATCCGGGCGCACGACGAGTCGGTCGATGACGATGTCGAGCTGATGCTTCTCGCTTTTGGAAAGGGGCGGGTCGGTGTCGAGTTCGATGATTTGACCATCCAGACGCACGCGGATGAAGCCCTGGCGGCGCAGTTTTTCGAAGAAAGGCTTTAGCGTGTCCGCCTTCGCGGCCGGTTGGGGCGAGAGGACGATCAGGCGTGTGCCTTCGCCGAGGGCGAGAATCTTTTCGCCGATCTCGGCGGGCGTGCTGCGGAGGAGTTTCTCGCCGGTTTTCGGGTCGTGCGGCTGCCCGGCCACGGCGTAGAGCACGCGGAGGTAATCATAGATCTCCGTGACAGTGGCGATGGTGCTGCGTGGGTTCGGCGTGGCATTGATCTGCTCGATGGCCACGGCGGGGGAGAGACCCTCGATGAAATCGACATCCGGCTTCTCCATCTGATCGAGAAACTGCCGGGCATAGGCGCTGAGGCTCTGCACATAGCGGCGCTGGCCCTCCGCGTAGAGCGTATCGAAGGCCAGCGAGGACTTCCCGCTGCCGCTGACGCCCGTGAGCACGACCAATTGATGCCGTGGAATGTCCACGTCGATGTTTTTGAGGTTGTGCTGCCGTGCGCCCCGCACGCGGATGAAGTCCATGCGGCCATTGTTGCTGGTGGCAGCTTCAAACTTCAAGCTCTGGGCGACCCACCCCAAGAAAAAGCCGCACTTTGCCGTTTCACACGCCAGAAGCATTCGCAGGGTTGAAATCACCCGCTGCTCTCCTACAATCCGCCCGCCATGAAAGCCCTCCTCGTCCTCATCCTCGCCGCCGCCATCGGTTATGTGGCCTATGAATTCGCTTATCCGCCCATCGCGGACCTGATGAAATTCACCAAGCATGTCCCGAAGGAGGAGCCGAAGAAGGAGGTGCTCGTCGTCGAGGCTCCCAAGCCGAAGCCGCAACCCAAACCGGAACCCAAGCCCGAGCCAGTGCCGGAGATGAAACCCGAGCCGAAGCCTGAACCGAAACCCGAAATGCCCAAGGTGGCCATGCCCGCCGAGCCAGCTCCTGACCCCACCGGCTTTGTGCCGCCCGTCTTCCCCCCAGTGGATCAGGTCACACAAAACTGGGCCGTCATCCCGGCGAGTTATTTCACCCAGCCGAGGCAGATCACGATGAAAAAGGACCTCGACATCACGATGAAGATGGGCGCGGGCTCCTCGAAAGCCTCCTTTAAAGCGGGTGGCAAGGTCTTCGTCGTCGGCCAGAGTGGTGCGAACCTCATCATCGGCTCCGCCCCCGGCTCGGCCATGCGTGGCGAAGTGGCGATGGATGACACCGATTTCAAAGACGTGTTCACTGCTGCGTATGAGCAAAGCAAAGTCATCCGCACGGAGCAGGCCCGCAAAGCCCACGCATACCAGCTCGCCGCTGCGGATCGTGCCAAGAACGCTCCGGCTGCTGGCGGCAAAGGGGCGGCAGGCGGCGGCAGCAATGCCAAGCCTGAAAAAGACAAAGACGGTGCCTACCCCATTCTCATCGCCAGCATGAAGGCCGGCGAGGTCACCGAAGTGAAGCCGGATAACATCAAGTCCTGGGGCGATGTGAATCAGGAAAAGATCGACGGTAACGACTACTGGACCATCAACGTGAAATACGAGACCCAGACCATGTTCGGCAAGTTCGAGACCGAGGCTC
>JBILVU010000102.1:0-20558 GCA_044370285.1 Prosthecobacter sp.
GAGGCAGATGGCGGGGCTTCATTCAGACTTTGCGCCGTGCTTTGCAGCAAATGCGGCATCAGGCGGCGATGTGGAGGCGGAAGGGTGCCTGACGAAAATCGACGGAAGGGCCGAGGCCGGTGACGAGTTCGCCATCGAGCTCGACGGGTAGATCGCCACCGTCATGCGAGGCGACGGTGAAGGCGGCGGCATGCATGCAATCGAGGTATTCGCTCTGTGTATAGCCTTCATCGAGCATGCGGCGGAAGAGCTGGAGGAACTCCATGCCGCCGAGGCCACGGAAGATGATGAGATCGAGTTTGCCGTCCGTGTTGGAGGCCTCGCGGAAGAGAGGGAAGGGGCCGCCATAGTGGCGGCCATTGCCTATGAGGACCACGGTGCCTAGGAGCGGTGGCTTGCCCGGCATCTGCACACTGAGCACGGGTGGGGGGCGCATGAGCACATTCACGGCGCTGATCACATAGCTGAGCGGGCCGAATTTCTTTTTCTGCTCCCACGAGGTCTCCTGCACGATTTGCGCATCAAGGCCCACGCCGCCGAGCTGGATGAAGAAGTGGTCGTTTGCCTGCCACAGGTCGATCTCCTGTCGTGAACCGGAAATGATGCGGCTCCAGCAGGTGCTCAAATCTTGCCCGGCAAGCTTCAGCTCGATGGAGAAGACATTCATGGTGCCGAGCGGCAGCACGCCGAGTGCGGCGTGCGGTGCACCGGCGGGTCGGCGGGCATTCGAGCGGCACACGCCCTGTAGCACTTCGTTCATGGTGCCATCACCACCGGCGGCCACGATGAGGTCATGACCTGCATCCGCGAGTGCTTCCGCGATGGTGGAGGCATCACCCGGACCACTGGTGAGATGCAGCTCCGGCGCGGGCGAGAGGGAACGCAGCGCGTTCTCAAGCGCGGCAGCCTTGGTGCTGCGTGCGGCGGGATTCAGAATGATCGGGATGGGCATGGGGGCCGCATGTTGGCCGCTGCCGTGTCGCCTGCCAGTGACATTTCGTGCTTACGGAACGGCACCGGGTTCCGCGCGAAGAAGCTGGGAGCCGTTGAATCGCTCGTTGGGCTTGAAGAGGTAACCGGGGTTCTGATTTACCAGCTTGTGGCTTTTCAGGACAAACTCAGGCAGGACCATGTTGCTGTTCGGATCGAAGATTTTGCGACCGCTGAACTCGCCGCTGAAGTGATACTCGTAATTGTGGTCGTAGCCGTAGCCCGGGCCGCTGGCGGGTTGCTCCGGCAGCCGGTCGGGGATTTTGCAATAGCGCTCATTGATGCAGACGAGGCGGGCCTTGTCCCAGGATTCGCCGGGGCGGCGCACATAACCCCAGAAGTGCGTGTGATCGATGTGGAAGCGGCGAGCCACAAAGTAATTCCCACGCGGCTCGGCGGCGATGGCGGCTCGGCGCGTGGCATCCATCTCGGAATTTCGTGCCGACGAGGCACAGGAGGCGAGCAGACCGGCGGTGGCGAGGAGCAAAAGAAGTCGGAGGGACATGAGCGCCGACATTGAACATCGAACCATCAACATTCAACATCGAACCTGACACATGAAACTGGACCGCCTGATCGCCAAACACCGCCAGATGGGCCGCACGGCCGCGCTGCGTGCCATCGCTGGGCGAAAAGTGCAGGTGAACGACCTCGTGGTGGCGGACGGGCACGCGGAGGTGGACCGCTTTTGCACGGTGATGCTCGATGAGGAAGCGGTGCAGGTCGCCGAGCGTGGTCTTTATCTGCTCATGCACAAGCCGGTGGGCTGGCTGAGTGCCACGAAGGATGCGCAGCATCCCACCGTGCTCGATTTGATCGACGATCCCGATAAGCACACGCTGCATCTCGCGGGCCGACTGGACCGAAACACCTCCGGCTTGCTGATTTTGACCAATGACGGCAATTGGTCGAAGCGCCTCATGGCCGCCGATTTCAAGGTGCCAAAGGTATACAGCGTGGAGACGGATGTGCCGGTGCCGCCGGAGGCCGTTGAGGCTTTTGCACGCGGCTTCTATTTTCACACGGAGGACATCACGACGCTGCCTGCGAAGCTCGAAATCCTCGGTAAACATCTTGCCCGCGTGACGCTGCATGAGGGTCGCTACCATCAGGTGAAGCGCATGTTTCACCGAGTGGGCTGCCGCGTGACCGCGCTGCATCGCGAGAGTGTGGGAGCACTGCGCCTGCCGGAGGATTTAAAGCCGGGTGAGTGGCGGGAGATGATGCCGGAGGAACGTCAGGCGGCGCTTTCTTCCTCGGAATCCGCCTGAGTGATCTTCTTGAAGTGGAGCTGCACGACGCGGCGGAGATCAGCCTTGGTGGTGGTGACCTCGTAGTCCTGAATGATGACTTTTTCGCCGGGCTTTGGCAGGTGGCCGAGCATGTGGGTGACGTAGCCGCCGATGGTGGTGACTTCATCGCTCTCCAACTCAATGCCAGCGTGATCGGCGAGTTCGTAGAGGTTGAAGGTGCCTTCGACGGTGAATTCGTTGTCGTTGATGCGTTTGAACTCGCTGATCTCGTGGTCAAACTCGTCTTGGATGTCACCGACGATCTCTTCGAGCACGTTGTCGAGCGAGACGACGCCAACGGCACCGCCGAACTCATCGACGGCGAGGGCGAAGTGGACGTGCTTGTCCAAAAAGAAGCGCAGGAGCTTGTCGATGGGCATCAGCTCGGGGACCATGTGGAAATCCCGTTTGATCTTGCGGAGGTCGGGCTGCGGTTTGCCGACGAGGGCGAGGAGATCTTTGATGTGGATGAGGCCGATGGCGTGGTCGAGATGGCCTTCGACGAGCGGATAACGCGTGTGCTTGCTGTCGATGGCGACCTTCAAATTGGCCTCGAAGCTGTCATCGGCATCGAGGGAGATGACGGTGTTGCGCGGGGTCATCACATCACGCACGCAGCGGTCGTTGAGGGCGAGGGCGTTGAGAAGAATATCCTTCTCGGTTTCGGTGACCTCTTTGGACTTCTGGCTCTCGGCGACGATGTGACGGAGTTCCTCTTCGGAGTGAGCGATCTCGTGCTCGGAGACATTGGAGATGCCAAAGAGGCGCAGCATGACGTTGGTGCTGGCACTGAGGATCCAGATGGCGGGCTTGAGTACGACGTAAAAGAGGTGCAGCGGCCTGGCGATGAGCAGCGTGATGCTGAGGGACTTGCGGATGGCGAGCACCTTTGGTGTCTGCTCGCCGAGGACAACGTGCAGGTAGGTGACGATGGCATACGCGATGCCAATGGAGGTCCAGCGGATGACCGTCTCATTGACGATGCCCATTTTGAAAAGCATGGGCTGGACGACGATGGCCACGAAAGGCTCGCCGAAGATCCCGAGGGCGATGCTGGTGAGCGTGATGCCGAGCTGACCGGCGGAAAGGTAGGCGTCGAGGTTTCGCGTGACGTGCTGGGCGAATTTCGCGCCGCTCACCCCGTCGTCGATGGCGGCGGTGAGCTGGCTGTCACGCACTTTGACGATGGCAAACTCGGCGGCGACGAAGAAGGCATTCAGCAGCACGATGGCCAGGACGATGACTGCTTGCCAAAAAAGCTCGCTGGGTGTGAAGGCCCATTCACGGACGAGTTCGGCGGTGGCGCTGGCGAGGAGGAGATTCATGAGGGGACGCGACGGGCTCGGGAGGGACGGGCGTCAGAGCTTCTCATAGCTGCCATCGCAGCGTTTTTCGAGAATGGTGAAACCCGCTGCCTTCGCGTCAGAAACGGAGAGCGGTTTGGTGTATTTGGGCGTGCTAAAGCCCGCGATGAGTTTTTTGACGGGCTTTTTGCAAAGGGGGCAAACCTCGAGCGGGGCTCGATCCATGGGCCGACGAAGATCAAACCCCCGCCGACAGGACGGGCAGCCCTTTTCGGGATCTTGCGCGATGTAGGAGTAGGTGGGCATCGTGGAGCGGTCCGTGTGTGGAGGCCGTATCCGCCTCTCCAAGAAAACGGCCCGGTTTTGGGACCGGGCCGGGCTTTGAGGAGCCAAAAAATGACAGGCGAATTACCAGCTGGATTTGGTCACGCCGGGAATCATACCCTGCAAGGCCATTTCACGGAAGGTGAGACGGGACATTTGGAAACGACGGAGGAAGGCGCGACGACGACCGGAGACGCGGCAGCGGTTCGTGAGGCGGGTCGGGCTGGCATCACGGGGAAGCAAGGACAGACCGATGTGATCTCCAGCAGCCTTGAGTTCGGCGCGGAGTTTCGCGTATTTTTGGACAGTTTTAGTCTTGCGCTTTTCGCGCTCGAGCCAGCAAGTTTTAGCCATAGGGGCGGGGAGTCTGCCTCACGGACCTTTTTTTGCAAGAGGAAATTTTCGCTGGCGAGCAGGTTGAATCACGCTATCTGCCCGCCGCTATGTTTACCGGAATGGTCCTCGCCGCCAGCCTTCTCTTCCTCGGAGTCCTCGTCTTCACCTACCTCGTGAAGGGTTGAGGCTCGTTCACTGATACAGAAACGTCGTCAACGGACTCGTGGCCGACGCGGCTTCAGTGCGCTCTCCCAGCCCGATCTCAAACGCGGCACGACCTGCCTCGACGCCCATTTTAAAGGCCTTTGCCATGCGCACGGGGGCGGAGGCGACGGCGATGGCGGTATTCACGAGCACGGCATCCGCACCCATTTCAAAGGCTTCCGCGGCGTGGCTGGGAGCGCCGATACCGGCATCCACCACCACCGGCACGGTGGCCTGGGCGATGATGATCTCGATTTGCCGCCGTGTGGTGATTCCCTGGTGTGAGCCGATGGGTGAGCCGAGCGGCATCACTGTCGCCGTGCCGACATCCTGGAGTCGGCGGGCCAAAACAGGGTCCGCATTGATGTAGGGCAGCACGGTAAAGCCTTCTTTGACGAGGATTTCAGCTGCTTTGAGCGTCTCGATGGGATCCGGAAGCAGGTAGCGAGGATCAGGATGGATTTCGAGCTTCACCCAGTTCGGCAAACCGGCCGCTACGGCGAGCCTTGCGAGTCGCACGGCCTCCTCCGCATTCATCGCCCCGCTGGTGTTCGGCAGCAGGAGCACGTCTTTCGGGATAAAATCGAGGATGTTCGCAAAAGGGTCACCTTTGCCGCTGAGGTCCGCCCGGCGCAGCGCCACGGTCACGATCTCCGTTCCGGAGGCAATGATCGCGTCTCGCATGAGCTCACCGCTGGCAAATTTTCCCGTCCCCAGCATGAGGCGGGAACGAAACGAACGGTCGGCGATGGTGAGGGGCTGGTTTTGCACGGGCGGGCAGTGATGGATCAAATCCTGCCTCACGCAAGCATCACGCGCTGCAGCAACTCCGCTGTCGGCGGCTGGATGCCGATGTAGAAATCGCCGAACTCGCCGTATTGCGTCGTCACTTCATCAAAGCGCATTTCATAGACGATGCTCTTCACCTGGAAAATGTCGTGGGCGAAGAGGGTGACACTCCACTCGTGGCTGTCGAGGCCGGTGGAGCCGGTGATGAGCTGGCGCACCTTGCCGGCGTACTTGCGACCGGTCTTGGCGTGGCCGCCCATGAGTTCGCGACGCTTCGCAAAGTCGTTCGCATACCAGTTGGCACCCACGTTGCGGCGTTTGCTCATTGGGTAGAAGCACATGACCTGCCAGTCCGGCATGTTCGGGTAGAGTCGGTCGTTGAAATACTTCGTCATGTGGCCCTTCCACTCAGCGAGGCGCTTTTCAAAGGCCTCCGAGCCGGGTGTGAGACCTTCCACCTTCTCGAGCTGCTGCGTTTTGAATTCCTCCTCGCTCTGCGAGTATTCCGTCCATTCCGTCATCGAGAGGTAGCTGTAGCAGGGCGTGAGCACATCCGTGCCGAGCGAGAGGCTAAGCTGCTTTTCAAAGCGCTGCGAGTCATGCAGGTCCGGCGTGAGCAGCATGAAGCCGAGGTCCGACTTCGCGGAGACCATGGCAAAGCAGAGAAGCTGCGTGCCGGGATGTTTGCGGATGCTTTCGATGGTGCTGAGGAATTTCGCACGGCGCTCATCACGCTCCTCGGGCATCAAAGCGGCCCAGTAACCGTGGTCGATGGTGTAAAACATGTGCTGCACCATCCAGCCTTCATCGGAGATGAGCGGCTTGGATTCGGTGGGGCCGGCGGAAGTGGGGAAAGAGGTCGGGATGAGCATGGCGGGGCGTGCTCATACGCTGGATTTGCAGCGGCTCAATGCAGGAATCGTGCGTTCCAGTGCTCAGGCATTGGCTTTCAAAAAACGTTCCATCATCGCGAGCGAGAGCTGGCCGCCGGGGGAATTCGGGAAGTAATCGCAGCCGTGATCACCCCAAGGGAGCTCGAGGTAGGCGCTGCGGGCGAGGCCTTGCATTTTTGCGTGGAGACGGCGGCTGTGCTCCACCCAGACGAGGGAATCGCTCTCGCCATGGATGAGCAGGGTGGCGGGGCTGGCCTCGCTGACGAATTCACTGGCAGAGGCGGTGCGGTAAGCCTCGGGCAGGTCCTCGGGATCGCCGCCCATGTATTGCTGCACGAGCTTGAGGGACTTCAGGATGTCATCGGGGTAGGACCACTTTCGTGCGAAGAACATGTCCGGCGGGCCATAGACGGCGATGCAGGTGCTCACGCGAAGCTCCGGCATGCCAAAGGCGCACGCAGTGGCGATCTGCGCCCCGGCGCTGCGGCCGAGCAGGATCAAATCGTCCGCGTCGATGCCGAGTGTGGCCGCGCTCTCACGCACCCACTCAATGGCACGGCGGGTGTCCTCGGCTTGAGCGGGCCAGGGATGCTTCGGAGCAAGACGATAACCCACCGAGCAGATGACCACATCGCAACGGGCAGCCAGTTCGCGGTTGGCAGCGGGAAACTCGCCTGGATCACCGCTGTCCCAGCCGCCCGTGTGCAGCGCCACGATGCAGCGACGTGTTTTGCCATCGCGAGCTGGCTCGTAGGTCACGACGTCGATCTGATCGCCCTCATGCTCAAAGGCGCAGGTGCGGGTGACGATGACGTTTTTACCCTCGCGACGAGGAAACCACAGTCGGAGCCAGGAAAAGGGCAAAGCATGCTTCTTGGCGATCCGTGAGGCCTGCCAAGCAGGACGGAGAAAAACCGCAGCGAGGCCCAAAAAGGACCAATGCCATGCTGCGAGGGCCAAACAAGCTATGGAGAGCCAGTGACCAAACTCCAGCGTCACGAGTCGCAATTGCCAGCGCAAGCGCGACTTGGCCTGGAGGACCGCATTGAGCGCCAGAAGGCTCAAAAGGGCGAAAACAGCGGCCTGCATGGGTTATTTCTTCTTCCAACCCAACCCCGGAAGCCAGCGGCGGGTGCGTGGTTCGGGGCGGAGAGCCTCGGCGAGGATGTCGTTATCGCCGGAATCAAAATCCTCCGCACGCGGCAGGCCGATGGGAAGAAGTGGCTGCGTTTTCTTCTCTTCCTCCTTCGGTTTGGAGTCGAGCTCGGGCGTGGCCGCCACGGCGGGCCGTTGATTCAGCGGCGTCACCATCGTCTGCGGGCCCACGAGGCCGCCGGAGAGGATCATCTTCATCGAATCCTCGATGGAGATCGGCGCGTCGGTGATCTTATCGGTATCCACGATGAGCAGGATGGCGGTCATCGGGCTGGGAGAGGTGGGCACGAGCACGCAGGTCATCGCCTTGCCGGTTTGCGTATCGGTAAACTGGCCGGTGGCAAAGCCCAGCATGCGCACGCCATTGCCCTGCTCGATGTAAACGACGCGTTTGAGGTTCTGCTTGGCTCCGAAGCCGCGGAAGGCATCGATCACCTGCTTCAGCGTCTTATAAATGACGGCCACCATCGGCACGCGGAGCAGCAGCCTGTCCGTGGCATGCACCACGCGGGCACCGATGACGTTGGTGGCCAACACACCGAGACTGGCGATGACCACCAGCGGCAGCATGAAGCCGGCGAAGGCGGTGATACGCTTCACCAACGGGTCATCGAGGCTGATCACCTCGTGACCGATGATCTCCTTCGCCATCTCGGCGATGTAGCCGAGCAGGCCTTCCGCCCAGCCGTGCAGCAGGCCGTAAACGAACTGCAAAATCCAAAAGGTGACGATCAGCGGCGCGGCGAGGGCTAGGCCAGCGAGGAATTTGTTTCGTATCCATGCCACCCACGTCTTCGTCGCGGGCGCTTCGAAGCTGGGTTCAGGGGAATTGGATACCGGGGGCATGCGGGAGGTGGATCGGGCCGTGCGTAAGATCACGCGGCGGGATCATTGTTCACTCAATTTAGCCGCACGGATTCATAATTTCGTGCGTTTTTTGCCACGACTCGCTAAAAACGCCGCCGCCATGACCACTGATCGCCGTTCCTTCCTCAGCTCCCTCGTCGCCGCTACCGCCACATCCGCCCTCGCCCGCGATTGGACCGGCCAGACGCCCGAACGCTATCCCGATCCTGATGTCATCGCGCTCGATCCCGCCTTTGAGAAGCTCGTGCAAGGCAATGCGCCCATCCGCCGCCTCCACACCGGGATGCTCTGGGCCGAGGGCCCTGCCTGGAACGGCACTGGCAACTATCTCGTGTGGAGCGACATCCCCAACAACGCCCAGATGCGCTGGCTGCCCGAGGACGGCCACGTGAGCGTGATGCGCAACAACGCCAATAATAGCAACGGAAACACCTTTGACCTGCAAGGTCGCCAGATCAGCTTTGAGCACGGCACGCGGCGTGTGGTGCGCTACGAACTCGACGGCAAGATCACCGTGCTGGCCGAAAAATTCGATGGCAAACCCTTCAACGCTCCCAACGACGGCGCGGTGCATCCCGATGGCTCCATATGGTTCACCGATCCCGGCTACGGCAGCATGATGGACTACGAGGGCAACAAAGGGGAACTCTTCCTCAAGGAGTCCGTCTATCGCATCGACCCAAGCGGCGAGATCACCAAGATCACCGAGGACCTCGAAAAGCCGAACGGCCTCTGCTTCTCACCCGATTACAAGAAGGTGTACATCGTCGATACCGGCAGCCCGAAGAACATCCGCGTCTATGACGTGGACGGCAAGACGGTGAAAAACGGCAAGATCTTTGCCACCAACAAAGGCCAGCTTGCCGATCCCAAAGCCAAGGGCAATTCCGACGGCATTCGCTGCGATGTGGAAGGCAATCTGTGGTGCAGCGCTGGCTGGATCGGCGACGGCTACGACGGCGTCCACGTCTTCAACCCGGAAGGCAAGCTCATCGGCTTCATCAAACTGCCCGAGACCGCCAGCAACGTCTGCTTCGGCGGCCCGAAGCGGAACCGCCTCTTCATCACCGCCTCACAGAGTCTCTACTCTCTCTATGTAAACACTCGCGGGGCACATCACTGCTGATGAATGGCCTCAACGCCTTCTCCGTGGTTTTTCACCGCTCCAGGGCATCTCGAAGGATTCATCCGGCAGCAGGAAGCCCTCGGGGCCGCGTTGGGTGTTGAGATAGTCCTGGAGGATCACCACGGCGGCGAGCTGATCGACGACTTCTTTGCGCTCTTTTCGATCGGTGATGCCGGAACGCGAGAGTGAGGCCTCGGCCTCGACGGAGGAGAGGCGTTCATCGACGAATTCGATGGGAATCTCATGCCGCAGCTCCTTGCCGAGCTTGTCGGCGAATTTTTCGACTCGCTCGGTTGCCTCGCCGCGCTGGCCGTCCATGCGGAAGGGCATGCCGATGACGATTTTCGCGATGTGTTTCTCCTGCACGACGCGGGCGATGGCACGCTCCGGTTCGTGGTTGGCATCGAGCGTCTTGAAGGGATTCGCCACGAGCTCCAGCTCATCGCTCAGCGCCAGGCCGATGCGCACGGTGCCGTGATCGATGGCGAGGATGCGTGACATGGGGAATGACGAATTAGGGAATGACGAATGACGAATGTCCTGGAGTGAGCGGGCATGAGACTTCGAGCTTTGGGCTTCGGATTTCTTTCGTCATTCGGATCTCGTCATTGGTCATTTTTCACCGCAGTTCGGACGGCAGGCCATCAACGAGCTTTTTGATGTTTTCCGCACGAGCACGGTCGGCCACGAGCAGGCCGTCCTTGGAGGCGACGATGATCAAGTCCTGCACGCCGATGAGAGCCACATGCTGGCCGGTCTGGGTGAAGACGATGTTGTTGGAGGCTTCCTGCTGGGAGAAGGCGCAGTTGTGCTGGTTGCCATCGCCATCGGCTTTGAGGTAGCGGCCCACGCTGGTCCAATTGCCCACGTCATCCCAGTCGAAGGTGGCTTCGATGTTCAGTACGCGAGTGGCCTTTTCCATCAAGGCGTAGTCGATGGAGAGCTTGGGCAGCTTGCCGAACTGCTTCGCCACGGTGGCGGAGAAGTCTTTGGAGCCGCGAAGCTCGGAAACGAAGTCCGCCAGCACGGGGCAGTGGCGGCTCAGCTCGCTAAAAATGGCGGGAATCGTCCAGATGAACATGCCGGCGTTCCAGAGGAAGTTTCCCTGGCTGATGAAGTGCTCGGCGAGATCGGGATTGGGCTTTTCACGGAAGCGAGCCACCTCCCAGACAGGGAGGTCGTCCACGCCGCCGATGCTGGCCTTTCGGCCGCGCTCCACATAGCCGTAGCTAGGGCAGGGCCAGGTAGGTTTGATGCCGACGGTGACAAGGTTTCCGCTGTTCTCGGCAGCCAGGGAGGCATTGCTGAGCACGCGTTGGAATTCGGCGTGGTTTTCGATCAAATGGTCGGCGGGAAGCACGATCATCGTCGCCATCGGATCGCGGGCCACCACCCAGCCAACGGCGAGGGCGATGGCTGGGGCGGTATCGCGCTTTTCCGGCTCGGCCACGATGTTTTCGGCGGGGAGCGTCTTGATGAGCGAGCGGACGGTGGCCTCCTGCTGCTTGTTGGTGAGGATGAGGATGTTTTCTTTCGGTACGATGCCGTCGAGGCGGTCGATGGTGAGTTCGAGGAGGGTTTTGTCGCCAAAAAGCTTCAAAAGTTGTTTCGGCTGGGCATCGCGGCTGATCGGCCAGAAGCGCTGGCCGCTGCCTCCGGCGAGAATGAGGGCGTAACGTTTGGGGAGGGCGGATTTGCTCATGTGTGCGCGGTTCTTAACTACGGAGCAAGGTTCGGGCAAATTCCTCTTTGGAGTTTGTTCGCCGCAGGCTTATGGTGACGCATGCAGCCCGAGAACCCCGCCGCCCGTTACGAAAATTACGCCACCGTCATCGCCCCCGCCGCCGCTGGCTGCGCTTTGGGTATTCTTTTCGGTCGTGGCATGCGTCGTGGCTCCTCGAATGTGATCGCTCTGGCCCTGCTGGCCGCTGGTGCGGCCGTCGCGGCTCCAGTCATCACCGATCTCATCCAGCGTACTGCGAACCGCCCCTCTACTGAGCGTGGTAGCCGCCGCCGTCTCGAAGGTATCCTTAGCCACGGCATCCCCGATGGCGAAGCGAGTGAGTTTTTCGTCGATGCACCGGGGGCCGATCCGTTTCCAGCGATGACGCGGTGATCAGCGCAGGCTGCTGCGCATTCGTGCGGCAGTGAGCAGCGCCTCAAAATGGGCGGCGTCGGCCTCACGAGTATCGCTGACGAGGACGTGGCTGTATTCGGGCCAGTGGGACATTTCCTCCGCCGCGTTTTTCATGCGCAGTTCAAAGGCGGCAGCATCCTCGGTGGCGCGACCGCTGAGGCGGGCGCGGAGTTCATCAATGCTGGGAGGCATGACGAAGATGTCGAGCAGGCAGCGACGGATGTGCTCGTCATCGCTGGAGCGGACTTGGGCGGCTCCTTGCACGTCGATATCGAGGATGACATCAATGCCGCGTTGCAAATTATCGATCACATAGCTCTTCAGCGTGCCGTAGCGGCGGCCGTGGACGTGGGCGTGCTCGAAGAATTCCCCCCGCCCGATCTTCTCGACGAAATCGGCCTCCTTGAGGAAGAAATAATCCTTTCCATCCACCTCGCCTGGGCGTGGGGCACGGGTGGTGCAGCTCACGGAGAAAATGGCTTCGCCGCGATCACACACCCGGCGGGCAAGCGTGGTCTTGCCAGTGCCGGAAGGGCCGGAGAGGACGATGAGGAGGCCGAGGCGCTGCGCGGGGAAATTCATGCGGTGCGTTAGCGTGAGGCGGCGGGGTGGCAAACGGGAAAAATCAGAGCAGGCCGTGCTCGCGAAAGCTGAAGTAAGGCAGCTCTCGGGATTCGGAAGGGCTGCCAATGATGACGTGATCCTGAAGGAGAAGTCCCATCGTCTCGGATGCCTCCCGGAGCCGACGCGTGAGGCGGCGGTCGGCATCGCTGGGCGCGGGATCACCGCTGGGATGGTTGTGGATGAGGATGAAGGCGTGGGCGTTGTGAGTGAGCGCCTTCTTGAGAATGTCACGCGGCGCGGCGGTGCATTCGTTGAGGCTGCCGCGGAAGATTTCCTCCGCACGGAGGAGTGTCAGTTTCGTGGTGAGCAGCACGAGCCGCACGGATTCGTAGCTCAGCGCCTGCAACTCGGGGCCGATGAACTCATACACACGGCGCGGATGATCGAGCACGATGTCACGCTGCGAGGTCTCGCGGGCGGCGCGGCGTCCAATCTCGAAGGCGGCGGCCAGTTTGGCAGCCTTGGCGGGGCCCAGCGCTTTGATTTTTGTCAACGCGGCAGGCTCCAGACGGGTGAGCTCGCGGAGGGAACGATGCTCCCGCAGCATGCGCTCGCCGATTTGCAGGGCGTTTTCGCCTTTCGTGCCGGTGTTGATGAAAAGAGCCAGCAGCTCCGCGTCCGAAAGCGCCTGCGGACCGAGGCGGAGTAGGCGTTCACGCGGGCGGTCGTTCTCCGGGATGTCGTGGATGCGATGGGACATGAGGGTCGGTCTGGATCGGTCAGATCGGACGGGGCCGACCCATCAATGAATCGCCCGGCACTGCTCCAGCAGGCCGTGGAGGTAGCCTGCGATGTCTTCCATCGCCTGCTTGTGCGGGGTGCCCGGCAGGCCGATCAGATCGGCACGGGCGCTCACGAGCATGTCTTGAGCGAACCTTACCGCCCGCTCGACCGCTCCATCGTAATCGGCGATACCGGCGAGGATGCTGGTATCCATCGGCTCGCCTTTCAGCAGCATGCGGCTGAGTTTCTGCTTTTGCGCCTCGGTGGCTCCTTCGAGGAGGTAAAGGATGGGCAGCGTGAGTTTTCCCCGCGCCAGATCTGTCCGCAGCGTCTTGCCGACGGTTTTTTCATCGCCGACGAGGTCGAGGCAGTCGTCGTAGATCTGGTAGGCGGTGCCGAGTTTCAGGCCGTAATCACGCAGGGAATGCTGGGTAGCATCCGGCTGATGGTTGAGCCGGGCACCGAGCTCGCAGGCGGCGGCGAAGAGCGCGGCCGTCTTCATCTCGATCATCTTCAGATAATCGGTGACGGAGAGATTCAGGTCAAAGCGGCGCTGCGTCTGCAAAATCTCGCCGGAACAAACATCTCGCGAGGCACGGGCGATGGTGCGGCAGACATGCGTGTCATCAAATTCGGTCGCCAGTTCCAGTGCATAGGCAAAGAGGCTGTCACCGAGAAGCACGCTGAGGCTGCTGCCCCATTTGGCGACGGCGGTGGGCACCTGGCGGCGGATGTCTGCGCCGTCCATGATGTCGTCATGCACGAGCGATGCGATGTGGACGAGTTCCAAAATGACGGAAAGGCGTGTGTGACCTTCGTGCGTGCCGCCGGTGGCGCCGCCGGAGAGCACCGCCAGCGCGGGACGGATGCGCTTGCCGGAGGTTTTGCAGACGTAACTGACGTAGCCCTCGACCCCGGGATCAAACGCACGAGCCTGCTCGAGGATAGCGGCTTCCACACGTTCCAAGTCCGCTCGCACGAGGTGGAACGGGAAAACAGGATTACTAGCGCTGACGGCGGGGGCGGTCATGGGAAGCCGGTTCCTTCCACCAGAGCGGCGACGTAGTCAAATGCCCCGCCGGTCCTCATCATGCCGCGATTTTCAAAAGATGTGAAAGCTAGCCGGTCCTCAACGTGCCCGTGAAGCCAGAATACCTGCGACGATGGCATTCGCGACAGCCTGACGGTGCGTGGTGAGGGAGCAGAGCCACGAATTCGAGCGGTGGGTGAGGTAACCGCATTCCACCAGCACGGCGGGTGCCTTCGTCTCACGCAGCACCACGAGGCGTTTGCGCTGCACAAGCATGCGACAGCCGAGTTTTACATTTTTATCAAACGCGGCGTTCAGCCGCTGGGAGAGGTAGAGGCCTTTGGGGCCATAATAATGCATCTCTGCGCCGTTTTTGCCGAAGTCCTTGCCGTCCGCATTGAAATGAACGCTGACGAAGATCGAAGACGGCACTTTGTTAGCTAGGCGGGCACGCTGATCGAGCTCCACAAAGGTATCCGAGCGGCGTATCATCACCGTTTTGATGCCCATGGCCCGCAGACCAGTCTCGACACGCTTCGCCACATCGAGAGCGAGGTGTTTCTCAACGCGATGATACCAGATCGTGCCTGGATCCTTGCCGCCGTGCCCGGCATCGATCACGACCGTGTTGAAACGAAACTGGGCCTGGAGAGAAACGGGAGCCGCCAACGCCATCGCAAGCGCCAGTAAAGCGAGGAGAGGGCGATCAAACGGCCAGCGCATGTCATTTGGGGATCTTCAGGGTTTTGCCAGCGCGAATCATATCGCCCTTCAGGCCGTTGGCGGCCCTCAGCTTGGCCACGGTGGTGCCGTTTTTGGCTGCGATGACCGAAAGAGAGTCGCCAGATTTGATGGTGTAGCTGCCACCTTTGCTTTTCGATTTGCTGGAGGAGGATTTTTTCTTCTTCGGCGGTGTGTAATCCTTCTGTGGAGTCGGCTCGCCACCGTGAGAACTGCGCCAGGAGGTGTAGTCCGCCTCCGGCTTGCCCGAGGTGCCACCTGCCACCCACTCCGTTTTATAATCGCCGTCCGCATCAAAGGGATACTCGTTTTGCGCCATCGAGTGCGGCGGCGTCTCCTTCGAGCCGTGCAGATTGATCACCGGCAGATTCTTCGGCAGGCCCTTGATCGAAGGACCGCCGCACGAGGATAGCGCTAGCGCCAATGCCAGACAGGAAACGGGAAGGAAATGACTCACGGAAAAGTTCATGCTGAGAGCGGGGTTCACTTGATCTCCGGTGTGTGAAAGCGGCTCACAACCTGCTTCACTCTTGGGACGCCTTGGGCGTCCTTTTCAAAGATCACCGTGCGTTCGTGGTAATACTTCGCGTCTCCCTGCGGCAGTGAGAAGCGCCACACGGTGCCTTCCACCTGCTGCTCGAAGGGGTTTTTGATCAGGCTGTAAACGGTGCGCCCGTCCATACCGGGCTTGATCGTTTTGAATCCCAGTTCGGAAAATCCAATCGAGTAACGGGTATCCGTAGAGCCGAAGTGCATCAGCGCATTCATCGATTCATTGAAGCCGTAGCCCCAATTCACCATTGAGTTCGCCGCCATCAGAAGCGGGATGATGATGATCACGAGCGGCGTGAAGAAGTACCAGTTGCGTTGGAGAAAGGACTTTTGTTGCATGCGGTCGCCATGCTGTCTGCGTCCGGCGGAGGTGGCAAGAGCAAAGCTCAGAGATGATCCACGCCTTATTCCACCGCCACCTTGACGACCACCTTGAAAACCTGCTCCGGCCGATCCCACTCGATGCAGGGCGCATGGGCATCCTCCGGCCATAGGAGGGCGAAATGTCCCGCGCTAACGTGCAGGGGTGTGGTGTCCGCCGTGAGCTTCCACAGAGCGGCATCTTTTTCTTCACTGTAGGCCATCGTCTCCTCTTTCATTGTCGCCAAAGGTGCCCACAGGATGGTCTCGCGACCACTTTGAATGAACTGTACGTCGATGTACTTCCGATGCGCCTCGAATTTGGCCTTTTCGATGGGCTTCGTCTCATACGTCTGCACTAGCGCAAAGCAGAGATCGCCATCCAGGTCATGCCGTCCGAGCTCCTGCGTGCCATCCACGGTGCGCAGGAAGGCAAAGGCCTTGGCGAAGCGGGAGTTCAGCGATTCGTATCGGGTGGCGTTGGGAAGGGTATCGAGGACCATGAGCTGTTTTGGAGCAGGGTAGGGGCTTCTTCAAGCCACCAGATTCTGGATCACATTCCCATGGATGTCCGTGAGCCGATAGTCGCGGCCTTGGAAGCGGTAAGTGAGGCGGGTGTGATCAAGGCCGAGGAGATGAAGGGCGGTGGCGTTGAGATCGTGGATGTGGACGGGGTCTTTGACGATATTGTAGCTGAAGTCATCGGTCTCGCCGTGGACGTGGCCGCCTTTCACACCGGCTCCGGCCATCCAGACGCTGTAGCAGCGCGGATGGTGATCGCGGCCATGATTGTCGCGGGTGAGCACGCCCTGCGAATACACGGTGCGGCCAAACTCGCCGCCCCAAATGACGAGCGTGTCATCGAGCATGCCGCGTTCTTTGAGCTCGGCCAAAAGCGCGGCGGTGGGCTGGTCGGTGTCGTGGCACTGGCTCTTGATGCCGCTTGGCAGATTGTTGTGCTGGTCCCAGCCACGATGGTAAAGCTGGATGAAACGCACGCCACGCTCAGCGAGCCGACGGGCGAGGATGCAGTTCGCGGCATACGTCCCCGGCTTCTTCGACTCGGGACCGTAGCGCTCGTAGATGTCGGCGGGTTCTTTGGAGAGATCGGCCAGGTCGGGCACGGCGGACTGCATGCGGAAGGCCATCTCGTATTGATCGATGCGGGCCTGCGTTTCGGGATCGTGGTAATCGGCGAGCTTGAGGCGATTCAGCGCGGCGACATCGTCGAGCATGGCGCGACGGCGCTCGGTGGTGATGCCGGGCGGATTGGAAAGGAAGAGCACGGGGTCCTTGCCGGAGCTCATGCGCACGCCCTGATACTTCGATGGCAAAAAGCCGCTGCCCCACATGCGCTCGTGTAGCGGTTGCGCGTTCGTCGGGCCGCTGGGACGCGAGATCAGCGCGACAAAGGAAGGCAGGTCCGCGTTGTCCGATCCGAGACCATACGACACCCACGCGCCAAACGCGGGCCGTCCGCCGATTTGATGCCCCGTTTGCAGCAGCGTCATCGCTGGATCGTGATTGATGGCCTCGGTGTGCAGCGAGCGAATGAGGCAGATCTCATCCGCGAACTTTGATGTGTGCGGCAGCAACTCGCTCAGCCACATGCCACTCTGGCCATGCTGCGCAAACTTGAACACCGACGGCGCGATGGGGAAGCGCTTCTGCCCCGCCGTCATGCCCGTGAGCCGCTGCTCGCCACGCACCGAGTTCGGCAAATCCTTGTCGAACTGCGACGCGAGCCCCGGCTTGTAATCAAACAGATCCAGCTGCGACGGCGCACCCGCCTGCGTGAGCCAGATGATGCGCTTCGCCCTCGGCGCAAAGTGTGCCGCAGGCGAGGCAAAGAGCTTTGGATTCGCGAGGGATGCCAACGCGAGGCTCTTGAGCCAGTTGCGACGCGAAAAGGGTGCGAGGGAGGATTCGGTGCTCATGAGCGGAGAAATGAGGAATTGCATGGCGTAGCGATGTCGGTCATGATGTCGGACATGAAGACCGCATCCAAGAAAGCCGCTAAAAAAGCCCGTGCGCGCACGGCGAAACCCCTGCGACGTGAATTCACCGTGCGTGACATGAACCGCAGCGGTGCGGAGTTGCTGGAGGCGGCGCGGAAGCTGGGCCGTGTAACAGTAAAAAGCCGCAGTGGGGAGGTCTTTGAGATTTCAGTCGCCCGCCCGACTCCTGAGCTGGTGGTGCCGAGCATGCTCGAGAGAATGCGTGCGCACAGGCAGCGCATGACGGCGCTGGGCAACACCTGCGGCCCGGAGGTGGATGTCGAACGCCTGAACAAGGTCATCGCTGGTGAGCTATGAAGGCGTATGCCGACACAAACTTCTTTACCAACCTGCTGCTGAATCTGCCTTTCACGGCGGAGGCGGATCGGTTGCTGAATGAGTGGTCGAAGAGAAGCAACGAACCCCTTCCCGTCACGCGACTGCTTCACCATGAGTTGGTGAACGCCTTTCAGCGCCTCGTTTATGAATCGAAGAATGGCAGTCCAGGCTACACCGTGACTGCGGGGACGGCCCGCGCTGCGGAGGCGAGTTTTGAACTGGAAATTCAGCAGGGGCAGCAGTTGTCCATCCGGGAGCCGGATTCGCGTCTTTTGGATGATCTGTATTATGATCTGGTTCACCGGCATACCGCGAAGCATAGCTTTCGCACCAACGATGTGCTGCACGTTGCCTCTGCGCTCATTCTGGGTTGCGACACGTTTTGGAGCTTTGACAGCAAAGCTCGGAAGCTGGCGGAGCTGGAAGGCCTGATGGTGAACTGAAGGCATCGAAATCACTCCTTGGTGATGGTTTCGTCGAGATTGATCAACGTGCTGGCGACGGTGGTGTAGGCAGCGAGTTCAGCGGGGGGCAGTTTGTCGTCAGATTTGGCTTCGCCGAGGGTGAGGAGTTGTTTGGCGGCTTCGGGGTTCTTGGTGAAATCGCTTTGGGTGCGCTTGATCGCAGAGGTGAGCACTTGGAGTTCCTGCGGGCTCGGGTTTCGTCCGAGGAGAAGTTGGAAACCATGTGTGAGGCGAGATTCAATCTTTGGCCCGCCCTCCTGGATCATGCGCTGCGCAAGGAAGCGGGCAGCTTCGACATAGGTCGGGTCGTTCATCAAATTGAGTGCCTGTAGCGGCGTGTTCGAGCGCGAGCGACGGAGGGCGCAGGTCTCGCGGAAGGGCGCATCGAAGAGCAGCATGCCGGGATTCGGCACGCTGCGCTTCCAGTAGGTGTAAAGGCTGCGACGATGCAAGTCGTCGCCGCTGCCTTGCTGGTAGGTGGCCTTGGGATTGTCACGCTGGGCCACGACCTGCTCATAAAGTCCTGGCGGGTGATACGGCTTCACACTCGGGCCGCCGATTTTCTCCACCAGCAGTCCGCTGGCGGCCAGAGCTTGATCGCGAATGACTTCCGCGCTCAGGCGATGACGCGGACCGCGGGAGAGCCAGGTATTCATCGGGTCCAACTGAGCACTCTGAACCGAGAACTGAGAACTCTGCTGATACGTCTCGCTGGTCACGATCATCTTCACGAGCTTCTTCACGTCCCAGCCGCTCTCTTGAAAGGTCACCGCGAGCCAGTCGAGCAGTTCAGGATGGCTCGGCTGTTCACCTTGAGAGCCAAAGTCTTCGCTGGTGCGCACGAGCCCGGTGCCGAAGAAATGCTGCCAGAAGCGGTTCACGATCACACGGGCCGTGAGCGGGTTCTCGCGGCTCACGAGCCACTTCGCGAGGCCGAGACGATTGTGCGGCAAGTCGGCGGCGAGTGCTGGCAAAACGCTGGGCGTGGCGGCGCTGACTTTCTCGCCGGGCTTGTCATAGGCACCGCGCATCAGGATGAATGTGGGGCGCATCTCCTTCTGCTCCTCCATGACCAGCGTGGTGGGAATCTCCGCCTCAGCCGCAGCGACCTGCTTCTTCAAAGCGGCCGCCTCCTCACTCAGGCGTCGATGCTCCGGCATCTGCGCCATGCGGAAGTCCGCGAGCTTCTTGCGCTCGGCTGCGGTTCGTTTCGCATGCACTTTCTCTGCGATGGTGACGATGCTCGCGGGCGCAATGACCTCAGTCGGAGTCGTGGTGGCAAAGAGACGCCACTGCGAAGGCCCGCCGGCATTCTCGACACCGATCGTGATGTCCACTTCGGAGCCTTCGAGAGGCTTTTCGAGCTCAAACAGTGCCTGCACCGGCTTGTTCGGTGCCACCGAGAGCACAGATTTGGTTTTGCGATCACTGTCGAGCACGCTGGCATGCGTGGCATCGATGGGATGCAGCTTGGTTTTGCCCACTTTGAGCTCGCTCCATTGAAAACTGGCCGAGGGAGCCGTGGTGGAGCATTCGAGCCGCAGCGCGGTGATTTTGCCCGCTGGCAGCTTCGCCTTGATCACGATGTTGTTCGCCCGCGTTTCCTGCGGACCGATCAAAACGGCTTTGTCGGCGATTTGCGGCGGATTGTCACCACCCGTGGCCTTTTGCGGCTCCAGCGGCAGCCAGTCGATCTTCGCTGCGACGAGCTTTTTCGCCCAAGGCTCCAGATCACCTGCCCCGAGGCCGTTGAGCTGATCTTCGACCGGTTTGAGCTTCGCATTCAGCGCGGCGATTTTCGTCTCCAGCTCCGGAGCGGGCAGTTTCACAAAAGGCGGCGCATTGGTGCGCACTGGATTGCTGTAAATGCCCACGCCACGCTCCGGCACGTTGTGGAAGAAGGCTTTCATCGCATAGAAGTCCTTCGCGGTGAAGGGATCGAACTTGTGATCGTGGCAGCGGCAGCAGTTGAAGGTCTGTCCCATCCACACGGCAGCCGTCGTCTCCACGCGGTCGGCCGTGTATTCAGCCAGAAACTCCTCCGCGATGATGCCGCCCTCCTCATTGAGCATGTGATTGCGATGAAAGCCGGTGGCGATCTTTTGATCCAACGTGGCATTCGGCAGCAAATCCCCCGCAAGCTGCTCGATGGTGAACTGATCGAAAGGCATGTTCGCGTTGAAGGCCTTGATCACCCAGTCCCGCCACGGCCACAGCTCGCGATCACGATCCACCTGGTAGCCATTCGTATCCGCAAACCGCGCCGCATCCAGCCACGCGACCGCCATGTGCTCGCCGTAATGCGGTGATT
>JBILVU010000030.1:0-52716 GCA_044370285.1 Prosthecobacter sp.
GCGAGCACGCCTACGGCTCGTAGGCGCAGTCGCCAGACTGCGGAACGCCCCCGCCACTCTTCAAACCTTCCGCGTTCTGGCGAACGCGCCTACAACACATCACCCATGAAACATACCCACACACGAAGCCGACACCTCCTCACGCTGCTTACTGCCGCGTTGCTCACCACCGCTGCTCACGCGCAGCTCTCCATCCCCAGCGACGGCTCCGACGGCGCTTTCAACCCTGCGGCTAATGTCGAGATCGACCTCGGCCTCGCCAACACCGCCCTCTGGAACGCCCCCGGCGGCGGCAATGGCGTCTATGACGCCGAAAAGTGGGCCGTCGTCTTCAAATACAGCTCCGTGAACATCCCGGCAGGTGTGACGGTGACCTTCAAGAACCACCCAAGCTACGCGCCAGTGGTGTGGCTGGTGCAGGGGAATGTAAGCATTGCTGGCACTTTGAATCTCGACGGGAAAGCTGGAACCTCAGACAATACCGCCCGACTAACTCCAACAGAGCCAGGACCAGGTGGGTTCAGAGGTGGAGCTACCAGTATAGCGGGATACGGTTCTGGTATGGGACCAGGGGGGGGCACAGCAAGTTGGAATTCCTTTTTTGGTAACCTAGGCCAATACGTCGGAGTTTACGGCAATCCTCAGATTATTCCACTTGTCGGAGGTTCGGGAAATGGTGGAAATACCGATGCTGGGACATCAGGGCAAAGTGGAGGTGGGGCCTTGGGTATATTTAGTGCAAGTAATGTTTCGATTTTCGGCTCAATAACCGCAAAAAGTGCACCTAGACTGGGGCCTGGTGGATTTGGCAGTGGTGGAGCAGTAAGAATCGTTGCGCCAGTGGTTGGTGGCACAGGACAAATTCAATGTGCTAATGACGCATCCAATCCAGGACGCATACGTATTGAGACAAACTCGTTGGCTGCCTCAGTTATTACCACGCCCGAAACAGCTGCGGTACAGCCATCCAATCCCCCGGTGATCTGGCCCGCCGCCAATGCCCCCACCGCCCGCGTCTTCAGCGTGGACTCAGTGAATGCCCCGGTCGATCCCCGTGCCCCGCTTGTGGCGGCCGCAGACGTGGCCATTCAAAACAGCGGACAGGTCAATATCTTGATCGAGACGAAAAACTTCCCCATCGAGGGGGTCGTGCAGCTTTTCGTCATTCCTAAGTTTGCCGGTCGCAGCACCCTTACCGCCACCCGCCTTAGCGGCGATATCACCTCCGCCATCTGGCGGGTGCAGACGACGCTGCCCCAAGGCTTCGTGACCCTCCAGGCCCGCGCCACGCAGCCTTGATGCTCGATTTTCTCCACTCAGCCCACATCAACATCCATACCCGCCTCCCATGAAACGCCGCCGCCTCCTGCTTCTGCCCCTGCTGGGCACCGCCCGTCTGGCACCTGCCCAGTCATCGCTCCCGAACCAGGTCAAGCTGGCCTGGACGCGTCTGAGCGCCCTGCCCCCCGTGGAATCCCGTGTGGGCTACGACAAGCTATATGTCGGGGACGTCAAAATCCGCGGCAACCCCGTGCGTGTGAACCGGCGCATCATCCGGGACTGCCTGTGGGCTCACGCGCCCAGCATGCTGGCCTATAACCTCTCCCGCGGAAAGTTTCAGCTCTTCCGCGGCAAAGTGGGGCTCGAGGACGGGCTGTTTGGCGAAGTGCAATTCCGCATCCTGGGGGATGGAAAGGAGCTCTGGAAGAGCCAGGTGATCGCCAAAAAAGCCGCCAACAAGGCGGCCAATGACGAGGATTTTCTGCTGGACGTGCGGGGAATCGAACGGATGGAACTGCATGTGGACAACCTCGGCAACGGCGACAGTGACCACAGCGTCTGGATCAATCCCGAACTCGGACAATAGAGCCTCCTTTGAGCCACGCGATTTACAGCAACTCATCCTCTGAGGGGCCCGCACTCGCCCTGCAACACTCCTCCAACAGCTGTGCCCAGCGGCCCTCCTCGAAGTTGCCGCCGGGCAAACAGGCACCGCTTCCCTTTCACGGTGGGAAGCGGTGTTCTGTTTTCAGCTGCGTTTCAAATGCTGCATGGGCACGCAAAATTCGACCAGTGTGTTTTTCTGCATTTATGCAGGTAACCTATTTCAGGTGATTGGGTAGAGGCCGCCAGTGGCTTTCAATTTTCAAATAACTGATATCGCATCTCATTTCATACACCATGAAGAAACTACTCATCTCCTTTCTGATCTCTAGTGCCTTCTGCAACGCGTCCGCTTACGCTGCCAGCCAAGGCCCGAACACTTCTCTGCTGCTACACTTCGAAAACAATGCTACGGGCGCAGCGGGGGAGACGCCGACGTCCAATTCGGGGCTGAGCTACGCGGCAGGCGTCAGCGGTCAGGCTGCCTTGATGGGCAATCCCAACCAGCTAATTTATTCGCGCTCAGGCAACATTGACCCACGCCAGGGCACGTTGGAATTCTGGATCAGGCCGGAATGGGCGGGCAATGATGGCCAGGGCCACATGATCCTGAAAATGGGCAGTGGTGGTGGTATGCTCTTCGGCAAAGATGGCGCCAACAACTGGCGCTGCATTTTCAACCGTTTCTCCGCAAACGGCCAGCCGGAGCGTGGTGTCTCGGTCAACATCGGCACCTGGCAGGCAGGGGAGTGGCATCATGCGGCCTTTACCTGGGGGGGCGGGCAACTGCGGCTGTATTTGGACGGGGCTCTCAAAACAAGCGCGGCGGTGCCCGACCTGCCTGACATCGCGCCCTCCACCACGACCTTCCAACTGGGTGGTGACGGCGGCGGCAGCTACATCAACGCGAGGATCGACGAACTGCGTCTCAGCAGCGTGCCGCTCACGGAACTGGAGATCCAGCAAAACTACTTTGCGGACATTCCGGGCATGACCGCGCTAGCCGCCACCCCTGCCACATGGACGGGCTGGCCCACCTGGTACACCACTCCCGTCCTGACTGCCTCCACCGCGCTGGGACAAAGCAGCGTGCCGTCTGCGGTGTGCCAATGGACGACGAGCAATGCTTCCGTGGCTGTCACCGATGCCACGGGAAAAATCCAGGCCGTGGCTCCCGGCACGGCGACTTTGACCGCTACGGTAGGCGGGCGCTCAACCAGCATCGCCGTGACAGTGAACACACCAAGCCTGCAACCGACAGACTTGACCGTGGAAACAGAGCTGGCCACCCCAGCCGCGAATGCGGTCTATGACATGCCCGTGGCCATCATAACCTACCTGCCCACCCTGAACGGGGTGAACATGGATGCCACAGAGAGCGCCACCTCGGTGCTGGTGAGTTCCATGCGCACGGCCGTGCGCAACATGAACCGCCGTGTCAAATTCATGCTGGAGGAGGGAAGCCGGTTTCGTGGCTATAAGAACGCAGGCGCACCACCGAGCCTTGGCTATCGCGTGGTGAAAAACATCATCGTTTATGAGCCGCTGCCTCCAGGCAGGTCTGCCGGTGGGGGGGCGTTTTTTCCGGACTACAATCAGATCATCAATCGCTGGGGGGGCGAACAACTGGTGCAGCAGCTGGGAGTGAAGGAAATCTGGCTCTGGGGCTATCATACGTCCAAGATCGTGCCGGTGGAATCGAACATGGCCAGCCCCACCAGCGGAGACATTTCCAACAGCAACCGTGACGGCTCGGACATGCCGGTCTATGATCGGACATACGTCTTGTACAATTACAATTACAACCGGACTCAGGCCGAGGCGGTGCATAATCACGGCCATCAGTTGGAATCCATTCTAAGCTACATCAACCAGCGCCAGGATGGCAACACCGCCTTGTTTTGGGACAAGTTCTGCGGGCGCACGACAGGCGGTGCCTTCCAGCAGGGCCGGTGCGGAAACACGCACTGGCCGCCAAATGGCACCTCGGACTATAATTACACCAACAACACGGCCGTCTTAAGTGACTGCGAAGACTGGAAGCCCGATGGCAGCGGCACCAAGAAGATGGTGAATGCGCAGACTTGGGGAAGCTTTGCTTATGCGTGGCCCGCCACCGGGACGGTTCCGCAACTGACCGAATCCCAATACTACATTTACTGGCTGCAAAACATGCCCGGCCTGCACAATGGCGTCCGGATGGATGGCAGAGTGATGCGCAACTGGTGGGAATTTACTGCGGACTGGGACAGGGCCATCCGCGAATCGCGAGGCCTGCACAAAGGGCCCGAGGCCGCGCTGGATTTTGGCATGCCTTCACCCACAGCGCCCAACTCGCCACCGATGCGCCTGAAGCTCGATGCAGGCTTCCCATGGGCCATTGATTTCAGCGAAGACCTCAAAAATTGGAATCAAATGAGTTCAGGTGCCAGTGCGCCTGGTGGTGAGGTCCAGGTGGTCGATCCAGCCATTCCGCCCCAGCTAAATCGGCGCTTTTATCGGGCGAGAGTCACTCCATGAGAGGTTCACATTTTTTTTATGAGGTACTGCGCCGGTTGCCCTCAGGCAGCGGAGTCATTCATGCTCACGCCTTGCTGGAGACATTCTCCACTCTCACTGGAGGCAGGCTGGGCATTCGTGTGGATGCGGACCTTGCCGCGCGGTTGTTGCGGGAATCGTTTCGTCCACGAGTAAAAATCATCTTGCTCGCGGAGGAGGACCTTTTCGATTGCCTGGACCATGCCCGGAATCATGGATTCCGAGGAGGGGTGGTCTATGACTACATGTATCGTGTGGCGGCACGAAAGGCGGCCTGTGAAACGATCGTCACGCTCAACCTTGCGGACTTCGCGCATCTGGTGCGCGAAGGTGATCCGACTGTCAGGCTGCCTTGAGCGGGATCACTCCCCGCTGCGCATGTAAGCCACGATGTCGGCCACGTCCTGGGCGGTGAGGCCGAGCTGGAAGGCGCTGAGCATCATGCTGCGGTCGAGCTTGGCTCGCTTTTGCACGCGGCTCTTGGGCACGAACTGGTTCACGCCGCCCATGCTGCGCACGATCATGATGTCGCCCTCGGTCAGAAGCATGCCGTGGATGGTGGCACCGTCCTTGGTTTTGATCTCCTGGCCGTCGTAACCATGGGCGATGTCCTTGCTGGGCTCCAGAATGGCCTGGGTGATGATCTCGGCGGGCTGACTGCGGCCCCAGCCATCGAGGTTCGGGCCGAATTCGACGCCCTGGCCGTTGAACTGATGGCACATGACGCAGCGGGTGACGAGCTGCGCTCCGTTTTTGGCGTTGCCGGTGAGCTTCAGCACGTCCGCCGCCTGATAGGTGCCGGGCGTGGCGGGCGGCGTGACGATCTCGACGAGCTTGGCGCTTTCAGGATCGAAGATGCCTTCCTTTTTGAGTTCTTCGGCGATGCCAAAGGTGCTCCAGTCATCGGTGCTGCGTTTGATGATCCACCACATGACTTCGGCATGGATGGGCGAGGCTTTGTCCTTGGCCAAAGCGAGCACGGCCTTCGCGGCGGAGGCATCCGGGATGAAAGCGAGGGTGTCGAGAGCCAGCTTGCGCTGTTCGGGAGAGAGTTTGGCATTCGCAGCACGCTTTTGCAGTTCCGGCACGGCGGCCACGGGATGCAGACGCCAGGTGAGATGGGCAAAACCTTCGCTCCAATCGCCCTCGGGCTTCAGCTTGGCCCAGACCTCGGCTTCTTTGCCGGTGCAGCCAATGCCCCAGGCCTCCAAGAGAGAGCGATCACCGCCGTCGATCTGGCGGGCCATGCGGGCGAGCAGCGGAGCGCTCTGGGCCACGGGCACATCACGCAGCGCCACAGCCACTTCGCGACGCACCATGGGCGATTGATCACCGGCCATGACGTTGAGGATGTCGAGGACGTCATCCGTGGCGGCACGAATGGCTCGCAGGGCCACGAGACGCTTCGTGGCGTCATCACTCTCCAACCAGCTCCGTGTGGCGATGATACCTTTTTCGCTGAGCTGCGCGGCGAGCCACACTGCACGCGAAGCGAGGTAGGGATTTGCATGGTCACGCAGCTTCAACACCTGCGGCAGCACCTTCTCACCGGCCTCTTTGAGCTTCGTGAAGCCCACATGACGCACGTTGTTCACGGGCGATTGCAGCGCGGCGAGCTGACCTTCGACGGTGTCGAAGTTGATGACGGGAATTTGAGGTTTGAAGCCCTTCGGAGCGATGCGGTAAATGGTGCCGCTGCAGGTCTCATCGGTGTCCTGATGGCCGCCGGTGCGCTTGTCATACCAGTCGGAGATGTAAATGGCCCCATCGGCCCCCACGCAGACATCGGAGGGACGGAAGAGCGTCTGGCGCTCATCGGAGAGGTTATTGGCTCCGCCGACGAAATCGCTGCCTTTGAAGACGCCAGTGGTGTTCGTGGTGCAGAAATCGAAACGCTCGAGTTTGAAGCCCGCGCCATCGGGTTTCGGCAGGTAGCCAAAGACGACATTGCGACCGGTTTCGCAGCTCAGGAGCAGGCCGTTCCATTTCTCGCCGAGGGCTCCGTTTTCGTAGAAGCACATGCCGGTGGGGGCACCGCCGCCATAGACATCGCCAGCGGGGATGATGCCGGGGTCTTCCTGACGCCACTCAGCCACGGGGATGGACTGGCCAGGGCGTTTGTCAGCACGCCACTGGCGTTTCCCATTGGCGGAGAAGAAGCCGAAGCTGCCGCCCTCGATGAGATGGCTCACGCGGCAGGCGGGTGGATCATCGTTGTCGTTGAGGAACATGTCACCAAAGCTGGTGCGCACACCTTCGTAGCTGTTGCGGTAGTTAAAGCCAAGGATCTTGGCTTTGTGACCACTGGGATCGACGCTGGCGGTGAAGCCGCCGACATACACATGGCCGTCATCGCTCTTTTCACCGGCGTAGGTGTTGTTGAGGTAAGCACCGCCGATGCGGAAGGTCGTGCCGCTTTTGTCGCTGAACTCAGCGCCGCAGTTTCCATTGCTAAAGTAAAGGCGGCCATCGGGGCCGGCATACACGCTATGCAGGCTGTGATCGTGCTGCGGCTGCTCGAAGCCGGAGAGGAAGATTTCGCGCTTATCCACCGCCGCGTCGAATTTGAGGTCGCGGTTCACATCGGTGTATTTGATGATGTTCGGCGTGTTGGAGACGAAGATCACGTTGTCGAACACCGCGACGCCAAGCGGGCATTCGAGTTCCTTTTCACGCACGAAGACATGGCTGCTGTCACATTTGCCATCGCCATCGGTGTCCTGGAGGACGCGGACGCAATCCCCTTCCCGGCTGCGACCACTGTGTCGGCGGTAATTGACGCCCTCGGTGACCCACACGCGGCCTGCGGCGTCGATGTCCATGTTTGCCGGATTAAAAAGCTGCGGCGAGGTGGCCCAGACGCTGATTTCGAGGCCTTCGGGCACTTTGAACATGGAAGGCTCCAGATGCTCCGGCTTCGCTTGGGAGGCATCGAAGGCTGGCTGATTGTAATCCGCCTTGAAAGCAGGTTTCGCGGCTTCAAACGGGCCTTTGTCCTTCTTGGGTTTATCCGGCTGGGCGGCGATGAGCACGAGCGGCGCGGCGAAAGCGAGGGCGGCGAGGAGGTTTTTTCGGTTCAGCATGGTCGGGAGGGCGGAAGGAACGCAGGAAGGGCAGGCCTCTTGCGCCGCGGATCATGCCGAGGGCAAGGATTTAGGTCAAGAAGCCGTAAGGCGGCCCCTCGTTCGATTTCGCAGCAGAGAAAGGGTCGGGCTTTAAGCCGCCGCGACCTCGAAACCGGCGCGATAACTCTTCGTGAGCAGTTTGTCCGCTTCCGGGGAGTTGGCGAAGCGGAGGTTCGCGGCATCCCATTCGAGGACGAGCTTGCTCTCTTCCAATCGACCGGTGACGCTGTCGTAGCTGGGGCGGCACACGCGGGTGGCGATGTTGCCGAGTTGCACGGTCTCGGAGAGCGGCCCGGCGTAGTGGAAGCCATCGCTGGTCTTTTTGCCTTCGAGGCAGGCATCGATCCAGGTGTGCCAGTGGCTGCGGCCTTCTTCTTTGGGATATTTGAAGCCGGTGAATTTATCCATCGGGTAGAGACGCGGCCCAGCCACATGCGCCTGCACGAGGCAGCCGTTTTCACCGATGAAAACGCTGCCGCTGGCAGGCAGATCAATGTCACCCGGCATCTGGGCGATCTTGTGGCTCGGCTTCAGTCCGCCATCCATCCAGGTGACCTTCAAGGTCTTGCCTGCGGTGTAGGCGGTGCCAGGGAAGACGTAGCTCACCGTTTCATGCGAAGGCCAGATTTGATCATTCACGCCGCTGTTCTTGGCCGTGATGCTGATCGGTGCGGTGAGTTCGAGGGCGGTGAAGACGGGGTCGAGGATGTGGCAGCCGAAATCACCCAGCGCTCCGCCGCCGAAGTCCTGCCAGTCACGCCAGGAGAAGGGATGATAAGCGGGCGCATAATCACGCATCGGCGCAGCACCGATCCAGAGATCCCAGTTGAGATTCGCGGGAGCTTGAGCGGCAGGTGGCGGAGCGAGAAGGCGCGTGCGTTCATTGCCCGTCACGCCCACCCAGGACCACACTTCCTTCACCTTGCCAATGGCCCCTTCCTTGATGAGGCGGGTGCCCAGGCGGTATTCGATGGCGGAGTGGATTTGATTGCCCATCTGAGTGGTCACACCGGTCTTTTCCGCCCACAGGCGCATCTGCCGAGCTTCCCACACCGTGTGAGCGAGAGGCTTCTGGCAATAGACATGCTTCTTCTTCTGCATCGCCGCCACGGCAACGGGCGCGTGCATGTGATCGGGAATGCCGACGGTGACCGCATCAAAGCCATCGCCGAGCGTGCTGAACATCTCGCGGTAGTCGCTAAAGTGCTTCACGCCCGGATGCGCCTGATCCGCCTGATCGAAGCGGTTCGCATCCACATCGCAGAAGCCGACAAACTTCACCGCGGCATGCGTGCCGACATTTTTCAAATCGCTGAAGCCCATGCCATTCACACCCACGCAGGCCACCTGGAGTTTGCTATTCAGATTCTGGCCGCGCACGAGTGATGGAAAAGCGACGGCAGCGGAGGCGAGCGAGGTGTTTTGCAGGAAGGAACGACGTGTGGTGGTGGTCATGACGCGGCTACTACGCAGCCAGCAGCGCATGAATTGCACACTGTCGAGCAATCACTGTGGATCAAAGCGCCCCGAGCGATGCTTTTATAAGCGCATGGACCACCAAACACACTCCCAACGCCGGTGGTTGCGTTTCGGCTTCACCGCCTGCGCAGCCGTGTCTCTCATCGCCACTGCCAAAGCCGGATCTCCGGTCGCCGCTCCCAAGAACCCAGCCCCAGTGGCCGCCGCAGACTGGAAAGCGAACACCATCGCCCCGGTGACCAACCCGATCTTCTTTGAAGATGCGATCATCCGCTCCGAGATCCGCCCGATCTTCGTGCATCACACGATCGACAACAACTTCCTCGGCGGCGGCACCGCTCAGCTCTATGCGCTGCAGCTTCGCTACGCCGTGACGGATCGCTTTGCCCTCATCGCCACGCAGGACGGCTACTTTGATATCAACAACGATGCTCTCGCTAACCCCAATGGTTGGATGGATCTCGCCGTCGGCTTCAAGTATGCGCTGATCGATAATCCTGCGGCCCAGTTCATCCTCACCCCCGGCCTGACCTATCAGATTCCGACCGGCGAGCGTGACGTGTTCCAAGGCCGTGGGGGTGGTGAGTTCAATCCCTTCGTCTCCTTCCAGAAAGGCTTCGGCGATCTCCATGTGAGCGGCAACCTCGGTCTTCGCATCCCGGTGACCACCGACGAGCAGAACCTCATGGCGCACTACAGCCTCATGGTAGACTACTACGTCAACCGCTGGTTCATCCCCTTCGTCTCCGCGAACTTCTGGACCAATCTCAACGATGGCACGAACATCGGCCTTCGCAGCAATGGTTATGACGTGATCAACTTCGGCGCCAACGATGCCAACGGCGTCACTCAAGGCATGGTGGGCATCGGCTTCCGCAGCCGCATCACCAACAACATCGACCTCGGTGCCGCCTATGAAGTCGCCGCCATCCGTCCTTACGGTCTGACGAACAACCGTCTGACCTTCGATATGTGCATCCGCTTCTGATCTGAATTTGCCGGTTGGTTACCGGTGTGTTGAAGACAAAATAGCGCATGGGAGCAGGGGTGCTTCCATGCGCTTTTTGCGTTTGGGGAAGGCGTTCGGCAATGAAAGCCGCCTCACAGGCCAAATGGATGGAGGATGGTCGAGCAACCGATTGTTGATTGCAAAGGTGACGGCTTCGCGAAGCTCGCCTCTTCCCTCAACAATCGACAATCGATGAGTCTTCAATCATCAATCGAATCGGGCCGATCCTGAGAAGCAGTCTTTTCTAACCCGTCGTCCGCAGGCCGGAGGCGATGGCGTTGATCGAGATGAGCATGTCCGGCAGCATGGCATCGGCGGAGGTTTGATCGCCTGAGGCCACCAATCCGCGCCATTCGCGGAGGAGAGCCACCTGCTGGAGGTGCAGCACGCGCAGCGGAGCCTCGCGGATGTCGAGCGTGTAGGCGAGACGCGGGCGACGCTCGGCAAAGGTGCCCTGGAAGAGGTCTTCGAGGATCACTCGCGTGGAATCGAACTCATCAAGGATGCGGCCCATGAAGCGTTCTCGCACCGCAGCATCGGGCACGAGGCCTGCGTAGGCTCGCATGAGGTCGGCATTGGCGCTGACGAGGGAGCTTTCGATGTTCGTGAGGACGTATTTGAGGAAGGCGGACTCGCGAAGCGCGGAGGCGAGAGCCCTGTAATCGGCAGGACGTTCATCACGCAGGTTCTTCAAAGCGGAGCCGGCACCAAACCAGCCCGGCAGGTAGAAGCGGGCCTGCGTCCATGAGAACACCCACGGGATGGCGCGGAGGTCATCGAGTGAAGCCTGGCCGGTGCGACGCGAGGGACGCGAGCCAATGCGGGAATTCTCCAGCGCATCAATCGGCGTGGCGGTGCGGTAAAAGGCCATGAAGCCCTCCGTGTGCAGCAGCGAGCGATAGGCATCGCGGCTGGAGGCAGCCAGATCATCGAGGATGTGCTCCACCGGCGGCGTCTGCGGTTTCGCATGTCGATGACGAGCCGTGGCGGAGGCGGCAGAGGCCATCAGAATTTCCGCGTTATACACGGCGGAGCTAAAGTGAGCGTATTTTTGGGCGATGGTTTCTCCCTGCTCGGTCATGCGCATGCTGCCGCTGAGCGAGCCATGCGGCAGCGCATCCATGAACCAATGCGTGGGACCTGCGCCACGGCCCACGGTCCCGCCGCGACCATGGAAGAAGACGGGCTTCGCGCCATGCTGCGTGATGGTATCCGAAAGCGCCTTCTGAGCGCGATGCAGCGCCCACTGGCTGGCGAAGATGCCGCAATCTTTGTTGGAGTCCGAATAGCCCACCATGACCTGAAAGCTGGGATCGCTCCCGAGCTTCTCACGAAGGGCGGAGAGGCTGTTTTGAGTCACCGGATGGCTCATGAAGGCCTCCACGATGCCCGGACCGGCGTCGAGATCTCCCATGGTCTCAAACAAGGGCACGACCGGCAGCGGGCAGCGCAGGCCTTTCGGTGTCCACTCCGCCAAACCGGCCTCGCGGGCCAAAAGATACACGGTGAGCAAATCCTCCACGCAGCGTGTCATCGAGACGATCAGCGATCCGAGGCCTGAGGTGCCATGCGCATGAATGTGCTCGGCCAACACGCGATGGCAGGCCAGCACGGTATCCGCCTCGGGCCCGGCAGAAACACCCGGCGAGAGGAAGGGACGCGGCGAACGCAGCTCGCGGTCGAGTAGCACCCGCTTTTCCTCCACACTCCAATCCACGAAACTGCGCTCGTCGAGCAAGCCAGCGGCTCGCAGAAGCTGATCGAGGGCTTTTTCATGAAACGCGGAGTTTTGCCGCACATCCAGCGAGGCGCTGTGGAAGCCAAAGGCCTGCAACCGCTGCCGCACCGGCACGATGAGATCGGTCACGAGAGCCGCCGCGCCCACCTCCGTGAGCGTGGCCGCGAAGGTGTTGAGGTCCGCGAGCAATTCAGAGGCCTGCGAGTAGGCGGCGGGAGAGGCGGGCTTCTCGATGGCGAGCACGATCTTGGCCCGCATGAGGTAGGCAGCGCAGCGCCAAGGCTCCTCCTTGTTGCGGTCGATGATGTAGGGCAGGTCCGTGTGCGGCTCGTTTTGCAGCGACGCGGACAGGGTGGCGATGAGCTGCTCCAGCGCCTCCGGCGTGCGCTGGAAAAGGGAGCTGAGGGGCAGATGCGCGGCGAGATTTTCGATGGCACGGCGCTGCACGCGGAGGGCATTCGAGCGAAGGGCCTTCAAAGCATGCTCGGTGACTTCCGCCGTCACGAAAGGATGCCCGTCACGGTCTCCGCCGATCCAGGAGCCAAAGCGCAGCAACGGTTTCACGTCCTCAATCTTTTCCGCCGGGAACCCAGCGGCGATCCAAGCCTCACGGAGATGCACATGAGCGCGGTAGAGCGCCTCGGGAAACACCTCTCGGAGGTAATGCAGCGCATTTTGCAGTTCCGCCTCGATGCTGGGGCGCGTCACATGGATCTCGCCAGTGCGCCAGAGGTTCTCGAGCTGCGTTTGCAGCAGGCCGTGAAGCCGAGTCTGCTCACGCGGCGTGTAGGCGGTGTTCTCGTGGCGCTCCATGAGGCCGTAAATCTCGCGGTGAAGGTCGCGAACGGTCTCGCGTTTCGCCTCCGTAGGATGGGCGGTGAGCACCGGCTCCACGGCGACATCTCGCAGCACGTTCAGGATGTCGTCCCCGCTGAGACCAAGATCCAGCATGTCACGCATGTTGTCCGGCCACAGGCCCTGCTCGGCCTCGGGGCCGGATTGCTTTTCACGCAGACGGCGAATCTGCGAAGCGGCACGTTCCTCGACGATGTTCAGGAGCTGAAAGGCGATCGAGTAGGCCTGGCCGAGCGACCGCGTGGCCTGCACCTCGCTCGTGGGTGCCTCGGCATGAATCCACGGCAGGCTGGCGGCCAGTTGCGGCTCTCCCATGCGTTTCAGCACGGCGGCAAAGGCCTGCATGAGGAACTGAAGATCATCTCGAAGAAGCTGGAATCCGAGCTGGCGGAGCGACGTGGCGGGCGGGGTTGGCATGGGGGACTCTCTTCCAAGCAGGAACCGGGCCGGGTGCAAACGGCGAGTCGGAAAAAGCGGTTTTTGGCGTATTGAGCTTCCACCATGCTTTTTCGCCTCCTTTTCCACCTCCTGGCCATCCAGAGCGCCTCCGCCCTCACGGCCGATGAGTTGCAAAACTTCATCAACGACGCGGTGAAGTCGGAAAAGGGTTCCGAGGTGGTGATCCCACCCGGAAGGCATGTGCTCGATCATTCGCTGGTCATTAAAAACGCCAAAAAGCTCCACATTGCCGGTCTCGATGCCGAGCAAACCATCCTGCAACTGCCTCCGTTAGCCTTTGCGGAGCTCAGCGAACCTGCCAAAGCCGGAGACCGCCTCCTCCGAGTGACGCGTCACCAGTCCTTCAAGCCCGGCATGCGCCTTCACCTTGAGGCCGAAGGTGCCGTGGATGATTTCACCAAGAAACCGAAGCCCTACCACCTCGCCACCCTGTCTAAGATCGAGGGAGACACCCTTCATCTGGTGAAGCCACTCGACTTCCCTGCCCCAGCCGGAACGCTCATTCGTGACCCCGATGCGGCGAACGTCTTCGAGATTCGCGGTGCCACCTCGGAGGTGCGAATCAGCAAGCTCACCCTCGATGGTGGTCGGGTGGAGGGTGATCCGCCCGTCCGCGGCCATGTGCAGCTCTGCGGCATCCTTGCCCAGGGCCCCTACAGCTATGAAAAAGGTCCCACCGGGCCGCTCATCAAGAATCTCCACATCGAACGCTGCTTCATTCAGAACTGCCACGGCCGCGGCATCGCCCTCTACGCCTGCGAGAAGGCCCTCATCGAGAATTGCACCATCCGAGACACCTCAGATGAGGCCATCGACTTCGATCACTTCACCACCGGCAGCATCGCGAGACATAACCACATCGCCCGCAGCCTCGTGGGCGTGGAATTGAACGACGCCAGCGCCTGCCTCGTCGAGCAAAACGATTTCCTCGCCTGCCAGACCGGCATCCACCTCTGGCGCTGGTGCAAGCAACCCGGTCTCAATGAAACGAATGTCATCTCCGGCAATCAATTCGAGCAGACCCGTGGCAACGCCATTCAAATCGCCCCCGGCACGGCCAAGAACACCGTCACGGGCAATGTGATCACCGCCTCAGGCAAGAACGGCATCGTCCTCTCCGGCGAAAAACAGGTGGTGAAGAGCAATGCCATCTCCGGCAGCACCTTGAAAGACATCGCCGTGCAGGCAGGCACGCATGACATCGTGCCCTGAGAGGAGGCCATCGCCTGAGCAGAGGAAAAATCTCAGGCCAGCCCGAGTTTTTCCTTCACGCCGCCGGATGACTCGGCTAGACGCTGGCGTGATGGATGACTGGTATTATCAACGAGGCGGATCCACCTTTGGCCCCATCAGCGCACGGCAATTGCTCGCCTTGCGAGATCGCGGCAGCCTCAGCGAGGAGACGCCGCTGCGCCGAGGACTGAGCGGCGAGTGGTCGCCACTTAAAGAGGCCGCTCTGAGTGAGGTGGTGGCACATGAGCCACCTCCGATTCCCGCCACCGCGCCGATGCCGAGGCAGCCTTCCACCACCAAACCTAGCACCGGACGACTCGTGAGCGATGGGCCTTCTGGCTGGCTGTGGTTCTTTGGCATCATGGCGGTGATTCTGCTGACGGCGCATGCACTGGTGCTCTCCATGAATGCCTTCTCTTTCGCCCTGGTGATGCTGCCAGCCGTGGAACTGCCGGATTTGATGTATCAGGCGCTGAATTTCTGCTCGGAAGGGCTGATTCTGAGCACCGCAGGCTTTTTCCTCTGCCTCATCCTCTGGCAGGGAGCCGCGTTCAGCTCACTCGCTCGGGTGTATGGCGAAAACAATGTGCCACATGGCAGTGGGTCAGGCTTCTGGTGGCTTTGCCCCTTCGCGAATCTGGTGATGCCCTTCCGCTGCCTGAGAGTGATGCGGCATCTCTCGCGTCGATTGCGTGAAGCTCCCGGCGCCGAGCCTTCGGCAAGCCTTTCGGTGCTCGGCATCCACACGGCGTTCATCGCCGCAACGGTGCTCCGCGTGCTTTGCAAGGTTTCCGAGCTGCCCAAGACGCAGGTGAACCTCGCGAGCGAAGAGGCCAATCCGATGCTCTCCATGCTCTTCGATCTAGCACTGGCGGCCTTAGCCTTCCAGCTCGCCATTTTCGTCCTGATCAATCTCATCCAGCAGGTGCGGCTCTTCCGCTCCGCACAGGATGATCCTGCCTCCTAACTTCCTTTCTCCTTCTGCATGACCTTTCTCGCTGACGAAACCTCCTCCGCCTTCCGGGCGGGACAAATGGTGGGCACTTGGCTGCCTTCTGTTTTGCTCCTGCTCGGCATTTTAAAGTGCATCACGCTGCTGCGTCGCCCACAGGCAAGCGGCCCGTGCGTGGCGGCCCTGCTCCTCACGCTTTGCGGCTGGTTCTTCGGAGCCACGTTCTATGCTTTATCACTGACGGTGCCAGCCTGGGCGGAGGCCTTCCGCGTGATCGGCATCATGCTGAATATCCTCTGCAATCTGGCAGCCATCATCGTGGCCATTGTGGGCTTGGCGACCTATGACTCCCGCAGGCACCATCAAGGACGAGCACAAGCGGTGAGCTCGCTCGTGCTGAGCTGTGTGCTGGTCGTCATCGGCGTGCTGACTGCCTCGCTTTTCGTGCAGAGGAACGATGCTGCAGTGGCTTCCAAGCCCGGTGAGCCGGTGCGCAATGAGGAGTTCAACTTCACCATCACCCCAGCCGCTGGCTGGATTAGCACGAAACCCAAACTGCTGAACGAATCCGCCTGCAATGCCTTCCGTTGCCTGCGCCCGGAAGGTTACTTCATCGTCATCGCCGAGAATCCCGAGGCGGTAACAGAACTCGACGAGTACATGGACATCGTGAAGGAGAACCTCAACGGAGCCGCCACCTCCGTGCGAGATGATTCGATCCGTGAGATGGAAATCAATGGCGTGCGCTTCATGCGCCGCACCTGCGTGGTATTGACGCCCGAGGCCAAGGGCCTGCCGATGTACTTTGACCAGTATGTGACGATACGCCCCGGCTTTGCCTGGCAGTTCACCTTCTGGTGCCAGGAATCCTACCGCCAGCAGCTCCAGGCGGACTTTGATCGCACGATGCAGACCTTCCACCTGCTGGATGAAAAGCGCTCCGTGGCGGCCGGTGAAGGTGTGATGAATGTAAACCGCCCCTCGACGGGCTATTACACGGATCTCGATCCGCTCCAGTGGCGTGGCTGGCAGCCGGAAAGCATGCCGCTCGTGGAATTCGCCGCGCTGCGGGGGCTGGAGGCCGTGGTGGTGATGCCGGTGATCCTGCCCTCCGAGGAAGTGACGCGTGATGATCTGCTCCATGCTCTACTGGCACGCCTCGATGTGGCTTATCCCGATGATTCGTGGAAAGAGACGCCGTGGAAAAGTCCCTGGGGCGAAGGCGTGGAGCTCACTGGCACCCGCAAGAATGATGACACGCCCTACAACTACATCGTGCGCATCGTCCGCCGCGGAAAGCTGGCCCATCTGCATGCCGGCTGGGCCCATTCCAAGAAGGGTGACATGAAACTCCTGCGGGAATCACTCGATGCCATCCACCTCCTCCAGGCGGTGGAACCCGGGCAAAATCTCACGCTGGAGCAGATGGCAAAACCACAGAACTTCATGCCACCCGGAGAAGTGCCTGCGGAGTCGGCTGACGAGGGCAAAGAGATCAATCTGGCCTTTGTCATCAACGACATCGGCATCGAGCTGTTTAAACGAAAGGAATACAAAAAGGCTGCCGAGTGGTTCCGCGAGGCGATGAACCATGCGCCGAAGGATCACGCCATGCTCGGCAATTACACCGATTCGCTACGCAATGACAGCCGAGCGAAGGAGGCGCTGGAATTCCTCACGCCACGCATGGAGGCCTTTGCGAAGATCCCAGACCTACATCTGAAGCGGGCGCACCTGCTGGCAGATACCGGCGAGGCAGAGGCTGGCAATGAGGCCTTCTTCGCCGCGATCAAAGCCGGCCTCAAAGATGAAAACGATGCTCTCGAATGGCTCCAAGCGCTCAACAACAGCGAGCAATACACTCCCGCCCTCGCCGCTGCGGAGGCCTGGATGAAAAAATCTCCCGATGTAAACTCCCGCCGCTGGCATGCGCAGACGCTTTCCTACACCGGCAAGGAGAAGGAAGCCGCAGAGCTGCTCGAAAAGCTCAGCTCAGAATTCCCCGATGACCGCCGCGTGACCTATGATCTCGCCGAAATGCTCAACACCGCAGGCGAGCATGCCCGCGCTGCCGTGCTGGCGGATAAACTCCTCGCCGATGGCAAGGACGCCCCCCGCGCTCTCATGGTGCTGGGCTGGAGCCAGATGGGCCGAAAATGGTATCGCGAGGCGAAGGCCACCTTTGAAAAAGCCGCCAAGAAGCAGCCAGATGAGGAATCCGTGCAAAACGCCCTCCGCCGCGCCTCCGCCATGCTCGGTCAGGGTGATAACTCGAACGTGAAAACACCTCTCGAAGCCGTCAAAATCCCCGAGAGCATCCAAAAGCTCATTGATGCTCACGAGCCTCCCGCCAGTTACGGAGAGGATCAGTCCATCGTCTGGCTCCTCACCGCCAAAGGCTACCATTTTGACAAGAAGAAGCCCCTGCGCCGCACCTGGCACCGCCGCGTGCGCATCCTCACCACGCAGGGTGCCAATGACTTCAGCAGCATCGAGCATGTCTTTCATCCGCTGCACGAGCGCATCTTCATCAACGCCGTCAGCATTCGTGATGAAAATGGCAAAGTCACCACCCCGGCAAACATCACCGATGACGCCTATGTGATGGACCTCGGCGATGGCAATGCCACCCATAGTAAAAAACTCCACTTCCAGGTGCCCGGCCTGCGTCCCGGCTGCGTGCTCGATTACCAGCTCACCATCGAAGACATCTCTCCAGCGGAATTCTTCCCCTTCGAGCGGCACCAGTTCTCCGACTGTGCAGCGGACATCGTTTTCATCACGGGCGATGCTCTAGACGAGGTCAAAACCGCCGAGCTACGCCTGGAAGGCACGACGAAGGTCATCAAGGAAAAAGGGCTGCACGCCTGGCTCGCCTTTGATACAACCATTGACCGTCACGAACCTCTCAGCGGCCTTTACGAAGACCGTGTCCCCTGCGTGAACCTCGCTGGAAACGAAGGTGATTGGAACAAACTGGGCACGGACTTCCTGCACGACATTCAAGACCGCCTTAAGGCCGATCCACAAACCTCCACGCTCGCCAAAGACCTCACCGCAGGAGCTGCGAATGATATCGAAAAGGTGGCCCGCCTTGCCCGCCATGTGCAGAAGGAGATCAGCTACACCGCCATCGAGTTTGGCACCCGTGCCCGCCGCCCCAACCTAGCCGCTCAAACGCTCAAGCAGAAGTATGGCGACTGCAAAGACCAAGCCCTGCTGCTTCATCAACTGCTCGACGCCGCAGGCATCGAGAGCCAGCTCACTCTCGTGAACACGGATTGGCGCATTCACCCTTCCCTGCCCACGCTGGATCAGTTCAATCACATGGTCGTGCATGTCCCCTGCCTGGGAGAGCATCGGCTCGTCGATACCACCAGCGCCCATCTCCAACTCGAAAAATGGCAGGCGGATAGCCTTTGGCACTCCCACGCCCTGCTTTTGGATAAGGACAACACTCAGCTCATCGCCCCACAAGACACCCCGGCAAAGGATTCCAGCCTCGTGGAGAGCCAGCGCCGCGTGAAAGCCCTCAATGGACATGACTGGGAGGTGCGGGAAACCTTCACTGCGCACGGCTACTATGCCGCGTGGCTACGCGGAGCCTTCGCAGGGCTGGATAAACCGCAGATCCTTCAAAAAGCCCAATCGCTCATGGAAAAGCATGACCACCTCCAGGTAGAAGAAGCCCGCTTTGAAGCCCTCGATGATCCCGCCCGCCCCGCCGTGCTGGAACTGCGCTACCTGATGACGGATGCCATTCACGAAGATGCCAATGGCCTGCGTGCCACCCTGCCCTGCATCTGGGAGAGTGATTACCTCGCCATGACCTTTGTGAAGGATCGCCTCACGCCGTTTGTCTTTTACTACCCTTTCCAGATGCGCAGCCGCATCTCCTTCGAAGGCATGCCCAGCACCTTCACCAGCGCCCTGCAAGGTCACGCCGGAACACGCCAAGGCACTCACGCTAACCACGAGTTCCGAGTGAAGACCTCAGAAGCGGGCCTCGAGTTTGATTTCTCCTCCTCCCCCGTCTCACGCCCCGCCGCAGACTACGCCCGCTGGCATGAGGAATGGAGCGCCGCCCTCAAAGGATGGACCCGCCCGCTCGTGTGGAAGCCTTGAGGCAAAAAAAACGCTCGCATCCTGGCACGGGCCTTGCTTTGAAGGGAAGATTGTCGATTCGCGGCCCAACCATCTGCGAACTGGCCTCAACCAACCCAACCACCAACCAACCATGACCCACCCTGCGCTTATGCGTCGCGGGCGTGGCACCACGCTGCTATCCACAGCGTGCGCCGCGCTTTGCTGTGCCTCCACGTCGTTGCACGCTGCTGAAACGTCCACCATCCAAAGCGGAGACACCGCCTGGATACTCACCTCCACCGCCCTCGTGCTCTTCATGATGATCCCCGGCCTCGCGTTGTTTTACGCGGGCCTCGTGCGTTCGAAGAACGTGCTCTCGATCTTCATGCAGTGCTTTGCCCTCACCGCCGTGCTGAGCCTCGTGTGGCTCGTCTGCGGCTACACGCTGAGCTTCACGGGCGAGAGCGGCTTCATCGGCGGTTTCGACAAGATGTTCCTCAAAGGCGTGACGCCCGCCAGCACTTACGCGGCCTATCCGAACATCCCGGAGCACCTGTGGTTCGCTTACCAGATGATGTTCTTCCTCATCACGCCGGGGCTTTTCATCGGGGCATTTGCCGAGCGCATGAAGTTCAGCGCCATCATGGTCTTCAGCATCCTCTGGAGCCTGCTGGTGTATGTGCCCACCTGCTGGGGTGTGTGGCATAAGATGGAGTTCTTCGGCCTCAAAAATGTGATCGACCTCGCCGGTGGCATCGTCGTCCACATCACCGCGGGTGTGGCCGCTTTGGTCGCCTGTATCATGGTGGGGCCGCGCCGAGGTTTCCCCCAGCAGCAGATGATGCCACACAACCTTCCCTTCACCGTGGCCGGAGCCGGCATGCTGTGGGTGGGATGGTTTGGCTTTAACGGCGGCAGCCAAGTGGCCGCGAACGGTAGCGCCGCGATGACCGTGGTGGTCACGCATCTCTCCGCCTGCGCCGCCTGCGTGGTGTGGTCCATCATTGAGAAGATCAAAGTTGGCAAACCCAGTGCCCTAGGCATCGCCACCGGCTCCATTGCAGGCTTGGCGGCCATCACACCGGCCTCGGGCAAAGTCGGCCCGGTGGGTGCCATCTGCATCGGCAGCATCAGCGCCCTCGTATGCTGGTTCTTCTGCGCCAAGGTGAAGCAGAAATTCAAGTATGACGACTCGCTCGATGTCTTCGGCGTGCATGGCGTGGGTGGCTTCATCGGCACGATCCTCGTGGCCGTATTTGCCTCGCCCACCTTTGGCGGCCTCGGTTATGCGGAAGGCATGACGATGGGTAGCCAGCTCACGACCCAGCTCCTCGCCTCGCTCTACACGATCATCCTTTCAGGCGTGGTCAGCGTGGTGCTGCTGAAAGTCATCGGTGCCACCATCGGCCTCCGCGTGGATGCAGATGAGGAGAACCAGGGCCTCGACCTCGCCGAGCACGGTGAGAGCGGTTACAACGCATAATCGTTTTCAAAAATCGACGCAGCGGCCGGATCACCCAGCGTGGTCCGGCCGCTTTTGTTCCTACCCATCGCTACAGAATAGTCGCAGAAACCTCTGGCTCTTTTTCGCGGCTTCCCGCTACAATCTCCTCGCGATCAGAAAACGCTTCACGCCTATGAATTGTGCCCGCACCTTCCTCCTCCCGGTTTTGATCCTGCTCCTCGCGAGTTGCTCCACGCCTCATTTTCCCATCGAAAAGACGAAGGCCCTGAAAACGGACTCCCTGGCACTCATGGACAAGGCAAGCGAGGATCGAAGCACCCATGCAACAGCCATTTCCGAGTTACAAAACCGACTCGATGAGGCGCGAACGTATGAGGCTGCACTCAAAGGAAACGCGGATACCATCGCGTTGTGGGACCGGCTGATCGATCCCGCAGGCGGATTGCTCGGCGGCTTCCTCAGCCAGTGGCAGGCACGCCAGCGCGTCTCCTCCGCCTTCATTCCCGAAAAGAAAACGCAGGTCAGCAAGGCCTTCGACCAGATCCTCGATGCCACCGGGAAAGCGAACTGAGGCAAAAACCAATCACCCACTCACGCCATGGCCTTTCTCTCGACCGCCCTCAAAGCCGACATCCTCGCCCAGGCGCTCACGCTGGCGGATTCGCTCGCCATCAACGCTCCGAAAGCCGTCGAGCAGACCACCGAAGCCTTTTTGAGCCGACACGAAAGCTCCATCACCCGCTGGCTCGCCATGGTGGCCCCCGAAGGCCAGCCGCAGGACGGGCAGATCACGCGTGACGAGTTCTCCAGCCTCGTCCGTGGCCTCAAAGACCTCGAAGACATGCAGGTGCTGGCAAAGAAGGTGAAGCGCAAAAAAGCGCTCAACGCCTTCGCCGATGGCCTCATCGATACCGCCATCCACGCCGGCCTCACCGCCGCCTTTGGCCCCGGAGGCAGCCTCGCCGCCGCCGTCATCACCAACGTGATCGACGAAGCCTCCCACTAATCCCCCCCGCACTCTAAACCTTAGCCACTCAACATCATGCCCCAGCTCGACGCCAAACTCCGCAAAGAATACGAAGGCCTTTATAAAAGCATGAAGGTCAATCCCGGCCGCGAAGCCGCCGTGAAAAAAATTGTCGATGCCATCAAGGCCAGCCAAAGCCGTTACGAGGCTGTCGCCACGAGCACCAAAGTCCCCTGGCAGGTCATCGCCGTCATTCACAACATGGAGGCCAGCCTCAGCTTCAAAAAGCACCTCCACAACGGCGACCCACTCACCGCCCGCACCGTGCAGGTGCCCAAAGGTCGCCCGCTCACAGGTCAGCCGCCCTTCTCATGGGAAGTCAGTGCGGAAGACGCTCTCGCCTACGACAAGCTCACCAACTGGACGGATTGGTCCATCGCGGGCACGCTCTACAAGCTGGAAGGCTTTAACGGCTTTGGCAGCCGCAACCACGGCATTAACACGCCCTACCTGTGGTCCTTCTGCCAGCACTACACGAAGGGCAAGTATGTGAAGGATGGCGTGTGGGATCCCGAAGCCGTCTCCCAGCAATGCGGCGCAGCCTTGGTCCTTAGCCAGCTCGGCTTTGCCGGCAGCAAAGAGAATGCGGACCTGAAGGAACCCGCCGTCGCCAAATATCCCGGATTCGTGCTGAAAGCCGGTCTGATGGATTCCCCCCATGCTCTACAGGTGCAGAAACGCCTCAATGAACGCGGCTGTGGGCCGGTGGACGAGGACGGTGACTTCGGCAGCAAAACGGCTGATGCCGTGCGCACCTTCCAGGCCCAGTCGAAGGACCTCGATGGCAATGCGCTCGTCATTGATGGCGAGGTGGGCTCCATCACTTGGGCTGCTATGTTTGGCAAAGCCTCGGTGGTGGACATCAAACCCAAAGATGCCCCCTCCGAGCTGCTACGCGAAGTGCTCAAAGTGGCCCGCAACCAGCTCGGTGTGAAGGAAAAGCCTCCCGGCAGCAATGCCGGCCCCGAGGTGGAGGCCTATCTGAAGAGCGCCGGTGCCAGCAAGGGGGATCCATGGTGCATGGCTTTCGTCTTCTGGTGCTTCAAGCAGGCCGCCGCCTCACTCAACATCCCGAATCCATGTGTGAAGACCGCAGGCGTGCATGACCACTGGAACCGCTCCAAAGCTGCGGGCGCCCGCCGCCTCGTCACGACGGACGCCACCGCCAATCCTGCCACCGTTTTCCCCGGCATGGTCTTCTGCATCAATACCGGCGGCGGCAAAGGTCACACCGGCTTCGTCCTCTCCGTCACCGGCGGCACCATCGAAACCATCGAAGGAAACACCAATTCCGGCCAAGGCCGCGAGGGCATCGCCGTGATGCAGCATTCCCGCAAGATCAACGCCATCAGCCTCGGCTTCGTGGACTACGCCAAGTTCTAAATGATGCGCCACTTCTAAAGCCCCTCCCGGAGTTGAAAAGACCACGGGAGGGGCTACTAAACGCCCTCACCATGCCCACCTACGTTTACGAAACCATCCCCCAATTTGAAGGCGAGCAGCCAAAGCGTTTTGAAGTGCGTCAAAGCATGAAGGATACGGCGCTCACGCAGCATCCTGATAGTGGCACCCCCGTCCGCCGCGTGCCTATTGGCGGCACCGGCCTCATGGGCGGCTCCAGCAGCGGTCCTGCACCACGCGGTGGCTCCTGCGGCAGCGGCTGCGGCTGCCATTGAGCCTCCATCAAGTCACGCGGATCGTGCGGGCACCTTCATCAATGAGGTGCCAGAAATTCTTCGACTTACTCAGCGCCTCGTCCTCCCCGCCACCGGGCAGGTTAGAGCGGTAAAGGAAGTCTTGGAGGCTGTTTTTATGCAGGATGCGATGCACCCAAACATTGCCCTCCAAGATACCAAAGTAGATGCGGTGATCCCCTGCTCGGCAACGGTAAAGCCGCTTCCCTCCACGCTCCAGTACGCCGTATCGCTTGCCGAGAATGGCGTCATCCACATCCGCAGGCTGGATGTTTAGCGCCTCCAAGAGATGAAACTGCGTCTGCGTGGGCAGTTGGGAGAGCTCGGAGGCGCTGATGTCGTTGAAGATGATCTGGATCACGCGGGGAAAAGCACCGTCCGGGGTTAAAATTTGCGGATGACGGCTTTTTTGCGCAGCTGCTCCATCCACTCGTCGATGGCTTTTTTGGACTTCTCCTGCTCGATCATCTTCTGGATGTCGCCACGCACTTTGTCCATCGGCGGAGCCGCACCGAGCTTTTTCGCATCGCAGGCCACGATGATATAATTGGTTTCCTTGTCGAGCACTTGGCTGATGCCGCCGGTCTTCAGACCCATAGCAGTGTTGGCAATCATCGGGTCCAGCTCGGTGCGCGGCATCCAGTCCCAGGCACCACCGAACTCCGCCCGGCTATCCTGCGAGTAGGTGCGGGCCGTGGCGGCAAAATCAGCCCCACCGACGACCTTCGCGCGAATCTCCTCCGCCAGCTTCCGCTGCTTCTCGGGGCTGGAACCTGTCTCCCCAGTAAATTTCGGCACGGAGATGGTCGAAATTTTCACCTGATCGCCCACACGCCACTTGTCCACGTTCTTGCTGTAATACTCCTCCACCTCTTTCGGTGTCGCGGGTGGCATATCACCGGCCTTTTTGGCCTTCATCACACTGGCCACAATGTTCTTCTCCTGCATCTCGCGGAATTTTTTGAGGCTCATGCCCCCTTTGGCAAGCTCCGTGACCAGCGCATCGCGGTCCCCTTTGAAGGCCTCACGCACGATGTTGTTGATCTGGTCATCCACATACTGCGGCTTGATCACACCGCCTACCTTGGCGAACTCGATGAGGATCAGCTCGCGGTCGATCAGCGCATCCAGCGCATTCGCTCGTGTCTCGTAAATCTCCTTCTTCATCCGCTCGGGGTCCGTGGCACCATACATCGCCATCAGGATCTGCTCCTGCGCCCGCACCGTGTCACGCACCTCGGATTTGGTGATCACTTTGCCCTGCACAGCAGCGGCAGGACCGTTGGAATAGCTTTGGGCCAGGGCAGTGCCGCTGACGAGGATGAGGCAGGAAACGAGACGAAAAAGATGCATAAGACCTGTGAACTATGTAGGGCAGCACGGCGGCGTGGCAAGGCGAAGTTACCCACGAAAGCTCGAACGGCCCCGGAGGCCGAAGCGCCCCTTGCATCCCGGCGGGCCGCCCTTACTATCGCCGCCCTTTTTCACCCCCAACCCTGAACCTGAATCCCATGAGCACCCCCAAGCACGTCGCCATCGTCGGAGCCACCGGCGCCGTCGGCGTGGAAATGATCCGCTGCCTCGAAGAACGCGCCTTTCCCGTCGCCAGTCTCACCCTCCTCGCCTCCGCCCGCAGCGCTGGGAAGAAGATGAAATTCAAAGGTCAGGACATCACCATCCAGGAGCTCACGCCGGATTCCTTCAAGGGGATCGACATCGCCCTCTTCAGCGCCGGCGGTGGCATCTCGCGTGACTTTGCCCCGCATGCCGTGAAGGCCGGAGCCGTCGTGGTGGACAATTCCTCCTACTTCCGCCAGGACCCCAGCACCCCGCTCGTCGTGCCAGAGATCAACGCCGCTGATGTGAAGTCTCACCAAGGCATCATCGCCAATCCGAACTGCACCACCGCCATCTCCCTGATGGCCCTTTACCCCCTGCATCAGGCCTTCGGCGTGAAGCGCATCTTCGCCTCCAGCTACCAGGCCGTCTCCGGCACCGGGGCCCAGGCCATCGAAGAGCTCGCCAACCAATCCCGCGAATGGGCCAGCGAAAACCGTGCTTGGGATGCCGCCAAGCTCGACAGCAAGCCGCACGTCTATCCGCATCAGATCGCCTTCAACGCCATCCCTCACGTCGATAGCTTCCTTGAGAGCGGCTACACGAAGGAAGAGATGAAAATGGAAAACGAAGGCCGCAAGATCATGCATCACCCGGACTTCCGCGCCTCCGTCACCTGCGTGCGCATCCCCGTCTTCCGCGCCCACAGCATCGCCATCAGCTCCGAGTTTGAAAAGCCCGTCACCGTCGAAGCCGCCCGCGAAGTCCTGCTCAAAGCCCCCGGCCTCGATGTGCTCGACGATCCCTCCAGCAAGGTCTATCCTCTCGCCCTCGACATCGCCGGCCGCGACAACTGCGCCGTCGGCCGCCTCCGCCTCGACTGCGCCCTCGACAACGGCCTCGCCTTCTGGGTCGTCGGCGATCAGCTCCTCAAAGGAGCCGCCCTCAACGCCGTGCAGATCGCCGAGTGCCTGCTCTGATCAGATCGCCAGCCCTTCTCTCCACGAACTCGAAGTCCGGTCACGGGCTTCGAGTTTTTTTTCACTCAACGCTGAGCAAAAGCCACGCTCAAGCGGCCCATCGGCTCCGTCGAGATCGCCCCTTCAAGGCAGGAGTGCGGACGCCCTCGTCCGCTTGCCTTCTTCAGCGGGTGGGTCAGTCCCCAAACGGTGCCCTCAGGAGTTCCCCTCCGGCCAAAACCAATCGTTTTTCAAGCACCGGAGCATCCGGCAGGTCAGTTGGAGAATCTTTACGACACCTGACAGACTCCGGTGGGTCAGTCGGAGATTCATGGCGACACTCGGCAGACTCCCGCAGGTCGATTGGAGATGGTTTACGACACCTGGCAGGCCCCGACACGACGGGAACGATTGGCTTTCAGCATTCCGCAGACTCCGGAGCGGCGATTGAAGATCGTTTACGACACCTGGGAGACTCCAGCACGTCAGGAACGATTGGGTTTCAGCGCTCCGCAGACTCCGCTGCGGCGATTGGAGATCGTTTACGACACCTCGGAGATTCCGGCAGGTCAGGAACGATTGGTTTCTGAGACTCCGGAGCCTCGGGTGAGGTGAAAAGCAAACGCGGCGCGGGTTCGGGAGGCTGAGGAGTGGCAGGATGGAATCCGTGGCGACCGGCCGCAGCCTCAGGGCCGCCACGCCGGGAAATGGCGCTTGGCAGCGGAGGCGGCGTCATGGTAAAACGCGTTCCATGCCGAAGCGCAGCCGCCCACCTGCTCACGCGACCGATCCCGCCGCCGCACGCCGGGACGTGGTCTTCGCCGCGCTGGCTGATCCGCTGCGCCGCCGCCTGCTGGAGCAGCTCGCCGATGGCAAGCCGCACACGGCTACCACCTGCGCCAGGCATCTGGGAAAACGCCTCCAGGCCACCATCAAGCACCTCGTCCACCTCCGCGATGCCGCCCTCGTCGAGATGAGCCCCGATCCCTCCGATTCCCGTCGCCAACTCTACACCCTCAGCCCCCAAGTCCAAGTCCGCCGCAGCGACGCCGGAGCCGTCGAGATGGATTTCGACTGCTGCGTTTTGCGGATGAAGGGGCCGGTGGTGACGAATGTCTGAAAGCGAGCTGGGAGGGGAACGCCGCGCCGCGATTTCACCCTGAGGTAGGCAGTAGAATGGGGGCAGTAGGATTCAGAATCAAAAATTCGGCTCAGACAATTCTACTGCCCTATCTACTGTCTGTTAAACCGGCGTCATTTTCACCGAACGTAATGCCTCGGGTCGAAACGGGCAAGCGATGACCACCGAGACCCCTCAGCCGATTGTGACTACTGGCTGCCCCTCAAGCGCGAACAGGAGCAGATGCGGCGTGGGTGAGCTCGGAGGGAGTGGCGACCAGTGGTCGCCATCACTGCTCAAAGGCCACGAATCGTCACCACTCCATGTTACTTCCCGAGCAAAAACGCGAGCAAGTCACTCATCTGCTCTTTGTTGATCGCGGCTTCGAGGCCGTCGGGAAGAGGGGGCGGCTGCCACGGTGTGGCCGCGCTCTCACGTTGTGCAAAAGCGTTGGTTCTCGTTGCTTGACCACTCATTGATCACTTTATAGCCTGCCTGCATGATTAAGAAAACAATCTTGGTTTCGCTGGCGATGCTGGCGGCAGTCGGATCCGTTTTTTTGCTTTGCCGACAATCACCCGCGCCCCCGGCAGATCAAAGGCGCGTTGATTATCCATCACGCAAGCATGCGAACATGCAAAGTGCGCGAATGAGATCCTCCGATGCTAAACGCAGATCCCCGGGTATTCCCATCGCATTCCCTTCTGACAGGCCAGACTCCAATGACCCCGCTGAGCGTGCGATTTCCCGCGGCCAAGTTTTGGCTGAGCGCACGCAGATGATTGGTTTTTCATCGAGTGATTGGTCCAGGGAGCGATTGGTGAGCTCGGATATTCAAGATAGGCTGCTGCTTGTACAAGAGGACTGGAGGCACGATGTGTCAGCAAGAAGATGGCTGTTTGTGGGCCGGAATGTCTATCTGGCTGATCAGTTGCTGGTTCGAGCTGTCCAGGGGATCAATCAGGACAGTTTTGCCAAACACCTCATGGGTCTGGGCATGCAAGTGCTACAGCTTGTTTCCGATGACCTCTACACGGTGCGACTTGCTGACAGCAGCTTGGACTCGCTCAAGGAGGCGATGCAAACTCTCTCTCAATTCCCTGACATGGTGGCTGCCGCCGAACCTGATGGTGTGGGTTTTGGCGCAGGCACCCCAAATGACACCAGCTTTGCCACACAGTGGGGGCACCACAATACGGGGCAGTCCAGCGGTGCGGTGGATGCGGATGTGGATGCGCCTGAGTTTTGGGACATCCTCGAAGGCACGCCAGGACTGGTCATCGCCGTGCTCGATTCAGGACTCAACATGACGCATCCCGACCTGCTGAACCTAGCTTGGACAAATCCAGGTGAGATCGCAGGCGATGGCATCGACAACGACGCCAGTGGTCGTGTCGACGATGTCACCGGCTGGGATTTTGTGAACAGTGACAACAACCCTGCGGACGACCATGGGCATGGCTCCAATGTGTCAGGTATCATCGCCGCCACCCGGAACAACTCGGCTGGTATCGCTGGTATGATCAGCGGAGTGAAGATCGTCGTCTGCAAAATCCTTAACTCATCAAACAGTGGAACCACTTCAAACCTCATCGCGGCCACAACATACGCCCGATTCAGGGGAGTGCCGGTGATGAATCTCTCCCTGCAAAACTACCCCTTCAGCAGCAGTCTGAACACCGAGTTTACGGCTTGCCAGACGGCCGGAATCCTCCTGAGCATCTGCGCAGGCAACCAAGGGATGAACAACGACGTCACGCCGAATTATCCGAGCAGTTACACGCACACCAATATCATTTCCGTCGGAAATCATGACCGGACGGACGCACGCTGGTCTGGATCTTTCAATCCCTCCAATTATGGGGCGGTGAGTGTCGATCTTTTTGCGCCAGGCCGTGAAATCAATGCGCCGATCCTTGGCACCTCCTACTCACTCTACACAGGCACCTCGCAAGCTGCCCCGTATGTCACCGCCGTCGCTACCGCGATCAAATACCTGAACGCGTCATGGAAGGCCACCGAGATCAAAAACAGCATTCTTTCCTCTGTCATCAGCCGTCCGGCTTACAGCGGACTTTGCACCACAGGCGGCCGGCTCAACGCGGTCACCGCAGTCTCACACTCCGTTCGTCAGCGGCCAGTTCAAGACACGGATGCCGACGGCTTCTCCAATTTGTTTGAATATGCTGTGGGAACTCGAATGGACCTGTCAACAAGCCGCCCGCAGCCCACGAGCGACTTTTCCGGTGGTTTTTTTCGCCTGAGTCTTGGATTCACCGCCCGTCCGGACACTGTCCTAGCGCTCGAAAAATCGGTCGATTTATCCAACTGGAGCAGCACCAACATCACCGATTACAGCAGCGGCAATCTAAAAGCAGGTGGCATTCCGGCGAACGGTTCCTTGGGGCGCTTTCTGAGAATGACCGTGATCGCGAACCCGTAATCCTCGGGGAATCCCGATGTTCGCGCCTCACTTCCCCAGCAAGAACGCGATCAAATCACTCATCTGCTCTTTGGAAATCGCCGCTTCGAGGCCGTCGGGCATCAGCGTCCGATCCAGGCTCTTCATGTCTTTGATGGCGCTGCGGGAGAGGGTTTCTTTGGTGCCGCCGGGCATGGCGAGTACGATGGCGTCGGTGGTTTCGCTTTGGATGAGGCCGGCGAGGGTGCGGCCGTCTTTGGTCTCGATGGTGTAGGCGCTCCAGCGGGCTTCGAACATGCGGTTGGGATCGAGGATGTCGCTGAGGAGGGCCTCGGGGGGCTTCACTTTGACGTCGGAGAGCGGCGGGCCGACATCGACGCCGAGCTGGCCGTGGCGGTGGCAGGTGATGCAGATGGTGGCGAAGAGTTGCTGGCCTTTTTTGGCATCGCCGGGCTTCTTGGCGGCGTCGAGGTAGCTGGTGACGACCTTGGCGCGGTCGGTGTTGGCCTCACCGAAGAGTTTTTTGGCGAGTTCGGCCATTTCGCCTTTGCCGCGCTGGTAGGCCCAGCGTTTTTCGACATCGACCCACGCGGGCGGGAACTCGCCTTTGTCCATGCGCTTGAAGAGTTCGAGCGCGGTGGTGCCATTGGCGGTGAGGATGGTCACGAGGTCGCGTTTCAAGGCGGGACCGGCTTTGGGCAGCAGGTCGTAAATGAGCGGCGCGGTGCTGGTGGCGCTGAATTTCTTCAACAAGGCCACGGCGGCGGTGGTGAGTTCGGTGGGCTGGTTGCTGGTGAGCAGGTTCTTCATCACCGGCTCGACGGCAGCCCATTTCCGCGAGGCCAGCAGCGGCAGCACGGCGAGGCGTTGATCGATCGGCGCTTTGGAGTCGGCGACAATGGCGTCGATCTTGGATTGCAGGGCGGCGATCTCTAGGGCGGCGTCTTCGTGGCCTTTGGGGAGCTTGGCGAGGCCTTGAAGCAAGGCGGGCTTCCACCAGAGGAGTTGGCCGGGGGCGATCTTCAAGACGCTGAGCAGCTTCTCGATGTCTGGAGCGTGTTTCGAAGCAATGGAAGCGCTGGCGAACGAACGGATCGTGTCGTTGCGGTTCGCTGAGTAGGTTTTCGAGAATCGCTCATCGGCTAGCAACTGAGCCAAAACATGGCCTGCGGTGTAGGTGCTGGATGAAAGTGCTGCTTTGGCCATCCAGGGGTCTTCGGGATATTGGCAAATAGCATCGGTGCGAATAGCGAGATGCTGACCATCGGGTTGATCATCGGCGTCAACCTTGAGGAGCAGCTTGTTGAAGATGATGCGTCCAGCGTGCTCTTTGAGGGCTGGGAAGTGTGGTGCAGCCGTCCCGGCTGCGACAGAACCTGCCGGGACGGCTGGACCACTCTTTTTCGGCACCACGCGCCAGATGCGGCCGTGGTTTTCGCCTTGGCGCATGTCGTGGGTTTTGACGAACTCTTCGGGGAAGAAGCGGGCGTGGTCGATCCAGCGGCGGTAGATGTCGCAGATGTAGATGGCGCCGTCGGGGCCGGTGGTGAAGTTCACCGGGCGGCACCATTCGTCGCTGCTGCGGAAGAACTCCGTGCGATCACCGACACGCGTGGCTTTGAGCGAGGCACCGTTGGGCTCGACTTTATAGCGGGTGACGAGCTGGCCGGTGGGATCGGGGACGAAGACGTTGTTTTTGAGTTCGGGCATCAAGTGGCCGCGATAGACGCCGAGGCCGCTGCACGCGGTGTTGGTGCCGGCGTGGGCATCGGCGGTGGTGTGGGTGATTTGCAGCGGATAGACACGAGTCTCCGCGCCGGGCGTGGCGATGTCTTCATGCACCTGCGTGATGCCGGCGTGCGGATTCCGCAGCATGGCCTCGTAGGGCATGACGGTGAACATGAGCGGGTTGCGGTTCGAGCAGTAGAAATGATGGCCGTAGTCGTCGAACGCGCCGCCGTATTGGCCTTTGCCGCCGGTAGGCGTGATCTCGCCAGTCTTGGGGTCCCATTTGAAATTGGAGCCGGGGATGCCGACGACCTTCGTGGGTGCATCGGCGGGATAGATCTCGCGGGCATCGAGGCCGTTGTTGAAATGCACGCAACCATCCGGGCCCCAGCGCGGCGCACTGACCTGGAGCTGGCTGTGCTTGGGATTGAAGCCGCGAATGAGGGGCTTGATGAGGTCGGCTTTGTTGTCGCCGTCGGTGTCTTTGAGGAAGAGAATCTGGCTGCGCGTGGTGGCGATGAGGCCGCCGTCGTAAGGCAGGAGGCCCTGCACGTTGTCCATGTGGTCGGCAAAGGTCACGGCCTTGTCCATGCGGCCATCGCCATCCTCATCGGTGAGGAGTTGGATGCGAGAAAGCCACGGATCGCCAGGATTCGGCGGGCCGAGCGGGTAGTCGCGCATGTCGGCGACGAACATCCGGCCTTTTTCATCCCAAGTGGCCTCGACGGGATCGAGCACGAGCGGTTCGGCGGCGACGAGCTGGACTTCATACGGCCCGTCGAGCTGGATGCGCTTCATGCTTTCCTCGGGTGAAAGGGCTTCGCTTTGACCATCTCGCACCGCGCCGATGTCGCTGCCGCCGCTGGCCTGGATGGCGGACCATTTCTCTTGGAACTCGCCGAGCGGATACAGCTCGTAGCGACGCACGATCATTTCCGCGCCCTCGGTCTGAAGGAGGATTTTTCCTTCGGCGGGTTTGCAATCGAAGGCCTCATTGATGAGCGCTCCGTTGACGAAGTATTGCAGCGTATCGCCCTTGGCGATGACTTCGAGGCGGTTCCACTCGCCGCTGGGGCTTTCGACATCGTTCTTGCCACGAAAGCCAACGGTGTCGCTCCAGTCTTCGTCGCGGCCACGCCAGTTGATGCGGCCTTTGGTGACGGTTTGGCGTGGGGAGCCTTGTTTCCAAATCTTCTCCTTATCGCGGTCGAGCACGAACTCGGCGGAGAGCGAAGTCGTGAGTTCCGTGCCATCGGCGAGCTTGGGCGAGAGCACCAAGATGTCACCCACGCCGCCTTCGATGATCTGCGCCTCGATGCTGGCCATCCAGGTGTCGCTGTAGGCTCCGTGCGGGCCGTAGGCGTGGAGGAGGATGCCGTTGTCCTTGGCTTTCTTTTCGCGGGCCCCCCAAGTCTTCGTGCCCCATTTGAATTCGATGACGAGGTGGTAGTCGCGGTAGTTTTCCTTCGTGGCGACATAGCCGTAGCCGCGGCCGGAGATGTTGAAGGTGCCGTCTTTGGCGAAGGTCCAGATGTCTTTGGGATCATCGTGGAAATCCATCTTGGGGTTCACATGATGCTCGACCGCGCCGCTGCGGATGACGTCGAGAAGGTCGATCTTCTTTGTGACCGGCTGAGCGGTGCACAGGACGGAAGAGACGAAAAGGACAGAAAGGACGAGCGGGCGCATGGCGGACATACGAGCAATACGCGACCACCTTCCCCGATGAGGTGCGGTTTGGGGCGAAGTGTGGTGCTTTTGTGATGGGCGAACTCACCGCCTGCTGAAAAAGCAGCACGTCATATGGGAGGATGAACATTCTCAATCCCTCAGCCGCCGTGAAAGACTGGATTGAGTCCTCTCGGCAGCTCTTTCTCATGGCACCGCTCGGCTTGATGGATGATTTCCTCACTCCATCCCCTCGCTGGATTGATCCTGACCCGGAGGCGGGAAAAAGCATCGCGTGATCGCACGGCGCAGATGGCGCAGGGCTCGAAACACATGGCCGCGAAGCACCTCGGGATGGAAGGTCTCGAAATCCAGCGTGTGGGAGAGCTGCGGGCACCATTCCGCCTTGTAGCGGCAGTCACCGATCAGCGTGTCGTAGGTGTGGATGCCGCGTGCGGCGGCGGTTTCGAGGCTCCAGTGGACGGCCAGATTGCCGATGGAGAGGTGCTTAAAATTGCTGTCCCATCCCTGCTGGAAGAGGCTGAATCGCCCACGCTCGACCAGACCGTAGGTGGCGGCCACGACGCGGTCTCCGGCCATGAGAAAGCACAGGATGGCACGGCCACTTTCGAGCCATTCGAGTGCCATCGGCTGGTGAAAAGCCCAGGCCTCGGGCCGGACGAAATTACTCACGCCATCGGGCCATTGCAGACGGTGCAGCCTGGCTAGGTGATCGAAGGCCTCCGCATGCGGCATATCCACGCCGGAGAGACAGCGGCGGCCTTCATGCTTATCGAGAAAGGCGGACCAACGGTTCCGCAGATTCCGCCGCCAGCGGGAGGAGCGGGGGGCCTCGAAGGTCTTCATGTCCGACGGCACGGGAGTGAAGCGGCAGGGCTGCACATCGGCGATATCCGCGCTGCAGCCAGCACGGTCGAGAGCCTCTCGGTAGTGCGGCACGCAGGGAGAATCCGAGGGCACACACGGCAGCCACACCGCCTGCCATTCATCCTGGAGCACATCGAGCAGGCGTAGCAGCGGCGGTGCCATCTCCGCCTCACGACCAGCCGGAATGATGAGATCCATGCGCTCACCCACCACGCGGCCCATGCCGCCGATCCAAGTGAGATGGCGCAGCAGCGAACGAAAGGGCCGGTGGCCCGGTGTAAGCACAAAAGGAGCAATGGCGAGCGGGGTTCCCTGCCCGTCCCGCAGCACGCCGATGGCGAGCTGCTTCCCCCGATGAAAATGGGACCACCAGCGCCTCACCCAGGCCCAGCGCAGGAAGGGCGTGGCGACCTGCATCTGCTCCACGAGGGTATCCCAGGCAGGCTCTAGGGCTTCAAAGGCCGCCTCCGTGCGCACGAGATCGAGCGTCCATCCCGACTTTCGAGCATGCGCCTCCGCCACCTGCCCTGCGGGCATGGCCGCACGCGGCTCACTGGTCCGCAGGAGGGCCAGGCTAGGATCGAAAATGGGCAAAACAGAGGTCAAAGGGCAGCAGAAGGAAGGTGGTTGGTAATTTACCTTCCTTAAACGCCAGGGCGCAAGCTTTGTTATGAATTTTATACTCAGGACAATAGATTCAAACCAACTGGAGATCACCTCGCCCGCATCCAGGCGAGCAGATCGGCGATGTCCTGAGCTTTGAGCACCGATTCAAGACCGGCGGGCATGAGGGATTGGGTGCCGGGGGTGCTCTTGGCGATTTCGGCGCGGAGGATGACCTCGGTGGCGGTGCCGAGCTTGAGGGTGAGGCTGTTGGCGGTTTCCTCGGCGAGGAGGCCGGTGTGGTCTTTGCCATCCTTCGTGCGGATGGTGTGGGTGAGGTAACGCTGCTCGACGGCTCGATTCGGATCGAGGATGGCCTCCAAGAGCTGCTCATCCGGCTTGGCCGCCACGGTGCTCAAATCGGGACCGATCTCGTTGCCTTCATTTTTGAGCCGGTGGCAGGCGGAGCAGGTGGCGAGGTAAATCGTGTGACCTTTGGCGGGATCGCCGGTGAGCTTCGAGACGCCTGCGTAAGCTTTGACGACCTTTTCGCGGTCCGGATTGTGGTTGGTGATGATTTGGAGTGCAGGAGCGGTGGAGCTTTGCGGTGGTGCTTTGAGCGCTTTCTGCCAAGTCGCGGCCTCGGGATGATTCGGAGAGGATGAAAGGGCGGCGATGAGCAGGTTCTTGTTGGCGGGCTCGGCTTGGACGAGAGCCGTGAGTGTGTCGTTGGAGGTTTCGCCCAGCGAGAAGGCGAGCTGGGTGCGCACGCGGAGGTCAGGATCGTTTTGCAGGCTGATGAGGTCGGCGGTCATGCCTTGGTCCTCGGCGAGGCGGATGGCATGCTCGCGAACATGCGCGGAAGGCGATTGGAAGGCCGCGAGAAGGTGCGAGCGCTTCAATGTGCCCAGCGTGTGCATCGTCCAAAGCTGCTGCACAGCGATGGTGGGGCTTTCGTGGAGCATCTCGGTGCTCCAGGTGGCTTTTTGCTCGATGAGCAAACGCTGGGCGGTATCACGCTGCCAGCCGTTGGAGGATTCGAGAGAGATCTTTCCGATTCGACCGATCCGTCCGATCGGACTGATTCGGTAAATGCGGCCTTTATCCCCGCCCGCATACAGATCCAAATGCGCCAGCATCTGCGGCGGAATCCACTCCGGGTGCTCCAAAATGAGCCTGTAGAAATCGACGACATACAAACAGCCATCCGGCCCCGTGCGAGCCTGCGTGAAGCGGCTCCAGTGGTCCTCGCTGGCGAGGAATTCGCGATCCTGCTCATCCTCGGCACGCCGACTGGTGAAGCTGATGCCCTCCGGCACGAGCACCTCGCGATGCACAAGGTTGTTCGCGGGTTCACAGATGAAGAGACTGTTTTCATAGCCGGGGCCGAAAAGCGTGTCGCGATATGGGATGACGCTGCACCCGGAGGTGAGCGTGTTCACGGACTGCGGCTGATTGAGGCGACGCACCGGCGTGCTGACCGGAAAGACCTTCGTGCCGCTGGGGTTGAGGTTCTGCTTGAGCGTCGGCACCGCGAGTTTGGGATTCCTCGCGAGGTAGCGATCATCGAGGAAATAATGCCAGCCGAGGTTGCTGTTGTTGCCGGAGAACCAATTTCCAAAGTCATCGCGCCAGCGGCCATACTGCGCCCTTCCGGCGAGGAGCTGGAACTCGTGCGTCTCGGGATGAAAGCGGAAATCGCGACCGCTGAGATCGAACTCCTTGCCGCTTTTCACTTCGACGACCTTTCCACCGCTATCGCCATTGCCGCCGTAGAGCCAGCCATCGAGTCCCCAGGCAAAACCATTCACCAGATGCTGCGGATTGCCTTGATGGAAGCCGGTGAGGATTGGCGTGCGCTTATCGGCACGGCCATCGCCATTCGTATCCTCGGCGAAAAACACCTCAGGCACGCTGGCGATGTAAACGCCGCCCTTCCAAAGCGCGAGACCGGTCGGGTAAAGCAGGTCGTCGAGGAAGGTGGTGGCCTTGTCGTAGCGGCCATCGCCATTTTCATCGGTCAGGATCTTCACGCGACCACTTCGTGTGACACCCTGATACTCGTGAAACGGATAGTCCGCCATCTCGACGACCCACATCCGGCCTTTCTCATCCCAATCGACGAAGATCGGGTCCTGCACGAGCGGCTCGGCGGCCACGAGTTCGATTTGAAAGCCCGGCTTCAGATGGATGGCCTTCATCGACTCCTCCGGCGACCGTTGTGCCGGTGCCGGAGGCCGCAGCAGTTCGGCATAGCTCAGATGCTTTTCACCCGCCACCCACATCGCCCCGTCTTTGAAAGCCACATCGTCACGCGTCGTCAGTGGCAGCGCATTCGCATCCCCTGCCCTGCCCTCGCGCATCACATGCGTCCACCCGCGAAACCAGCCGAGGTTTTTCTTCTCCACGTCATTGAAGATGAAGACGCCGTAACGCTCGCGGTTGGAGAAAACGAGGTCGTCGAAACCATCGCCATTCAAATCCACGAACCGCGCCCCGTTTTCGACGGTGACGCCCTCCGGCAGCGGCACATCGGGTCGGGCAGCGTGAAGCGTGGTGAGGGTGAGAAGCAAAAAGAAGCGGCGCATGAGGCGAAGATACAGTCGCAGGAAGGAGAAGGTTTCAGCGACCGCTGTTTTGAAGGTTGCAATCGCCTTCCTCCCGTCCTGCTTCGCCGTCATGACCCGCGTTTTCCCTGCTCCGCTCCGCGGCTTTGGCCTCGCCGCCATGCTCTTGCTTTTGCCGTGCTGTGGTCGCAGTGCCGATCCTGCGGCACGGGAGAAAGAGCTCGCCTATCTTCGTGCGGTGATGCCTGAGGACTTACTCGAATTTGCCCACGTCGAAGTCCCGGCCATCGAAAACATTGCGCTTCTCGGCGAAGGAGCCGCGCAGCATCTCGGACTGCATGTGCTACCGGGCCAAAAGAAGCTCCACGGCGGCATCCGCGCCGAGATCAGCATCGATTACCCGCACAAGCAGGGTGACACCGTGCGCTACGCGTGGCGTTTCATGGTGCCGAAAGGGTTCGTCTCCGATGCGCCGAAGAATCGCTGGTGGATCATCGGCCAGTGGCACGATCAGCCAGATAGCTCGCGTGGTGAAAGCTGGGACAGCTTTGCGTCGAAGAGTCCGCCCGTGCTCCTCGGCCTCGGCGAATTGCAGGGCAAGCTCGGCTTCGGCATCGCCTACGGCCCCGATCAATCGCAAAAACACGGCCCCATCTTCATCGAGCCCGGCAAGTGGCACCACATCGCCATCGAGATCCACTGGTCCCAAAAAGCCGATGGCAAAGCCACCTTCTACCTCGACGACATGACCCAGCCCGTCGCCACCGCCACCGGTCCGAACATGCACAACGACTTCCAGCACTTCCTCAAGCTCGGCATGTATCGCCATCCCGAGATCAACACGGACAACTGGATCTATGTGGATGATTTGAAGATCACGAAGTAAAACAGCCCTGCGTTTGAACCTGACTGGAGTAACCGTCACCAATTCGAAGCATGAGATGCACCCATCTAATCGGAATCTTCTGTCTGATTTCCGCCCTACAATCATGTGAGAAACATGCACCCTTAGAGCAAGCAAAGCCCATGATCACCAATTCAGACCTCAACGAAACAGACAAACACATCCTGAATGCGATCAGAAAGTGGGTCTGGTCAGGTTTTTACACAGCGGACGAAGTCGATGTCATGATCGACGATCTCCTCGAAGATGATGCTCACGAGGAATTCCTTCGTGAGGCAGTCGCTTCAGAGTTTACGAAGAAGAGCGAGGCGGAAAAGAACTGGCCTGTCCAGACGGATTGTGACCGGCTTGACGCTGCTTTCAGGGCACTTGAGAAACGAAACATTCTCTGCCTGCAGAATTCAGGATTTGAAATGTCAGACGGACACCAGGAAGCGTTTGAAATCCTTTCGGCTCGTCCGGCGCATCCATACATCGGGTATTGTTTTTACCATGGACAGGATCTAGAACGGGCGGTCGATGGAGGCGGACTCATGGTAGCATTTGATCACATTGACGGAGATGTTCCCGATAAGATGAAGATAGGTCTTGCCCTCAAAGAGGAGTTGGAGCGAGTCCGATTTGGCATCGAATGGGATGGGATAATCGACCAACGCATCAATATTCCGAAGATTGAATGGAAACGCCGGGGGCCACCTCGATAGGCTGAGACGCTTTGGTCTATTCGACACATGATCGTTGTCGTTTTCCGGCACTCAAAGCATCGCTATGGCTCGCTTGAGAAGCCGGGGCTGCATGTGAGCGATCTTCAAAAGCATTCTGGCTGCCCCAGTGGGCTGACGCCTCCCCTGCTCCCACTGGTGCAAGGTGCGAACACTGATGCCAAGCAGGTTGGCAAATTCGGTCTGCGACAGTGATAGGGCAGAGCGTGCCTGAGCGGCCTCAGTGCGTTCCTTCCAGCGTACAGCCTGTTGTTTCTGATGGGCGGTAGCCGGCACACGCACACGCTTGATGGTACCGTCTTCTAGTTTGGTAAGGCTCCACACGCGGGCGGCAGGTTTTTCACCACGCAGGACGGCTCCAGCTTCACGCACAGACTCGATCAACTCTTCGCCCAAAGGTTTGGATTTGGATGGCTTCGCGGTTTTCATGAGAGGTGTTGTTCGACTTCTTGTTTGAGTTTTTTAAGCAGTGCAGGCGGTAAATCTTCCATCTCGTTTTTGGCGTAGAGATGTAGTAGCAAAATCTGGCCCTCGGCGGTGACGTAGTAATAAATGAGCCGGAGACCGCCGCGCTTACCGCGACCACTACCTGCCCAGCGGAGTTTACGCAGACCGCCACTGCCAGGAATGATGGCGCCCGCGTCTGGACGCTCCATCAAAGCGATCTGAAGCGCGAGGTATTCCTCATCATCTCCCAGAAGAGTGATGTTGCGGGCAAATTGGCTGAACTCCACAAATTCCACGTAAACACCCTGCGCCATTGGCGCAGGGCTGACAACGGCTTTTCTCACCAATCCAAGCCCCTCGTTACTTTGGGTTGCAAAAGGGCCTCTCCCGTCCTGCTTCGCCGCCATGACCAGCGCTTTCCCTGCTCCGCTTCGTGACAAACTCCACCGCACCGGTGTCATCGCCGTGCTCATGATTGATCGTGTTGAGGACGCTGTGCCGCTGGCGCGGGCACTGCTCGCCGGAGGCGTGAATGGCATTGAGCTCACACTGCGCACGGCGGCGGCGCTTGATTGCGTGCGCACCATCCGCGCCGAGGCGCCGCAGATGACGGTGGGCGTGGGCACCATCCTCACGCCGGGCCAGGCCAATGAGGCCAAGGAGGCCGGGGCTAGCTTTGGGGTAGCTCCGGGCATGAATCCGCGTGTCGTGGCCGAGGCGCGAAACATCGGCCTGCCCTTCGCGCCGGGCGTTTGCACGCCGACGGACATCGAGATGGCTCTCGAAGCCGATTGCCGCGTATTGAAGTTCTTCCCCTGCGAACCCTGCGGTGGCCTGCCCTATCTGCGGACGATTGCCGCGCCCTTCATGCACCTCGGCGTGCAGTTCATCCCGCTCGGCGGCGTGAATGCCGCGAATGCCGCCACCTATTTGAAGGAGCCCTCCGTGCTCGCTCTCGGCGGTTCCTGGCTGGCACCGAAGGATCTCATCGCGCAAGGCAACTGGCAGGCCATCACGGCGCTGGCCGCTGAAATCACCGGCATCATCCAAACCGTCCGCCCATGAGCCGCGTCGTAACTTTCGGCGAAATCATGCTGCGTCTCGCCACACCGGGTTTTGCCCGTTTTCAGCAGGCGCTGCCCGGAAGCCTGCAGGCCACCTTTGCCGGCGCGGAAGCCTCCATCGCGGCCTCGCTGGCCTATCTCGGCATTGATGCGGCCTTCGTGACCGCTTTGCCGGAAAACGCCCTCGCCGATGCTTGCGTGGCCGATCTGCGCAGCCTCGGCGTGGAGACCCAACACCTCCTGCGCACGCCGGAAGGCCGTCTCGGCATCTACTTCCTCGAACACGGCGCGAATCAACGCGGCGGCCATGTCATCTACGACCGCGAAGCCTCCTCCGTGGCTCTCACACCGGCCTCGGCCTATGATTGGTCGTCCCTTTTCGATGGCTGCGAATGGTTCGTGATCTCCGGCATCACACCCGCGATCTCGCGGAATGCCAGCGAGGTCGCCTTGTTCGCCGTGCAGGAGGCTCAAAAGCGCGGCATCAAGGTCGTGTGCGACATGAACTACCGCACCAAGCTCTGGCGCTGGGAGCCACCGCTCAGCGCTCGCGAACTCGCCACCCGCACGATGCGTGAGTTGCTGCGGCATGTGACCGTCTTCGTCGGCGGCATCAGCGATGCCACCGCCATGCTCGGCATCGAGTTCACCGGCGATTTAAAAGCCCTCGCGAAGCAGATCCTCGCCGAGTTTCCCCATCTCACCCACGCCGCCTTCACCCTACGCGATGGCAGCACCTCCGCCGCGCAATGCTTCAGCGGCGCTCTTTACGACGCCGCCACCGACACGCTGCACACCGCGCCGGTTTACACCATCACCCAAGTCATCGACCGTCTCGGCGCGGGCGATGCATTCACCGCCGGCCTCATCTTTTCATTTCTCCAGCACTCCAATCCTCCAACGACGATTTCCTTCGCCACCGCCGCTGGCTGCCTGGCCCACTCCATCGAGGGTGACTACAACTACAGCACCCGCGCCGAGATCGAAGCCCTCATGCACGGCGATGGCGGCGGACGTGTGAGCCGGTAGGCTGAAGAAGACAGAGGAATGTGGACAGGGGAAACCAATGCATCATTCCTTTGTCCCCATTCTCCTGTCTATCCGGCTTGGGGAACCATCAATTACTCCCTGCTCCACATCCCGTGCCCAGAGATTCTTTTGCCCTGGACTTCCATGACCTCATCCAGCATCACCGATGAGGCAGCATCCCACCGGACGCAGAGTGCTTGAAACGCTTGGAAGGAGGCTCCATCACCTACCAGATCACTTCCCGCACGCGCTGCCCCGCTGGCAAGCTGCCAGACCGCGAGGGACTCGATGTAGGCGAGGCGATCTTCGGCAGGAACGAGGACTGGCAGGCAGCCTTTTTCAATGACCGGGATGTTGGCAATGAGGCGGGCGAGGCGTCCATTGCCATCGGCATAGGGATGAATGCGGACAAAGGTGGCGTGGCTCCAGGCGTAGGCGTCGAGAGCACTCACGCTCGTATCGCGGCGGCGGCTTTCAAAGGCTGCCAGCCAGTCCTTCATGAGCGCGGGCACTTGCTCCGGCGAGGCGTAGGTGTCGTTGACCACCGTTTTTCCACCCTGTTTGGCCAGGGTGGAGTTTGGCTCGCATTTCCAGGCCCCGATGGGTTTCAGGTAATCCACCTCGACACTCGTCTGCACCGCCGAGTGCAGCGCATGGAGATCCGTTTCGCTCAAAGCACGCGATTCGCTAATGAGGCGATAAACCAGCTCGATGGCCCTGCTGTGTCCAAGCACCTCGTTGTGGTGGGCGAGAGGTTTTCCGGCGATGGTGAGGCCATACTGAAGCACGCCGAGTGTCTCGCCTTCGTTGAGCGTGTTTCCTTCCAGCGCGGTGGAGGTGTGCGTCCAGCGCACCCGGAGTTTTTGCAGAAAGACCTCCCGCAGGTCGGGGTCGAGGTTGTTCAGCATGGGAAGGAAGCGCTCCAGCATCGCGGCGAGACTAGCCCAGCCGCGAGAGCACGCCAAGCTCCTTCCTCGGAGTTGATCCACGAACGTTCCGCCGTAACGGGAGGCCAATGTCCCATCCCGCCCCCACCACTCCTGACCGCTGGTCGCTCGAATCCTGGTTTTCCGGCTTTGGAAAGCCTGACTACGCTGACTTCAAAGCCGCGCTCGTCCGCGACATCGAGGCGATGAAGGCCCGCACGGCGGCGCTGACCTCCGACACGAAGGAACTCGCCCAAACCATCAATGACATCGAAGCCCTCAGCGACCGTCTCGGGCATCTCGCGGCCTACCTGGGATGCCTTTCGGCGGATGACGCGAATGACGAGGCGGTGAAGGCGGACGAGGCGTGGATTTCCACGCTGGAGGCAGAGAGCACGAAGCTGATGGCCTCGCTGCGGTCCACGCTGGCGGCACTGAGCGAGGAAGCGTTTGCGGCGATGCTGGCGGATGCCTCTTTGAAGGATGCGGAGCATGCGGTGAAGCGTCTGCGCTATGAGGGACAGCACCAAATGAGCGCGGAGATGGAATCGCTGGCCGCGGATCTGAATGTGAACGGCCTGCATGCCTGGGGACGGCTTTACGACACGCTCACGGGCAAGATGGAATTCCAGATGACCTTCCCGGATGGGCACAAGGAGACCGTTCCCATGTCGCGACGCCGCGCTTTGATGTCCGAGCCGGACCGCCAGCTGCGCGAGGCAGCCTTTCACGATGGGCAGAAGCCTTGGAACGATCACTCGGTGACGCTCGCGGCGGCGCTGAACGGCATCGCGGGCACGCGGCATAGTCTTTACGGTCGCCGGAGCATTCCGCACTTCCTCGACACGCCGCTGTTCGATGGGGCGATGAGTCGGAAATCGCTCGATGCCATGCTGGAGGCCATTCACACGCACATCGAGTTGCCGCGTCGTGCCCTACGAAAAGCCGCGAAACTGCAAGGCACAGCGGCTTTGCACTACTTTGACCTCGAAGCGCCGCAAATCGCCGCGCCGGAGGAAAAGCCGCTCGATTGGGACGAGGCCTGCAAAACCGTCGATCAAGCCTTCAGCGCCGCTTATCCGCGACTCGGCGCTTACTTCCGCGAGATGCTGGCGAATCGCTGGATCGAATCCCAACCGCGTGCCGGCAAGCGACCCGGCGCGTTCTGCACCGGCTCGCAGTTCAAGCACGAGGAACGCGTCTATATGACCTTCCACAGCACCGTGCATGACATGGTCACGCTCGCCCATGAGGTGGGTCATGCCTGGCATTCCTGCGTGCTGCGACCCGCTCGGTCATTCGCATCCAGCTACCCGATGACGCTGGCGGAGACGGCTTCCAACTTCGGCGAGATGATCCTGCTCAACGGGCTCATGAATGATCCCGGCCTCACCGAGGCCACCAAAGCCTACCTGCTCGACCAGGAGATGCTGCGGGCGCATGCGTATCTGATCAACATCCCGATGCGCTACGAGTTCGAGAAGGCCTTTTACACCGAGCGTGCCGCTGGTGAGGTCAGCGTGAGCCGCCTCAGCGAACTCATGAGCGCGGCGCAGCGCCAGATGTATGGCGACACCCTGCTGCCCGACGGCACCGATCCGATGTTCTGGGCCTACAAGATGCACTTCTTCATCAGCGGCATCAGCTTTTACAACTTCCCCTACGTCTTCGGCTACCTGCTCAGTCAGGCGCTGTTCGCCCGCTTCAAAGCCGAAGGCCCATCCTTCCTCCCCCGCTACGAGGCCTTCCTTTCCATGACCGGCAGCGCCACCTGCGAAGAGGTTGTGAAGCAAACCCTCGGCGAAGATCTGACCAACCCCGACTTCTGGGCCACCGCCCTCAAAGCCATGGAACCTTCGCTCGTGGCTTATGAGGCGATCAACCCATGACGTCCCCAGCGGTGTTTCATGTTGCCAGAACGTTCACTCATTAGGCTGGCATCCATCGGTCAAATTTTTGCACACTGACACCATTTCCCCTCGCGACCGCCTGACCCGCCGACGAAAGTCAAGCGGCGGGGCTATGGCACCTCGATTGACGGATACAGATGAGCGAAGCGAACGAGTCAACCGGAGACGATCAGGAGCACACTGCCTTGCGGTGAGGGTGCGCCGAGCCGATGGGAGGAGGCGAGACAGACAGTGAGGCACGAGCTGCCCGAAGGGTGAAGGAGCCGTGAGGCGGCGACTGAGTCAAAGCGGGCGGAGCACCTTCATGGCTGGCAACGGTGTGGAACTGACGAGCTGTGCGAGTCACTCACGAAAGAAGATTATTGGCGAGATAATTGCAGCCAATGCCATCAACAAAGCTGTCAATAACAGCCCCCAAAAGACAACTTCATTTTCATCTTTTGGAGCTGTGATAGTGGATTGACCTGATAACTCAGGCGCAAAAAAATTGAGAAGCAAAGCTGCTATAAAAAACAACCCGAAGCATCCGACCACACAGCGGATTGGACGATGCCGATAGCCAAAGATTACTTTGTTGAAAAATTTCATGGTGATATATCAACATCATACTTCTTCTGCCACTTTCCAAAAGTGTGGAACGGCAGACCCATCCCAAATTTGTTTTCCCCCATAAAATCCATGATGAAGTACAGCGGGTATTCGAATGCTGTATTTGGTTTAAAATCGTACCGGTCATAAAGAACAAAGTTGCCGTTGCATTTGGCTTTTCGTTTTAGTGGAGCGTTTACGCATGGAACATCACACGACATTTCAAAACTGAGTTGGTAGTGCTGTATGCCAAGCCTCATTGCCCAGTTACTCACCAGTCCCATGTATTCGTTCGAAAAATGAAATCCAACATGGCCAGACTGACCGGACTGAACCTTGGACGTGTATTCTTTCACTAACCGCTCAATGTCCTCTTTCAGAACTTTTTTGTCCGCATCGTCAGCCAGATTTTTTAATGATCCGCTGCCAGTAAGATCGAACACATCGTTTGACGAGTAACTGCTTCCAGTCGCCGCACTCACCCAATTCCTGCGGAAGTAGAACATGAGCATAAGAGGTGAGGCAGGTAATCCTTTGATACTCTGCTGAGAAACTTGTCCCTCGAAATATCGCGTGCCCCAATTGGTGATCGCTTTGTCGGCAACACTTTTGTAATCCTTGGCAAAATCGACGAAATCTCGCAAACCAAGCACATCAAAACGATTCACCGGATCATTGCCAACGAACCCGTAGAGGTTAATGCCGCCCTGTTCCTCGATGGGGTCACTGGAGAGGAACCTGCCGAGCTGCGGGGAGTAGTAGCGGTAGAGGTAGGAGACGAGGCCGGTTTCGGAGTCGGTGTATTGGGAGCTGAACCCCATGGGGCAGATTTCCACGTCGGGGCCGGTGTTGGTGAGGCGGTTGCCAAAGGGATCGTAATCGAAGCGAATCACCTGGTCGGTCCCATACGCGTGGATAGCACAGATATTTCCGTTGGCGTCAGAGATGGGGAAATAGCTGACTCCCTGAAAGGTGAACGAGATCAGCCCGCCGACGCCGCCCGCACCGGTCAAGGTGCCACTCACGTCCAGCCCCCACCGGTAGGTTCGCACGACACCGCGCGTGGGCGTGATGCCCGCCACGCCCGTGCCGGTGGCGAAGGTGGCGTCGAGTTCCGCGATCATGTGAATGCCATTATACACGAAACGCAGGTCTTTCACAAGATGCCAGGTTGCAGGTTCCAAGTTTGAAGTTTCAAGTTGGAAGACCTTTTTGGCGATGCGGCGGTTCATGTAATCGTAGGCGAACTCCAACCGCTGGCGCTTCGGTCCTTCCACGCCCGGCGCTCGGTTGATCACCTTCTGCGTTGCACTCGCTAAACGGTTCTCTGCGTCCCAGGTGTACACCCATTGCCCGTCCTGGATGAGATTGCCATCCAGGTCATACTGCGGAACTTCATTGGCGGGCGGCACATAAACAAAGCCTCGCCGCTGCGTGCTGGCGGCCCCCTGAGTGGCGGTGAATTCCATCTTGGCCCACCGCGCCTCGTCCGCGTTAGGCCCGGTAACGGTGTGAAGATGGCGGAAGCTGTTGTGTTCCACCGTTTGACTGGGCCGCTGCGTGCGATCCACCGTGAAGGGCACGCCGTCATCGATGCGCAGCGACACAATCGCGTCCTCCGGTGCCGCGCCCGTGATCTCGGCCGTGCGTCCGCGTATGATGCCGCTATATTGCTGGAGCGCCTGTGGACTGTAAACCTGGGTGAAGTCAGCCTGTTCCGTCAGTGTGGTGCCTTGCGTGGCTGTTTGTCGGTTGCCCATCAAATCGTATTCGTATTTTCGCCGCTGGTGGCTCAGCGGCTCGATGAGCGTCCCTTCGTCCTGCAGAAGTCCTTCGCGATCCGCTGTCTCCACTTCCCCGCGTTCATTATACTGATAGCGCCAGCGGCGGGGATACTGGTTAATATAATCCGGAGAGTATGGCGTCCAGTCACCCCAGGTTTGTGTCTCGCGCCGACCACGGCTATCAAAGGTGTAGTCCCAGGAATCCGAACCTCCGTGGATGCCCATCATCCGGCCACGGTAAGAGTAGCGCCTCGTTTCTGTGGCGATGCTCTTGATGGCACCATCCGGCATATAGCGGAAGTTGGTCTGGTTCCCCAGTCCGAGCACCGTGCGCCTGCGCACAAGGCCGTTGTGGTAGCTGTAGCTTAGGCCGCCGGTGTTCATGAGGACCAACTTCTTGCCAAGCCACCAGTCGTAGGACTGTGAGAACACTGGCACCGGGTTATTGTAAGACAGGGAGCCGTTGGCGTCTGGCAGGACGGGTTCGCCTGCTACGTTAAGCTGGAGTGTTAAAGGATGGTCTTCATCGATTTGCGTTCGGTTGAATACGACCCCGTTGAGCAGGCCGTTGCCGTAGTAAACACTGTTACGTACCAGTGTGCTGCTGCCAGATAGGTTGATACCCTGTGTGCCAGCGGCATCGGTGACGGTTTTCAGGCTGCCGTCCGGGTGGTAGGTGAAGGCCACCGCCGGAGTGACGCCGTCATCGTAACTGATTCCGCTGACACGATCAGGTATCTTTTTCCCGCCGGATGTCTGCGCATAGGAGTAGGCGGCCGTGGTGCCTCGGGCGTTCTCTTTTTTCCAGAGGAATCCGTCAGGGGCATAGGTGTAGGTCACGCTGCGGTTGAGTGTGTCCGTCTTCTTCCACAGGGCGTTGGTGCCGGGGCGGTAGGTCCAGGTGGTGGTGGCGGTAGGACTGGTGAAGGATTCTGGTAGCGTTTCGCTATTCCAGCCGGTGCCGCCCTGGTAGGTGTGCAGCTTCCACAGGCGGCCCAGAGTGTCGTACTCGTAGCGTATGGGTGTTACCGCATCCCCCCACTGGTGAGTCTGGCGACCCGCTGCGTCATAGCCGTAACGGATGACATGACCGCCCTCTGTGATGGTTTTGAGCTGGCCCGCATTCACATGGCCCAGCGGATAGTAGGTGTAGGTTCGTGCATCGCGGCTGTAAGTGCTGGTGCCGGTGCCGGAGGACTGCTCGCTCATGAGAAATGACCCTGTGTAAAGCCGCATCAGTGTCGTAGTCTGCTGTGGATCGGTATTGGTCACCGGGGATAGGCTAGTGACCACCACATGGGTCACGCGGCCAAAACCGTCATATTGATAGGTATGCTTCCCTCCCGGCCGATTCTCACTCATCAGCAGGCCGTTGTAAAATACTCGGGCGTCGTTCATCCAGAATTCGGTCTCGGTGCCGCTCCATTCCCAGCGAAGATGCGCTTCATAATCCATTTGCGTCAGGGAACGCGTGATGCGGCCATTGCCTGTGGTCACTTCCTGATATGTACCTGCAGCATCCCGCAAATCACGCCGCGTGGTCGTCGTGCTGCCGGCCCGCCCCCAGACACCCTGCGTCGTCACCTCATAGATGCTGCCCGTAGGTACATTGGTCAACGTTTGGTTGTTAACTTCATAGGCCAACGTCTGGCTGCTAACCATGTCGAGTGAGTTCTGCGTGAGCACGCCATCCTCGTTGATGTCCAGACCTTGATGGGTGGGATTTCCCCAGTCATCGTAGAAGAAGAGCATGGCTGCTTGGCCGGTGGTCTGGGATTTCACGCGTTGGCCCTTGGCATTGTAGTGATGCACAGTGGCGATGATGCCGCCCGTTTCGGCAGGTGTGGGCTGCTCTTCCCGCAAGACCCAGCCGAGGTAGTTGGTGGTGGTTTTGCGCCAAATGACGTCCGCAGGTGCGGTGCCGGTGCCGTCCCAGCCAGTCCAGGTGGTCTCAGTGATGCTGCCGGCCTCATAATCGATATTGGTGCCATCGTTGACTGTGTAATCATGGAATTCGGGAGGGGCGGCAGTGCCCGTGATGCTTTTCAATTGTTCGTCGAGGTAAGTGGTGGAGATGCGGGTGAGGCCACTGGGCAACGTCTCAGTAGTGGTGCGCCCATCGGCGCTGTAGTCATAATCGGTAACTCGCCCGATCTCATCGGTGACACGCTTCGTGCGGCCCAGAGCGTCCGTGACCGTGATGGAAAGCGTGCGGGTGGCTGAGCCGCCAGCGGCCTGTGTCACCGTCTGCGACACCTCACCCGTGGTGGCATTCGTATTCTTGGCATAGGAGGTGGTCACATCCGGCTGGGCGGGGAATTCGGCTGTGGCGTCCACGCCCTTCTTCGTCTCGGAGATCATCTCACCTGTGTCCTCATTGGTCTTCGTCACCGTGGTGAGGCCCTGAGCATCTGTGCGGGTGCTGGTGCGAACGAGGACATTGCTTTCTGTGTCGATGGTGTCCTCCAACTGGGACTCCAGTATCTGGGTACCTGCGCTGCGTGTGTAGGCGGTGTCGCCAGTGCGGGAGGTATCAATCGTTTGGTATAGGGTATCAGCAGCAGTGCCCGTCAGGCCATGATATGAGTTTTCCTGAATGGTCTGGCCGGTGGCGTTTTCCGTTGATTGGCTCCAGAGCGGATGTCGCGTGGAGGCTGCATATGTTCGAAGCGCCCGAACGGCTTTGCTCGCGTTGGCCGTCGAGGTGACAAGCGTCCTCCAATGGTCCACCGTATCTTCGCCATTAGCATTACGAAGCCTAGTGGAAATGGAGGCGATGCCAAGCTGGTCAAGCTGCACAGTTCTGACCAACGAGCCCGTGGTATTTTCGCTACCAAAATCGGCGCTCCAGGTCATTCGACCAAGCCTGTCCACCCGCTCCGTTCGGGTTTTGTGGGGAATCTCAATTGGATTCGAACCGCTGACCAAGACGAATTTGGGGGAATCTTTCGAATAAAAAGAGTATTCTTCCCCCGTCGAAACCGGACCGATGAAATGGAGACTGCGTTCATGCCAGGCGAAGCCGCTGCTATACACATATTCACCGGAGCTTTGGTTTAAGCGCAAACTTCTCCGGGTAAGGCCGGGCACGACATAGTTGGACGTTTGAGCATGGCTTTCAAGCAAGGCAAAAAAATTCGCAGCTGATGTGCTATTGCTGAAAAAATCAGACGGAATCCGCAGATTCGCAGGAAGCCCTGCTCCATCTTTCCAGGCCGAGTATTCGTGTATGCTATCAAATAGAGGAGACCCAGAAGAGGCACTTGCCATTTGATAGCTTCTCATCACCCAAGCACCTTTGCTGCTGCGACTCCACTTCTCGCGGCCATACCGCCGATCCTGTGTGTTTGTGTTGTTCAGCCACACATAGTATGATTCGTGATATGCACGATCTATGGTTTCCACATCCAAAACGGAACCGTTGCGTCGCTTGGTTGTCACTTCCTTCACCATGACACGCTTGCGCATATCGTTAGTAGGTGTCGAGGGACCATCAAGGCCGATCAGCTTGCTGAGTGTTTCCACTGTGGTTTCGATTCCCCCAGCGGCAGCCGGCCTTGTGACAAGGGTCTCGGAAACCTGGCTCACCACTGCCGACATTGGCTTCCAGAGGGTTATGTCGCCATCCGGAGCCACATACTTGAAATCCCCGGATAACACATTGTTGATAATCGTGGCACCGCCCCACTGGAGATACGAAGTCGTTTCTGAGACACCATTTTCTGTCCGGGTGTACTTCAGCCCGTAGTATCCTTCCGCGTCTGTAAACTGCTCAAAATCATGTGTGGTAGGCAAAACGGTGGCATCAGAAGGGGTGACAATCATTGTGACGGAGGCCGGGCTGGCACCAGCGCCAGGCACCGTGGTCACATCGAGTGTAGCCAGCACAGCGTCATCGAAGCCGCGCACGGTAAAATTGCCAGCCACCAACTGATCAACCAGTACGCCGTTTGCATTGTGAATGCGCAGCAATTCTTTGCTCAGGCCAATCACAAATTTCGACAAGCTCAAGTTATGCGAGTCTTGCAAGGTAGATACAAACGGGAGGGAGAAGACTCCTGCCGGGCCAGCGCCAACCACCGCGATATCGTTGCGAAGTGAGACACGGATTTCAAAAATTCCTGGCTCCGCACCAGACGCTGAAGCAGATGAGCAACTTGAACACCCAGCGTTTGCCAAATGATTGGCCATTTGCGGCGGAGCGGCAAAAGTTTGGCCTGGGCGAGACTTATCTCGATCGTTCAATTTTGAGTACTCGGAGGCTGGCACGGTTATATAATATGCCTCCTCCCGAACTTCAGGCGCCCAATGGTAAAGATTTTGTATTCCCTTGGTACGATACCAAGTCGTCCAGATAGTGTACTGAAACGGGGTGCCTGCCCAGATAATGGTAGGTCTATCCTCGGTTTCCAACATAGTCGTGATGGCGACTGAATGGTAATACCTATCTCCACCAGAAACTTTCCCCCCAAAATAAACAACATCACCGACACTTTGACCATTCCAGTAACCCCAACTGCTCCAACCATCACCCGTGCGAGTGGCGGCTTGCGACTGGAACCACTTACCGCGCTTTGGAATATCGCTTTGACAACCGTTTCCCGAGCTTTGTAAGCCGCTGCTCCCAGCGAAAAGTGACACGGAAGAAATCAGGATGCCAAGCATCCCAATGCCGATGAACCGAGTTAACGTAAAGAAGTGCATAACATGAGGATGTTTGATGATTTACATTCAACGGACAATCGGAGTGTAAACTGCAAGCCCTGTCATGCCGCCCGCGGGCCTAGACTGCCAGTTCAGTGGATCGGTGCGGGCTGCATATTCCTCGGCATCGGAGAAGCCATCGCCGTCGGTATCGATGGAAAGATCGCGGGTGAGCCTGCCGAACCAGGCCATCTCCCAACTGTCGCTGACCCCGTCTTGATCCGAATCGCCATTCAGGCCGATATTGAAGACATGCTTGGCTTGGCCGAGGTTTGCCGGAGCGTGGTGATCGTCATCCTGAGTCTCCGCCGTGCCTATGCCGGGTATCGGAATACCCAGCGTATTCAACCGGGAGCGAAGCATCTTGCCCATGGCCTTGAGCTGGCCTTGATTGGCGATGGCGAAATCATCTGCGCCACTGGCATCCGTGCGCCAGGCGGCGAGGAGGTCGTTCAGCTCCGTGCCTGCGCCACCGGGCAGGCTGGCATTCATCTCCTCAATGGCTCCACGCATGAAATTCTTGAGCTGGCCTTGATTCAGCACGGCGTAATCGTCCGCGCCGTACGAGGTGAGTACGTTTCGCGTGGCCCACCACGCGGGCGGGGCGAAGAGATGCAGCGTGAGGGCGGCCAGCAGGAACGCGCCGAGGATGAGCTGGAAACGAAGAGAGCGCATGGTAAGTGAGCAATGGACTGAAGGCTGGGCGGAAAAATCGAAGACGAGGAGGATGGGTTGGTGACTCTTATCTCTGCGGCTCTGTGACTCTGACCTCTGAAGCTTTAAGCCCTGAACCATGAGAGGATTCCTTTAGGACGCTTCGCGAACACGGACTACGGAGTCGGGCCGTTGGTGAACTCGCCCATGCTGATGTCCCCGCGCTTCGGCACGCGGAGTGTTCCTTGGACCTTCAAATCCCCCGCCACCTCCACCACCCCGCCGAATGCCGCGCTCTTCGCGGCGATCTGTGTCTGGCCGAGGGTGGTGATGCCGCCATCCATCTCCGTGCGGGTCAGGCGGATGAGTTCGGGGCGGGCCTCCAGCTTGCTCTCCTCACCAGCAGCGGCCACCGTGGCAGTCTGGGTAATGCCCTCGGCGTTCATCTGCGTGAACTTGTCCAGGTTATCTGCACCATTCGGGGCGGACTGCGTGCTGATGTAAACGAGGGAGGTGGGAGACAGCGTCATCTTCACCTCGCCATTCGGCAGAGGGAGGGCCATGCCGCCGTCCCAGAGGCGCAACACTTTGCGAAGGCTGCCGCCGGCATCGGGGACTTCCCAGACCCAGTTCGTATCCGATCGGCTGGCGGCGTGGTGGATGACGGGCGCATCGTAGCGGGTCTCCGAATAGGAGGAGAGTTGATCGGGAACCCATGTCTGCTGGTTTTCTTGGTGGGTGCCGGTGATGCCCCAGGTGGTGGTCTCAGACACCCAGGACTCTCCGCTATGAATCCAGTCGTAGCGGTCCCCCCAGTAGCCGGGGGAAATCTCCATGCCGTTCTCGTCCAGCACCGGGGGGAAATAATCCTGGCCCACGACACCCCAAACGTAATTGGGGGTCCAATAACCGGGCACCAAAAGGGATC
>JBILVU010000103.1:0-20454 GCA_044370285.1 Prosthecobacter sp.
CGGTGAGGGTAATGGCATGAGGGCCAAAACCGGTGGGCGTGCCGGTGATGGAACCGGTGGTGGCGTCGATCTGTAGTCCAGCGGGCAGGCCGGTGGCGCTGTAGTGAAGCGCTCCGGTGCCGCCCGTGGCCACGACCTGTCCGGTGTAGGCCTGCGCTTTGGCGGCAGGGCCAATGCCCGTGCTGGTGATGGCAATCGGGCTGCCGTAAACGCGGATGGTCAACCCGGTCTGCTGCGTCTGCGCCGCGCCCGGAAGGGAATCCGTGACACTGGTGACGATGTGGTAGAGCCCGGGAGTGGTCACCGTGCCGGAGATCACTCCGGTGGTGGGGTGAATTTGAAGTCCTGGCGGCAGGCCGGCGGCGGTGAAGGCCAGCGGCCAATGGCCAGAGGCAACCGGGGTGATGGAGATGGCGTTTCCGACATACACATCACGGCTTTCAGGCAGAGGATAAGAGAGCGTCACTGAGGGCGCAAAGCTGATGCCAAACTGCCGACTGGTTGTTTCAGGCGGGCTAGAATCATCCGTGGCGATGACGGTGAAGCTGTATCCACCGGGCTGACTGCCATCGACGTAGAGATGACCCTCCGCGTCCAGACTCACGGTGGGGGGAAGATTCTCCGACGAGAACACGACGGGACCGCTAGGGGCGTCCGTGACGGTCAATTGCGTGCCGAATCCTCCGGCGCGATGCACACCGAGATTCTCCGGCGTGGTAAACCGGAAGCGCGAGGAGACGGTGAGCGTAAGAGCCTCAGAGACGGTTCTGCCCAAGGCATCGGTCAATTGCACCGTGAATGGATAATCCCCCACGGCAAGTGAGACGCCAGTGATGATGCCACTGGCAGCAAGATCCATTCCTGGTGGCAGCGACCCCTCGGTGATTTGAAAGACGAACGGCCCCTGACCACCGGTGCCAGTCATGCGGTGCCAATACGACTGGTCTACAGAGGCGGTGGGAAGACTGGGATCGATTACAGGCGGAGCATTCCACACACGCGGATCGGAGGGGCGTCCTCCGCCGGGCGGGAAGAGTTCATTCAAGTTATTGGCTCCATCCAGATCCCAGTCATCATCATACTGACGGGCGGGATCGAGAGCGCCATTGTCCAGCGTGAGAGATCGCTGGACGCCGTCCTTGCAAACGGGGTGCATGAAAAGCTCTGAGCGGCGTTGCCATTCGTAGTCATTGGCTGCGGGCCGCATGACGGGCTGGTTGGTGCCATCACGACTCACCGTCCCCGTGGCGTCATCCCGATCCGGGATGTGGCGCAGGGGAAGACCATCCGTGAGTGTTTGATATGGATGGGTTTGAACCGCCGTGGGCAAGAAGTGGCCGTTAAACTCCTCCGTATTGGTGAGGAAGTCCCCATCGGGATCATCGGCTCCGTCTTTGCGGTCAGCGGGATCGAGCCCTACATCCATCTCGAAGACGGTGGTGATGCGGTCCCCATCCGGTTCGAACTGGGGAGCAAAATTGGCGCGGATGTCGATGCCGGATTGGTATGCCGCGAGGTTCGTGACCTCGTCTCCATCGGCGTCGTCGAGTTCGTCACCGGGAATGGAGGGATCAAGACCCCAATGCTCTTCGAGACGGTCCGGGATGCCTGCGCCATCGGTGTCTGTCAGGTCCACCTCCGCGTAGTCGGGGATGCCGTCTGCATCCGTGTCCTGGAGCAGAGGATTGAGGAGGATGCCACCAAACGCTCCCAACACCTCCTCGCCATCCGTAAGCATGTCGCCATCCGTATCGCGGAACCGGGCCTGAGTGAAGTTGTCCGCCTCAGCACCGTCATCCAGGCCGTCTCCGTCCGTGTCATTCAGATTCGGATCGGAGTAGTCGAAATAGGTCCATTCGGAGGCATCACTGAGGCCATCACCATCGCTGTCCACTTGGGTGTCTTGGGTGTTGAGGAAGCTAGACTCCAGAATGGAACCGAGGCCATCGCCATCGGCGTCATCCGTTTCGATCCATTGCCAGTAGGACTGATACCAGACCCACCAATCCGGGCGGAAATCCCCATCGCTATCCGCCAGGGTGGGATCGGTGCCCAACTTCTCCTCCAATAAAGGGCCGAGGCCATCAGCATCCTCATCGAATGCCGCGTCGCCTGATTGCAGGACCGCCTGATAATAGATGAGCCAGTCCGTGGTGCCGCGCCCGTTGCTCACCGGGCTGGAATCATCCATCGCGATGCCTGTGGAGAGCGAAACCTCGTGCTCCTGCGAGGCGAGCAAGTCATCTCCATCCGCATCGCGGTCCGTAGCATAAACCCAGGTCGTCCACTGATTGGTCAGCCCCCCATCGGTGGCAGCCACCACCACCGGCCAGGCACCGCCACCCTCAGCCACGACGGAAAAAGAGCCCGTGATGGGATCAATCTCCACGGTGCCTGGAAGGCCGCCACTATCCACCACCTGCCAAGAGTAGGTGCCGGAGCCGCCCGTGGCCTGAAAGCTCTCCGAAGCACCAGTGAAGATCGAAAGGTCAATGCTCGTGGGACCGGTAATGGAGATTTCAGGAGGCGGCGGATCGGTCACGTTCAACATGAAGTCTGCGGCAGCGGACTGGCCTGCGGCATCCGTGATCTCGACATGAATGCCGTAACCACCGAATTGCACCGAGGGGGCCAGCGTACCGTAGATCATCAACACCCGGTCAGAGGCACTGGAAAATAAGCCATCGGGCAGTTGTGACGAATCAAAGCTCCACTGGCAGGGCCCGGTGCCGCCCAGTGCCTCAATCTGCGCGAAGTAACTCTGGTTTGGATACACATCACCAAGCTGCGCCGTCACGATCGCCAACTGGCCTTCGGGGGTGATCGAAACGGTGAACATCTGGCTAACCTCCGCACCGAGCGCGTCAGTGGCGGTCACCGTGAATTCATAAGTGCCGGTGCTGCTGATGCTGCCTTGCAAACTGCCGGCAGCTGTAAGGTTCATCTGGTCTGGCAAGCCGTCAGGTGCAGAAAAGGTAACCGCGCCATCCCCTCCTGTGGTATCGAATTGGAATGCCCATGCCTGCCCCTCTGCGTAACTCCCAATCCAGGCAGGCGATGTGAATTCAAGCGGATCACTGCCGGGAGCCATTACCAACTGAAGCTCCCGCTCTGCCGTGTAACCCGCCGCATCCGTCACACGAACCGTAAAATTATGCACGCCCGCCCAAATGCTACCGGTGAGATAATTCCCATTGAAGGCCATGCTGCCATCCAAGTCCGACCCGGGCACCAATTCCCACACACAGTTCCCATCATTGCCCACCGCCGTAAACTCCGGAGAGGTATAAAGCTCGCCCGCGGTCCCCGCAGGGAGCGTTCCCGGTCCGGTGATTTCCAGCGGTTGGCCCCAGTTGCGATGCGCCCATTCATTGGGAAACCAGCAGTTTTCATCTTCACCATCGATCACCCCGTCGCCATCGCTATCTGAGTTGTTCGGATCGCTCGCAGCTTTGGCTTCTCCCCGCTGAGAGAGTGTCTTCAGTTCATAGCCATCGCCAAGCCCATCCTCGTCCGTATCACCCCGCAGCATGGAGGTGCCATGCATAGAATTCTCCGTCTGATTGCCAAGGCCATCCCCATCCCAGTCTCCCAGGGGCTGGTGGGTAAGCAACTCGTCCAGCAAATCCGAAACCCCGTCATTGTCTGAGTCCGCATCCGTCGGCGAGGATGGGTCTGGTGTCAGACCGGAGCCATGTGCCGCCTCCGCACCATCGTTCCACTCATCGCCATCGGAATCGGGATTCACCGGATCGGTCTGCCAGGTGCAGATTTCCTCCAGATCATTCAACCCATCATCATCCGTATCCGTGATCGAGAGCGTCCACCATTCGAGGTCATTGATAGGTGTGTTATCCGGCCGATGTGCACCGCAAGAATAAGCACTCAGCGGATCGGTGCCCATCACCTGCAACTCCTCACCATCCGTCGCCCCATCGCCGTCACAATCGGGATTGCCTGCCATGTTCACCGGGCAGGCATGCAGGATGCCATACCACTCCTCCACCCAGGCCGGAAGCCCGTCCGTGTCCACATCCGACCAGTCTGCCCCTTCCGGTGGCTCCGGATCGTTCACCGGGTCACTCGTCTGCCACTGCGGATTCCAAGTCCACGACTGCGTCCAATCCATCCCGCCCGCAGGCTCATACACCGCATTGAGCCGCGGGGCCGAAACCGTCCAGCCCAGAAACGTCATAAACTGAATCCAGATGATCCAGCGGCTACGACGCAGGATACTGAGGAGCGGGCGGGTGCTGCTTTTCATGTGCTGAGGGAATTGGGTGGAACCTAGCCGCCGACGGTGATGCTTACTTCCTCGCTCCAGAGGCCGACCTGCTCGTCACCCACACGCCAGATGGCGCGGTATTTCCATTTCACCGGCGCGGCGGGAAGCGGCTGCGTATCGGTGTAGCCAGGGGTGGTATCGTAGGCCAGATCGACGAAGCCTTTAGCATCGGCGCGGTCCACCTGGATTTGGAGCATGTCCAGGAACGAACGGAAGCCGCCCCAGCCCCAATCGAGGACGACTTTTCCGCCCGCCACCTTCACGGTGAACTCCGGGCGTAGCGTGGCAAAATCCGGGCCGGTGACCTCCGAGCCGATAGTGCCGAGATCGGTGCCAGTGGATTCGACATAGGTAGGAGCTTCCTGCATGACCTGCACGAGGCTGAAGATGCGGTTGAGCGCCCCAGGCTTCACAGGCACCACGGCGGGCAGCCCCGCCCCGGCATCCGCCGCTGGCAGCGGTGGAGCCACAAAGGCTGGTAGCACCATGTTTGCTTCCCCGGCCCCGGTCTGGGCCTCCCGGATGAAATCGGTGCAGGACTTTGCCCAGGCCTTCAACGCGGGCTGGTAGGCACCCAGCAGGTAAATGAGCCAGCGAGCATCCGCCACGGCGGCGGCACACACCGGCACGGAGACACCCAGCGCGGGCGCATGGCCGATGAGCTTGTTGAAGAAATTCGTTAGCCAGAGGATCTGCTCCGGCACATTCGTCGGGTAGTAGCTATTGCGTTTCATTTTCTTGGATGGTTGGGTGTTGCGCGTGGGGGAAAGAGGCGGCGGCACATAGCCCGCATCACCGGGCTCCAGAATGCCGTCCCAGGTGACATTGGGGTTCGGCGAATCCCAGGTGAAGGGCTGCCCAGTGAAGGGATCGATCTCGGTGGAGTCCCAGAGGAGCGGTTTCATAAGCAAAGAGGTAGGCCCCGAGCGGCTGGAGGTGACTCCCGGCCGCCGGGAGGTGAAACTCCCGCTCCCGGAGGCGTGCCTCCAGCCCGTGGAGGCGACAGGCTGGCTTCGAGAGGCGCACCTTTTGCTCATGGAGGTGGAACTCCAGCCCGTGGAGGTGCCGCTCCAGCTCCTGGAGGCGCACCTCCAGCTCTTGGAGGTGAAGCTCCGGCTCCTGGAGGCGCACCTCCCCGAGCGCCGGAAGACGCTGGAAACGCTGGAGGTGCAGCTCTCTCTTCTGGAGGAGCGCCTCTCGGCGCAAAAAGTGTGCCTCCACCTTTCGGAGGTGCAACCCATCGGCGAAACGCATGCCGCAACCGTTTCTTGACACTCCCCGGATGCTTTCACGCTCAACCGCGAACCGCGAACCGCGAACCGCGAACCGCGAACCGCGAACCGCGAACCGCGAACCGCGAACCGTGAACCGCGGTGAGCAAATCCCTCAAGTGCTCATCAAGAACTTCACCCGGCAATACCCCTTCCGCATCCAGGTGGTTCGCCGGGGTGTGCATTGGCCATGAGAGGAAAATCTGCATGATTTTTGCGGAATTGATTCCGGTATAATTCGGAACGCGGTTGTCCGTCCATGTTTTTTTCCAAGCCGCTGATTTTTCATTCGAAAGAGACCGAACTCCGTCGGCTTGTGTGGGCGGCCTGCTGGTCGGCAAACTGACGTTTGCCGATTCGAAGGCAGTGCGTAGCGGAAGTCGTCACACTTCCCCAAATCTCATCCAATGTGCCAGGTGCTTGCCTGTCTTCATATCCCGTGAGCTGCAATTTCCGCCACGGCATCGGCCACGCGATCCATCTCGGTGACGGTATTGTAAAAGTGCGGGCTAAAGCGGATGTGCGCCCGGCCATCCCGCGTGTGACGCAGAGACACCGCGATGCGCCGAGCCGCGAGACCTTCCTGAATCGGCTCCAGCTTCAACTGCGGATGCCACACCGTGGTGATGCCGGAGGCCGCTGGACTGTCGGGCGGTGGACCGAGGAATTCAAAGCCCAGTGGAGTCAGCCGCTCGTGCAGTCGTGTTTTGAGCCGAATGAGCTGCTCGCTGATGGCTGGCAGGCTCATCTCCTCGATCAGCTCGATGCCTGCACGCATGCCGAGGATGCCATTGATGTTCAAAGCGCCCGGCTCATAGCGCCGACCACCTCGCTCGAACTCGATGCCAGCCTGTGCGATGAAATTTGGGCTGCGCACATTCCATGAACCGAGCAGTCCAGGCCGCAGAATGTCCTGCCATTCATCCCGGACATAAAAGATCCCCGCCGTCATCGGCCCCAGCATCCATTTGTGCGAATCCGCCGCGAGGAAATCCACATGGTCCACTCGTGTCTCGAATGCGCCCACCGTCTGGATCGCATCCAGGCAGAACCAAATCCCCCTACCCCGCACCAACTGGCCGATGGCATCCACATCAATGCGGTAGCCACTGAGGTAATGGCACGAAGCCAGCGCCACCAGCCGGGTGCGTGGCGTCAAAGCAGCCTCGACGAGATCCGGCGTGATCTCACCGAGTGAGGCGGGCTTCAGTTCACGCACGATCACGCCCTGCCGCTCCAGTTCACGCCATGGGTAAACATTCGCCGGATAGTCATCGGGATTCATCACCACCTCATCGCCCGCCTTCCAGGGCAAGCCAGCAGCCACCAAGCTCAGCCCCACCGAGGTCGGCCCGAGCAGTGAAATCTCGGAGGCCTTCGCCCCGATCAGTCCTGCCGCAATGCCACGCGTCTCCGTGACCGCTTTCCATGCCTCAGGATACTCCTGCATGCGCAGGCAGCTCTGCTCCAGATGCTCCTGCATCACCCGCACCACTCGCCGTGGCAGGATCGTGACGCCCGCATGCGCTAAAAAGATGCTGTCACGCACGAGGGGAAACTCCTCCGCACGGAGAGATTCATCGGAAAGTAGGTCAGAGAGGGTGGGCATAATGATCAATGGAAACAGCGGCTGAAATCATTCCAGGGCCTTGATCTCCTCCAATTCGGCCCAGCGGGTGAATTTGGCATCGAGTTCGGCTTTTTTGCTCTCCAGCTTGGCGATGAAGTCATTCGTGGCGGCACCGAGTTTCAGGAAGGTCTCTGGATTGCTGAGTTCCGCTTCCATTCCGGCGATTTCGGCTTCGAGAGCGGCGATCTGGCCTTCCAGCTCCGCATGCTCGCGAGCCTCGCGATTGGTCATTTTGCGAGGCTTTTCCGTGGGTGCGGCAGGCTTGTCTTTCTTCACCGTCGCGTTGGCGAGAGCCGCCTCGGCAGCGGCCTGCTTCGCCCGCTTTTCCTGGTAGTAACTGTAGTTCCCGGCGCACTCGTGGAGGCGTCCGTCGCCTTCAAAGGCAAGGATACGATCACACACGCGGTCGAGGAAGTAGCGGTCGTGACTCACCACCAGCACGCAGCCGCCAAAGGCCAGCACCGCCTCCTCCAGCACACGCATGGTGGCGAGGTCGAGGTCATTCGTCGGCTCATCGAGGATGAGGAAGTTCCCCCCGCGGCGGAGGATCTTGGCGAGGAGCACGCGACTCTGCTCGCCGCCGCTGAGTTCCTTCACGCGCATCGTGACGCGTTCATCGGTGAACAGGAAGCGCTTCAAGTAGGTGCGCACATGCAGCTTCTCATCGCCGAACTGCACGAAATCGCTGTTCGGGCCCGCCACCTCCTCCATCACGCTTTTTTCAGGATCGAGCAGCAGGCGCTGCTGATCCACATAGTTGAAGATGGTGCGCTTGCCGATCACCACACGACCTTCCACCGGCTGCTGGAGGCCCATGAGCAGGCGGAGCAGCGTCGTTTTACCCAGGCCATTGCGTCCGATGATGCCGGTGCAGGTGCCAGGCTCGAAATTGAGATCGAGATGCGAGAAGAGCCAACGATCGCCGATGTGGGCTCCGATGTCCTTGGCCTCGACAACGGTGTTCGCGAGCTGCGGAGCGGGCGGGATGATCAAATCCATCACCAAGTCCTCCTCCGGCGCATCGATGGCCGCCACGCGGTCAAATTCGTCCAGTCGCGTGCGTGCCTTGCTGCGCTGGGCTTTGACGCCAGCACGCACAAACTCCAGTTCCTTTCTGAGGAAGGCTTGGCGACGGCGCTCGGTATTCATCTCCACGGATTCACGCAGGGCCTTGCTCTCCAAATAGTCGCTGTAGTTGCCTGGATGGCTGTAGATGCGAGCATCGTCGATCTCGATGATGCGCGTGGCAATGCGGTCAAGGAAGTAGCGATCATGCGTCACAAAAAGCACCGCGCCGCTGAAGCTGACGAGGAACTTCTCCAGCCACTCGATGGACTCCGCATCGAGATGGTTCGTCGGCTCATCGAGTAGCAGAAGATCCGGCTGCGCCACCAGCGTGCGGGCGAGGGCCACGCGACGCTTCTCCCCACCGGAGAGACCTTTCACCAGGCGATCCCCAGCGGGCAGGCCCAGTTCATTCATCGCCGTCGTGATATGCGTCTCCACGCCCCAGCCATCGTGAAGCTGGATTTGATGCAGCAACTCACTCTCCTGGTCCTCCGTGTAATCGCCGGATTCGTAGCGTGAAACCATGTCGAGCAGTGTCTTGGCCCCTGACCGCACATTGTCGAGCACCGTCGCCTCCTCATCGAGGGTGAACTCCTGCGCCAGATAGCCCACGATCATGCCATTGCGACGCGAGACCGTGCCGCTATCCGGCTTCTCCGCCCCCGCGATGATGCGCATCAGGCTCGTCTTGCCACTGCCATTGCGCCCCACGAGTCCCAGTTTCTCGCCCTCATGCACACTCATCGTGGCATCATTGAACACCTGCTGGAGGCTGAATTGCAGGCGCAGGTCTTTGGCGGAGATGACAGCTTGAGTAATGGGGGGCGACATGTGGGGCGTGCTCCCTAGCAAGCTCCGCGCCGGAAGAAACTGGCAAAGTAGGGTTGTTGCACCACCAGCAGGCTATTTCTTCGCCTTCTCGGCGATGGCTTTGAAGCTTCCGTGGCGGCGCGGTATTCGGGGGCGGCTTCGGTGAGGTCGTCGGCCATAGGCAGGTTGTCTTTCGCGGCTTGCAGTCTATGGCTCAGGTGAAATGACAGTCAGCGTCTATCTTTCGCCTTCGATTCCCGAGGATCACGAGCCAGGGCACATGTGCTTGGCGTGGCAAGATGAGAAAGAGGAAGTCGAGTTTCGGGGGTATGTCTTTAAAGTTCTCGACTTGCCTGCTGAGTACCAAAGCGTGACGAAATGGCGTGAGTATCTCTTCGATCATGTGGTGCCTGGATACGTCATCGTGGATGAAATCATGATCGAAAAACATGCGTGTGGTGATGCGAATCTGATCGCCAGGCACTGGCCAGCCAATCCCTGGCATATCGAAGAGTTAGCTGAAAAGGCGAAGCCTGGGCCGCGAGGAGTTTACAGTTTTAATCCCGATGACCATCCGGGGGCGCATAACTGTGTCACCTGGGTGACTGAAGTCGTGAATCAAGTCCTGGGTGTCGTCTTGCCAAAAGTGAGACAAGGGCGTATCAAGTTAATGACCGAAGTCTTGAAAACCTTCCGGCAAGAGTGATCGCCGCCTCTCACACCCCAAAAGCCATGAGTAAAAGAATCCGTAGCTTTAAAACCACTGAGCGAGCCATGTTCATCAATCTGGAGGACAGAGACTCCAGTGTGTGCGTGGACTTTGCCGAGGGGAATATCCTTCTTTTTGAGGGAACTGGACCGGATTGCTACCATGGAGCGATGGTTTCGCCGGAGGACTTCCGCGGTTTTGCGCTGAACCTGACGGAGAGGGATGAATGGGAGGTGATGCTAAGGTTTGGCGACATCACGCATGTGCTTGGTGTGACCGAGTCCGTTGAGGAGGCTACACGTTGGCTGCGTAAGGCTGCTGAGATCATTCGCTCGAAGATGCCTACAGCCAAAACGGCTTCGGAACAGACTCAGGAAGTTCACGAGTTGGCTACAGCTTAGTGGCCCTTACTTCTTCGCCTTCTGGGCGATGGCTTTGTAGTAGCTTTCGATGGCGGCGCGGTATTCGGGGGCGGCTTCGGTGCGGGTGGCTTCGGTGAGGTCGTCGGCCATTTTTTGGGGGAGGTGGCCCCAATCACCGGGGACGAGGACGGTGATGGTGCCGAGTTCGCCTTCGGCTTTCACGAGCTGGCTCTTGTTGCCGCCTTCGTTGCTTTGAGCGCCGTTTTGCTGGCTCTCTTTTTGGTTCTGAGCCATCTGCTGCGGGCTGGGCTGTTGGCCGGGGGTTTGGCCACTGTTGCGGGAGTCGGCCATTTGTTGCTGCTGGGCTTGTTGGGCTTGGTTGAGGCTGTTTTGGGCGGCTTGCTGCTGCTGGCCCTGTTGACCGGATTGACTTTGCTGACCTTGTTGACCGGCTTGAGTTTGCTGACCTTGTTGACCGGCTTGAGTTTGGGCGGGATTGAGCTGGGCGTCGATTTGGTCGAGGGCTTGGGCGAGCATTTGGCCCTGCATTTGGGCGAGGGGGCTGGTGAAAAGGGGCGGCGCGGTTTTGCTGTTGGTGGCTTCGGCGGCTTTGGCGGCCTGGGCGGCGTTCGCCTGGGCTTGCTGGGCGGCTTGGGGATTGGCCTGGGGCGTGGCTTGGGTGGCTTGGGCTTGTTTGCCGACGGCTTCAAGGGCTTGGGCGGCTTCGGCGGTGGTTTGGGCGGCGGGTTTGTCGCCTAGGCGGTCCTGATGGCGGGCGACGCGTTTGAGGTCGTTCGCGGCTTCGAGGGTGGCCATGCCGGTGCTGCTGAGCTGCTGGCTTTCTTTGGCGACGGCGGCCTCGCTTTGCTGCGCGGTGTCTTTGGCGAGGGTGGCGAGGGCTTTCTGCATGGCGGGGTTTTTCGGCAGCTCTTTTTCAAGGGCGGCTAACACGGCCTGCGGGTTCTCTTTGGCGTTTTGAGCCATTTCGGCGAGTTCCTGGGCTCGCTGGTAGGATTCGTCGAGCGGCTCCTGGACGCCGAGTTCCTGCTCCATGCCGGCCATGGCGGCTTGTTCGGCTTCAGTGAGCTGCTGGCCGTCTTCGAGCTTCTGCATGTTCTGGGCGAGCTGGTTCAAAGCCTGGGCGGCTTGCTGCTGGGCATCGGCGGCTTGCTGCAAATTTTGGGCCTGGGGCTGGCTTTGGGTGGCCTGGGCGGCTTGTTTGAGGTTCTGGGCAATTTGAGGCGTGTTTTTCTGCATTTGGGCCAGGGCGACATCGGCGGCGCGGGCCATCTGCATTTCGGGTTTTTGCGTCAAATCAGCGGCGTTGGCCTCCTGACGGAGCGCAGCCTGCAAAGCGGCCATTTTCTCGGTGTTTTCGGCATTTTCGGCCTTCAAGGCCTGCGCCTTCTCCGCGACGGCGGCGACGGGTTTTTCGGCTTTGGCTTCGTTGGCGGCGTTTTGGGTCTGCTCCTGCGTTTTCTTCAAATCGGCGGCGACCTTCTTCATCATGTCGCTGACCTCGGGGGTGAGAATGGCGAGATCGGCGCGGGCGGCGGTGGTTTGCGGTTCGATGAGGGCGGCGAGTTCGTTGACCTTCATCTGGGCCTGGGCGGTGGCTTGCTGAGCGGGGTCTTGATTGAGCTGCTGGTTGGGCTGGGCCTGGGCGGCTTGCTGGGCGAGGTTTTTGTTTTGCTCGGCGGCGTTCTTGGCGGTGTTTTTGGCTTCTTCGCTGAGCTGGCGGAGTTGGTTGGCGGCCTGGGGATTTTGTTTGGTCAGCTCGGCGGCAATGGTGGTGCGGCTGAGCTGGTTTTGAGCCTCGGCGAGGGTTTCGGCGGCGGATTTGGCGAGGGCGGCGGTTTGCGGGAGGTCCTGCTTGTTCGCGGGCTGCATGGCGGCCTGCTGGGCGCTGGCGAGGGCCTGGGCGGCTTCTTGAATGGCGGCGTCGGCCTCAAGGGTGCGGGCGATTTGGGCGAGTTTTTCGGTCTGCGCTTTGGCGGCGGCGATCTCTTCGGGCGTGACGGCTTTTTTGGCGTTCTGGGCGAGTTCGTCGATGGCGCGGGAGGCGCGGTTGGTATCGAGCGCGGCCTGGGTGTTGGTGAGCTGGTTTTGCTCGCGGAGTTCGGCCTGGTCCTGGAGTTGTTTGGAGGCTTCGGCGAGTTTTTGCTGGGCACGCTCGGCGGGGGTGAGGCCGTCTTTTTCCTGCTTCGGTTTTTTGTCGGGCTTCTTCGCGGCGGCTTCGGCTTCGGCGAGGGCTTGGCGGGCTTCGGTCAAGGCGACGAGGGCGGGGTTGTCCTGACGCATGAGCTGCTCGCGGCGGGCTTCGGCTTCTTTGGTGGCTTGCTCGGCGATGGTGCGGGTGGCGTCGGCGGTTTGTTGAAGGCGATTGCGGAGGTTGTCGCTGGCGCCGTAGAGGTGCTCGGGGCTTTTGGTTTGATCCGGTTTGTCGAGCGAGGCGTTGAGGTCGGTGGCGGTTTCGGTGAGCTGTTTGTCGAGGTTTTTGAGCTGACCGGCGTGACGCTGGCGGCTGGTTTCGTCGAGGGTGATGAGGTCTTTTTTGAGGGCCTCGGTCTGGGCGATCATGGCTCGCTGCTGTTCCTGCCACTGCGGGCGCTGATTGGCGTCGCGGTTGGCGGGGAGGGCGTTTTCGGTGAGGAGTTTGGCTTGGCGCTGGAGCTGCTGGGATTCCTGCGCGGCGATCTTGGCGGTGTCTTCATTGGCGAAGGCCTTGGCAGCGCTGGCGATGGCATCGGCGGCAGCATCGGCCACGCGGGAGGCTTTTTTGAGGGCGTCGAGCTGTTCGGTGTCGCCTTTTTCGAGGGCGGCCATTTTGGGCAAGGCCTCGCGGCGGAGCTGGGCGAGTTTTTCGCCGAGGAGCTGCGCCTCAGCGGCATCAAGCTGGTTCGGGGCGTTTTTGGCGGCTTCTTTGAGGTCGGTCCAGAGCTGCTCGGATTGCTCTTTGACCTGCTCCAGTTCGCTCTGCGCTTTGGCGAGGGCGGTATCGGCCTGGGCGGGATCTTTTTTCTCCTGCTTGCGGACTTGGTCGAGGGATTTGGTGAGTTCGCGGGTTTGCTTGGCGAGCGAATCGGCCCGCTGGGCGAGGCGGCGCTGGTTTTCGGCCCAGTCACGCTGACGCGGATCAATGGTCTGCTCCAGAAGGATGACTCGGACGGTCTGCGACTCGGCTTTTTGGCCTTTGAGATCGGTGGCGATGAGTTTCAAGAGCACGGCATCGCCCGCTTTGACGCCGAGGGGGGCGAGCGGGAGGAGATGGGTGAGGGGCTGCTCTTTGCTGGCCTTGGTGATGACGAGCGGGGTCTCGGTCCATTTGGTGCCGTTGATGGCGTGGGAGAGCACGACAGCGGCGAGGCCCACGTCGTCGGTGGCGAGGCCGGTGAGGCGCACGGCTTCATCTGGAAGGAGTTCGATTTGCTGCGCGGGCTCGGTGATCTGGGCGGTGGGCGGGAGGTCGGGGATGCTGGTGATGCGCCAGGGGGTGGTTTCTTCGTTGGTGAAGCCCGTTTCGGCCGAAGTGAGGGCTGCGAGCCAGGTGGCGGAAGCTGGAGTGACTTCAATGACGGTATTGACCGTGCTGACGGTGTTTTCGGTGAGGGTGGAGGCGATGGTCTTTTTCTCTGCCAGGTCGGCGTTTAGGACGATGTTGGTAGATTTGAGCGGCTGATTGGCGGTGAGCGTGAGTTTAACGGTGGAGCCTTCGAGGGCCTCCAAATCGCCCTGGTCCTCGGTGAGCTTTGTTTCGGGCAAACCGGTGTATTGGGGCGGGACGATGGTTTTTTCGAAGCTGGTGATGCGTGGCCGTGCGCGGGCGGAAAGCGTGTGCCAGGGCGTGATGGCATCCTCAGCGTGGACGCGGTATTGAATGTCGTTTTGACCGACGGGGACGAGTCCGTCGAAGCGATTGCTGCCAAAGGCGGTGAGCTCGATTTTGCGCGGGCGGCTGCCATCGGTGAGGATTTCCAACGTGGCGGTTGCGGCCTTGGCGCCTTCGGTTTCGATGATGAGCGGCACCTCGCTACCGATGGGCGCGAGCGTGGAGGCGGGCGCAGGCTCAACGATGGAGATGCGTAGCGAGGCGGGGCGCTCGAAGTTCGCAAACGGCACGGCGGCACGGGCGAGGAAGCCGGGCAAATGAAGCTGCGGGATGAAGCAAAGCCCCGCGACGACGGCGGCAGTGCCAAAGGCGGCGAGGAACCACGGTTTGAGCGAGCGAGAAGGCAGGCGCGAGTCCCAATCGACGCCCTCGACGGCCTTGGCGACATCGTCTTGGAGGCGCTCGCGGAACTCGGCGCTGTCTTTGACGTCGGTGTTCGCGGAAAGCTCGACGGCGGCGAGCAAGCGCTCGCGAAGAGCTGGCTCAGCGCTTTCGATGAGCTTGGCAGCTCCCGTTTGGCCCTTCGCCTGCGAAATGAAACACAGGGCGACTTTCCAAGCGGCGAAGGTGGCTCCGGCATAGGTGCCGAGCGTCAACCACGGGCGGATGGCGTCCGGCATGAACCATGCGCGATCAAGCAACGCGATGACGGTGAATGCCGCAAGTGCGATGGCGATGGCGCAGAGAAGCGCCCGCGTTTTGAGCAAGGAGGCCCTTCGAGCGCGGAAGGCATCAAGCGCGGCGAGGGTGGCGGGACGGAGCGTGAGATTCATGAATGACAGAGAAGGAGGAACGTGAAGCGGAGGGCGGTTCTCTCCTTGGCGGGAGGTGGAATGCGGTTCATAAGGCGAGGATGAAGCCACGCATGCTGATTTTTGTCTTTTGGGTGCTCACCTGCCTCCGGGTGGAGGCGGCGAAACCGACGTCCTTGTTCGGCAAGGTGATGTGTGGCTACCAGGGGTGGTTCGTAACGCCAGCGGATGGCGAGGGCATGGGCTGGCGGCATTATGGATTTGAAAAGCAGGGCCAGTGCCACATCGACCTGTGGCCGGATGTTTCGGAACTCGATGCGGATGAGCGGGTGGATACGCCGCTGAAGTTCGCCGATGGCCGCACGGCAAAGGTGTTTCGCTCGGCGCATCCGAAGACGGTGCAGCGGCACTTTGAATGGATGCGGGAACACGGCATCGACGGGGTGTTTTTGCAACGCTTTGGTAGCGTTCTGCGCGACACGAAATCTCGCAATCATGCGGATCGAGTGCTCGCGGCCGTGCGGGCAAGTGCGGAGGCCGCCGGGAGATCCTGGTGCGTGATGTATGACCTCAGCGGACTGCGAGCGGGCGAGATCGAAAGCGTGGTGATGCAGGACTGGAAACGCCTGCGGACGGAATTGAAGGTGCTGGAAAGTAACGCTTATCAAAAGCATGCCGGGAAGCCGGTGGTGGCCGTGTGGGGCATCGGTTTCAACGATGGTCGTGACTACACGCTAGAGGAAAGCCATGCCTTGTTACGTTTCCTGCATGATAACCCAGAGTTCGGAAAACTGGCCGTGATGGCCGGGGTGCCATGGGGCTGGCGCACGCTGGATCGCGATGCTGCGCCTGATCCGAAACTGCACGAGGTGCTGCAAAAAGCCGACATCCTCAGCCCGTGGAGCGTGGGCCGTTACCATGATGTCACGTCTGCCACGCGAATGATCGGCGCAGTGCAGGCGGCCGATGAAGCTTGGTGTTCGGAACGCGGTAAAAGTTATCTTCCCGTTACATTTCCAGGCTTTAGCTGGGCGAATCTGATGAAGATGCGTGGCAAAGAAGCCAAGCTGAATCAGGTGCCGCGATTGGGCGGGCAGTTTCTTTGGCAGCAGGCCCGAGAACGCATTCAAGGCGGCGCGACGATGCTCTATGTGGCGATGTTTGACGAGATGGATGAAGGCACGGCGATCTTCAAAACGGCCTCCAAGGTGCCGGAGGGAACGCTGGGTTTTGTAACGGAGGAATCATTACCTGCCGATCACTATCTGTGGCTCACGGGACAGCTCGGGAAAGCGTTGCGGCGTGAAATTCCGCTCACGGAAAAGCTGCCGACGAGGTGAGAATCATCTGCGCCGGATCGACGGCGAGCTGGATGATGGTTTCGTAGCTGAGGCCGTCGATCCATGGGGCGAGGATTTCCAGGGTGGAGGGAGCTTGGAAGTGCTCGGGCTTGGTCTCGGGATGCGGGAGGTAGATGAGCACCTCGTGGGTTTTGCCCGCGTGGAGGAGCCGGGCATCGAAAAACGAAAACGTCTCCGCGGGCTCCACCGGATGCCATGGAAGCCGCTCGAAGGTGTGACGTGGCGTCAGCGAGCGGTAGGTCAGAGGGCTGATGTCCAGATTCAGCGTGCCTCGATGATAGGCGCTCAAATCAAGGCCGAGACGGGCAAAGTGGGGCACCTGCATCGCCACGGTGCCGCCGGGGAAACGCGGATCGCCATTCAAACCGGAGGCGACTCGATGGCCACGAATGATGCGGGCGGGATGGACAGGCCAGGACATGCCTCCACCATGCACAAAGGGCGGGGCAGGTGTCACGCAGAACTTCGCGATTGTGTTCCGGGCGGTCCCAGACTTCATACGCGCCATGTCCGCCGCCAAAGCGCCCGCCAGCCTCCGCCGTTTGTTCGATGAAATCGGCACCGTCGATCATGTCGGCATCGAGGAGCGTGTGGCAAAGTTCACGACCCGCAGCCTCAAGAAGCAGTCGAAGGTCTTCGGCCTGCGGCTGGCCGTGTCGATGGTCGATTTGACCACGCTGGAAGGCAAAGACACGCCCGGCAAGGTGGCCTCGCTTTGCCAGAAGGCGCTGACGCCGCATGACGAGGGCGACATCCCATCCACGGCGGCAGTTTGTGTCTATCCGTCAATGGTGAAGCACGCGAAAAAGCATGTCACCGGAACGAGCGTGAAGGTGGCGAGCGTCGCCACCGCCTTCCCGAGTGGTCAGGCTCCGCTGAAAACGCGGCTCGCCGAAGTCACCGCCGCCGTGAACGACGGCGCGGACGAGATCGACATGGTCATCAACCGCGGCGCCTTTCTATCCGGTGAGTTTGGCCGCATGCAGGACGAGATCGCGTCCGTGGTGGAAGCCTGCGGCAAGGCCACGTTGAAGGTCATCCTCGAAGTCAGCGAACTCGAAAGCTACGACAACATCCGCGCCGCGAGCTTCCTTGCCATGCGGGTGATCCGGGCGAACGACTTCATCAAGACGAGCACCGGCAAAACCTCCTCCAATGCCACGCTGGGCAACAACCAGGTCATGATCGAGGCCATCCGCGATCACTTCCTCGCCACCGGCGTGCCCATCGCGATGAAACCCGCTGGCGGCATCCGCACCGCCAAGCAAGCCCTGCACTTCCTCATCGCCGTCAAAGAAACCCTCGGCGACGAATGGCTGAACAACCGCCGTTACCGCTTCGGTGCCTCCGCCCTGCTGAACGACCTCGTCCGCCAGCTCGAAAAGGAACGTACCGGAGCCTACCAGGCCCCGTGGAATTTCAGCGAAGCGACCGAGGGGTATTGAGGCCGAGAGAGTGCTCAATTCTCAGGAGCTCTTGTGGGTGACCGCTTGCCACTGCATGGAATTTACATTATTTTTTACAATTACCATGCAAATCAACCTCCCTGCTCTGCTGCTCTTGGCCTGCCTTTGCTCCTCGGCGACGGCCGAAATGGCCACCAACCCGCCCGGCGATCCCGAGGCGGTGTTTACGACTCAAGATGTGCGCAAGGGCATCGCGGACATCGTGTCGGACGGAGAGGGCAGAATCTGGGCTTATCTGACGCGATGGGGCGCTGAGCTTCAGGTGCTGGAAAAGGGGCGCTGGAGGTCCGTGAGGCCGCAGGGGTTTGCCAAGCCCGATCGCGTGGAGCCGAAGGCCCTCACGCGGTTGAAGGACGGCTCGATCGCCTGCCTGTGGCAGGACCGCAGCGCCAAGAAGCTCTTCCATGTGACTTGGCATGCGGCCAAAGACGACGTGCCGCCGGTGAAACTGGCGGTGGACCTGAGCCACCCGATCCTTTTGCCGCTGGAGGATGGCGGGCTGCTCATCACGCACGAGGGCCGCGAGGTGCTGCGCCTCCACAAAGGCCGTGCCGACAGCCAGACGACGCTCCTGCCGGAGAGCCTGTGGGTGCCACCGGAGGCCCGCTCGGACGGATCGAGCAGCTCCGACCATGCGATGATTCATGCGGTGGAGCATGCGGGGGCGCTCTGGTTGTGGAATCCTGCTCTGCGGGAGCCTGTCCACCGCTGGAGACTTCGCGGGCTGGTGAAAATGGCGGGCACCTCGCTGAATGTCGTCGATCTGAAGATGCCGGACAAATACCGCGCCATCTCGGTGGTAGCGCCGCGGGATGGAAAACTGACCATCGCCGTGGCTGGGCTGCTGGTGATGGACTACGTCGAAGGGCTGGCGAAACAAACTGGGTTCGGCGGTCACGAGGACCTGAACTACATCGAGCAAGTCTTCAAGGCGGGCGATAGCTGGCACATGGTGGGCACTCCAAAGCCCGACCTCGTGGAGTTCACCCCATCCACGGGCATCAACAGCCAGCTCATGGTGAATACCAAGCGATACTTCGATCCTGAGGAACGCGGGACGGTGCTGATAGCCATGTCCACCGCCGAGTAAAACAACCTTAAAATGCATCGCCGAACGCCGAAGCTGGACACCGAGCCGCTGTTTGGCTGGTGGGACAGACCGGTGCTGGAGACCGAGGAAGGTTTCTGGTGCGGCTCGCAGGACGGGGCGCTGTTTTTTCCCTCCGATTCCACCCAGAAGCCTCTCGTGATGGGCGCACGGCAGGTGGTGGGCCTGCAGAAGGCGGATGCCAAGAATATGCTGGTCCTCTTCCAGAATGGAGAGGCCGTGCTCAGGCCGCTGAAGCCCGAGAAGGAAGAGACGGAGGGCAAACCCGCCATCGCACGCATCGAGCGGATGAAGACGGGATCCTATTTGGTCGATGATGGCGCTGGTCTTGTGATCGGTCGCTCGCCGAATGGCCTCTTTTGCCGCTGGGATCAGGAGGGAAACCGGCAGCCGCTGGAGGTGCCGGAAAGCGTGCTGGCGATGCGCACGCACATGCTGGCGGCCGATGGCACCGGCCAGGCATGGCTGTGGCCGAAGCAAGATGGTCCCGCCGCCGTGCTCGACCTCACCAGCAGGCAATGGGAGGTCTTCCCAGACCCGAAGAAAGCACTGGAGGCACGCCTGCGTGCAGGATCAAAGCTGCTCCTCCACGACTGGCCCGGCTACGCCCCTTTCGCGGCGGTTTCCAGGCCCAAGCAAATCGGCTTCATGCGCATGGATGGCTCGCTGCACTTCTTCGATGGCGGCCAGTGGCAGAGCTGGCAACCACCTCAGATCGGCGGTGAGGGAGCGAGAGCCACTGGCGGCCCGTTCTTTGACTCCAGCGGCCTTTTGACCATCCCCCTCGAATTCACGGACTATCAGCTCATCAACGGAAAACAATGGCAAGAGGCCGGGGTGAGCGACATCGAAACCAACACGATCAACAACACCCGCAGTCCCACTCCGCCAGAGGGATGCCCGGTGGAGCCGCATCGAGTCACCTGCACCGCTTACGACCGGCACGGCGTGTGCTGGATGAGAGATTATGACATGCGGCTGTGGAAATGCTTTCATGGGGCCGCCGCCATCTTCATGGAGCATGGTAGCAAGGATGACCCACTCCACGGCGATAGCTGCAAAATCTACGAGGCCCATGTGACGGACTCCGGCCACGCCTTCCTGCGCATTGCCCTCAGTGCGGATGATGAACAGGACTACCTCCACGTGCGTCCGCGCCATCCCGTGCCGGTGAGTGAGGCAACGCTCGATCAGGTGAGCGGCAGCACGACCAAGTTAAAGTTCGGCAAAGCCGAGTGGCATGTCTGGCGTGTGGACGGCGGGAAGTGGTCCGCCGCCACCAAGGAACGCGAAGCCGTTCTAGCTGGACTGGAGCCCGGCGGGCATGAAATCGAGGTGCTCGCGCTAAACGCCGAGATCACCCCCGCCATCAAGACCGCCAAGCTGCCTTGCCACATCGCTGAGAGCATCTCGAAGGGTTCGAAAAAAGTCGGGCTGCGTTGAGCATACGGCATTGGCTCCCAAGAAATGCCGGGCATCGGCGTGTGAAGTTTACAGAACATTGACTGGTCGGCAGCACGTCGGGCCATCAAACTTCATCCGTCATGAAAATTCATTCCATCCTCGCTCTTGCCTCCACGCTGGCTGTTGCTCACGCGGAGGTCTCCCTCACCATCTACAACCAAAAATTCGGCGTCGTGCGGGACACCGTGCCGCTCGATTTGAAGGAGGGCATCAACCAAATCCGTTTCGCGGACACCACCGCCCATCTGGAGCCGGATTCGGTCATCCTGCGTGATCCGA
>JBILVU010000207.1:0-7675 GCA_044370285.1 Prosthecobacter sp.
GCGAAGCATGATGCACTGGCGTATCGGTGGTGCCGATGACGACGCGTCCATGCCAGGGCACGGCGAAGAGCACACGACCATCGTCCGTCTTTGGAATCATGATGGCGGAGTCCGAGGGCATGAACTCGCGTGGCAGTACGAGATGCATGCCCTGGCTGGGCGAGATGATATTGGCCGCTTGAGCCTCGTCCATGCGCCGCACGTCATCGACGAAGACACCGGTGGCATTGATGATGCAGCGAGCGCGGATTTCATGCTGAGCGCCGCTTTCCACGCATTCGGCGAGGAGGCCGGTGACGTGATTTTTCTCCTTCAACAAGCCTGAGCAGCGTGTGTGATTGAGCAAGATGCCCCCATGATTCACGGCGGTGCGTGCGAGATGAATGGCGAGACGCGCATCATCAAACTGACCATCATGATACACGATGCCGCCATCAAGGCCCTGCGTTTCCAAGGTGGGCAGACTCTCGATGATCTCCTCACGCGTGAGATACCGCGAAGGCTGCAAGCCGAGCTGGCCTGCGAGCGCATCATACATTTTCAAACCGATGCCGTAGAAGGGACCTTCCCACCAATGATAGCTCGGGATGATGAAGGGAAGGCTATGCACAAGATGCGGGGCATTGCGCACGAGCAGGCCACGCTCACGAAGCGCTTCGAGCACGAGGGAGACATTGCCTTTCTTTAAATAGCGAACGCCGCCGTGAACAAGCTTCGTGCTCCGGCTGGAGGTGCCTTTGGCAAAATCCGATTGCTCCACGAGCACTACGGAGTGGCCACGGGATGCGGCATCCACCGCCGCGCCGAGGCCGGTGGCTCCGCCGCCGATGATGGCCACGTCAAAAGGGCCGTTTTGGGCTTTTAGCCGGGAAAAGAGGGTTTCGCGGTTCATTTGGGGGAGTTTAGGCTGGTTTGCGCCAGTCTGTCACCGTTCAAAACGAAGGCGAGGGGGCATGGAAACTCCCCTTGACGCTTTTTCAGGTGGTTTTAATCTCAGGTCCACCTGAATTCCGTATGTGGCTTGGCTTTTTGTGATTCTTAAAAAAACTGTAATGAGCCATCACCCGTCCGCTTTTCAGTTCTGCGACTTTCTCTCACCTCTTTTCTCTCATTTTCATTCTCTCTCCCCATGTTCGGCAAACTTTTTGGATTCGTAGCTAGCGATATCGGTATCGATCTCGGCACAGCAAACACTCTCGTCTATGTAAAAGATCACGGCATCGTCCTTCGCGAACCTTCTGTTGTGGCGGTGAAAACCGGCACCAATGAAGTGGTGGCGGTCGGCGATGATGCCAAGCGTATGCTTGGCCGTACACCTGGCGGCATCACCGCCATTCGTCCGCTCAAAGATGGCGTCATTGCCGACTTCCGCGTCACGGAGGCCATGCTGCGTCACTTTATCCGCAAGGTTCAAGGCGGACGTCGTCCCATGCGTGGGCCGCGTGTCGTCGTCGCCGTGCCTTCCGGCATCACGGAAGTGGAAAAGCGTGCGGTCAAAGAAAGCGCGGAGCAGGCAGGTGCTCGTGAAGTGTATCTGATCGAAGAACCGATGGCTGCGGCGATCGGCGTGGGGCTTCCAGTGCAGGAAGCAGCAGGTAATATGATCGTCGATATCGGTGGCGGCACGACTGAGGTAGCCATCATCTCACTCTCCGGTATTGTTTATAGTCGCAGCGTTCGCGTGGCAGGTGATGAGCTTGATGAAGCCATCATCAATTACATGAAGCGTGCCTACAATCTCATGATTGGTGAGCGCACCGCAGAAGAAATCAAGCTGCGCATCGGTTCTGCTTTCCCATTGGGCAAAGAGACCACGATGGAAGTGAAAGGCCGCGATATGGTAGCCGGCCTGCCGAAGACGATCACGATCACAAGCCAAGAAGTGCGTGAAGCGATGCTCGAGCCGCTCAATGCGATCATCGACGCAGTGCGCACGACTTTGGAACGCTGCCCACCAGAACTTTCTGCCGACCTCGTGGACCGTGGCATCATGCTCGCCGGTGGCGGCGCCTTGCTGCGCGGTCTTGATAAACTGCTTCAGGAAGAAACAGCGCTGCCGGTGCATGTGGCGGAAGATCCGCTCAGTGCCGTGGGCGAGGGCGCGGGCCGCGTGCTCAATGAGCTGGAGTTCCTCCGCAAGGTCAGCACAACGGAAGTTTAATCCGCAGGCCGCGTGACGCGGCGGCTGTCATCGCATCGCGAGGACAAAGCTGAAGCGTTGCGCCAATTCCAACCAGGCCATGAAGAAACTCAACCTCATCGCGCTCCTGATCTTCCTCGCAGGGCTGGTGTCCATCTTTACGCTGGACACGCCCACGACGCGTGAGATTCAGGGAAAGGTGCTGGGCCTTTTCTCTCCCTTCATCCATTCGAGTGCGGCCATCGAGCAAGCGGCCTCGAATGTGATGGCTCCACCGCTCGATCCGAAAGCGGTCAAACGTGACAATGATGACCTACGCGTGCAGGTCGAGCGTCTGCGCATCATCCAGCAGAAGTATAACCAGATTATCGAGGAGAACTCCAAGCTGCGCCAACTCATCGAGTTTAAGCAATCCTCACCCTTCAAGATGACGGCGGCCAAGGTGATTCGCCGTAATGCGAGCACTTGGTGGAATAGCCTCATCATCGACAAAGGCTCACTCGACGGCATTGGCACCGATAGCCCCGTGATCACTTCCGTGGGGCTTGTGGGAAAGACATCCACGCTGGCACCACACATGGCGAAAGTGATTCTGCTCACGGATGAACTCTGCCGCGTCTCCGCACGCATTGAAGGAACTCTCGAACAGGGAATTCTCTCTGGTGAACGTGCCGCACTCGACATCAAGCCGGACCTGCGTCTTCGCTTTCTGAGTTTGAATGCTGTCATCAATGCCGGAGCCAGTGTGTACTCAACGGGCGAAGGCGGCGTCTTCCCCAAAGATCTTTTGCTTGGCCGTGTGAAGCGTTTTGAGAACAAGGAAATCACGGGTGAGTCCATCATTGAGCCGGCGGTGGATTTCTCCACCATTGAGCACGTCTTCGTGATTGAGATGCAAAGCGTGGTCACTCCTGAAGTGCCAGCGGCGATTCCGGTTAACACCATCAAGCCCTAAACCGCCATGCTGTTTCACCCGATCGTCTTCATCCTGCTGCTACTGAGCTTTCTAGTTCAGGAGTTCATCCCCGGATTGGAGATCGCTCAGTTCGCCACGCTCTTCCTGCCAGCGGTGTTTTTCTTCGCTGCATCCGTGGCAGTTCCTTTTCCCGTGATGCTAGTCCTCGCCTTCTGCACGGGTTTCCTCTGGGATGCACGGCATCTGCCTGGCGTGAGCGAGGCGATGAGTGGCGGATTGGATGTCTTTGGTGAGGATAGCGGCGCGGAGTTCTCCGCCTCGATGGCGCTGCCGTTCGGGCTATCCATCGCCATCTTCGGCATGCTCGGCACCTTGATGCAGGGCATTCGTCCTTTGTTTAAACGCGGTCGCCTGGAGCTACCTGTGCTCATGGTAGGTGCGGTGACTTTTTCGTGGCTGCTTTTGCAATATGTCGTCATGACCTTTTTGCGAGGCAGCTTGGAGTTCCAGCCCATGGTGTGGACCAAGATGGTCACGGATACCATGCTCGCGATGCTTGCTGCGCCGCTCATTTTCCTGCTGCTCTATTCGCTCGCCCGCCTGTCGAGCTATGAGATCAAATACGAAGGCTTGAGGTATCGTTTCGATGGTCGTTAAATACCAATTCCGCCTCTATATCTTTGCGCTCGCCGTGCTCGGCGGGTTCGCGTTGCTATCGTATCGTCTGTGGTCGCTCCAGATCATGAAGAAGGAGGAGTTTGCGAAAATGATTCCGGGTGCCAAAGAGGAACGCGCCCGCATTCCAGGTCCACGCGGTGAGATCAAGGACCGCAATGGCATCACGCTGGCCGCAAACAAGGCCACCTTTGAGGTGCGAGTGAATCTCTCGGAGGTGGTGGATGAATACAAACGCCTCAATAGCGGAACGACGCCCAAGCGCGTCTTCATGAAGCCTGATAGCAACAAGATCACTCGCGAGGTGCAGGAGACGGACATCGTCACCATCTTTGGCGAGATCATCGAGCCGCATCTCCAGCGTCTCGGCGTGGAGCGAAAATATGCTACCGAGGCTGATCGCGAGGCGGAGAGTGAGGGGATGCGCATTCATTACCGTACCTTCGGTGCCGCCGTGCCCTGGGTGTATCGTGACAACCTTACCTTTGCCGAGTTCAGCCAGATCGCTGAGCATAATCTCGGCTTGCCAGGCGTCAGCGTGGATGAGCGTGCCTCGCGTGTGTATCCGAAGGGTTCGCTCGCCTGTCATATTCTCGGCTACGTCAGCCTTCCTGATGACCAGCGGTCCTCGGCAGAAGATCGCAAAGGCTGGAACTATTTCGTGCCGGATGAATACGGCGTCGCGGGCGTGGAAAAGAGCTTTGATGATCACCTGCGCGGCAAGCCCGGTGTGCGCACCATGCAAAAAGACCGCCGAGGCCGCATGGTAGGTGAAAAGAGCTACGAACCGCCTCACAAAGGCAATGACGTCTATTTGACGCTCGATGCTCGCATGCAGGTGGTGGCTGAAAAAGCTCTTCGCGATGCCAAAGTGGGCCGCGGAGCTGTGGCGCTCATCGAAGTGAGTAGCGGTGAGGTCTTCGCCCTCGCTTCCGTGCCCTCCTACGATCCCAATAAATTCATCCCCAGCATCAGTCAGGCCGATTGGGATGCGCTTAACGAAAATAAAACCAATCCGCTGATGAATCGTGCCGTGCGCGGTTTCACGCCTGGCTCCACCTTTAAGATCCCGATCTCCTTTGCCGGCTGCCTCGCGGGTATCCAGATGAATGCCTACAACTGCTCCGGCTCCGTCACCTACGGCACGAACAGCATGCAGTGCTGGATCCAGCGTCAGGGCGGGGGTTCCCACGGCACGCTGCACCTCAGCGATGCCATCATGAAGTCCTGCAACTGCTTCTTCTACAAATACGGCAATGACGCCAAGATCAGCCGCATCACTGAGATCGGTCGTATGCTTGGCGTGGGAGAAAAGACCGGCATCGAGCTCGATGATGAAAGCGGCGGCATCTTGCCGAATCCCGAATGGCTGCGTGCCAATAGCCCAAACGAGCGCTGGAGCGACGGTTATACCGCGAACGTCTCCATCGGGCAGGGGAGTGTGCTCGCCACACCGCTGCAAATGGCCTCCGTCACCGCCACTGTCGCCAATGGCGGTAAATCGTGGAAGCCTCATCTTTTGAAGCGTGTCATGGATGGTGACAAAGCCGTTCTCGAAAATCAGCCCAGCATCCGCGCCGATCTTTCCACCAAAGTGAAGCCCGTCGAGATCGAGGTGATTCGCAAAGGTATGTGGAAGGTGGTGAATGATCCCGGCGGCACCGGCAAATCTGCTCGCATTCCCGGCATCGAAGTCGCCGGAAAGACTGGCACGGCTCAGAACTGGCGTCGCGATGAGCGAAACGTGAAGGTCGATGACAACCACACTTGGTTCATCAGCTTTGCGCCCTATGAAAACCCACGTTTTGCCTGTGCGGTGCTCGTTCAAAATGGCAAATCCGGTGGTGGCTGTGCCGCGCCGGTGGCTCGTCGTGTGCTGGAGCAGTGCCTCGCTCTCGATAACGGCAGCTTCCAGCTCGCCGTTGATCCCATGCCGCCTGCGGAAGGCCATTTCCGTCACATTTCCTCAGTCGAATACGCCGATGCAGCGGTGCCAGTGGCACCCGGCACGGATGACGACGGCGATACTGGCGTGGGTGCGCCCGTTCGCGAGGCGAGCGATGAACCGTCCCCGCGCAAAAGCGCCCGGCCGAACATCAACCGCCAATCCGGTTCCTCCAGATCCGGTGCCGCCAGCTCCAGCCAGAATGTTCCCAAAGCCGTTCCAGTGAGCAGGCCAGGGATTTTCAGCCGGGGAGGCGCATCTCAACCTCAACCCGCTCCTTCCGGGGGCGGCCTATTCCGCAGGCTCTTCAATCGTTGAAGATCACCCGCGTCCAACTTCCAACTGCCCTCCCTCTAACCAACCATGGCCCTTACTTTCATTCAGCGCATCCGCGAGCTATTCACCGGCAAAAAAGACATCAAGACCGGCGTCCGCCTCGTCATTAACTGCGAAAAACTCGAAAACCGCGTCGCTCTGCTCGACTCCGGCGTCGTCGAAGAATACAACATCGAGCGCGTAGGCACCTCCAGCATCATCAACAGCGTCTTCAAAGGCCGCATCCGGAATATCGAGCAGGGCCTCAAGGCGATGTTCATCGACATCGGTCTCGATAAAAATGCCTTCTTGCACTTCTGGGACGCCATCCCAGCCGCTCTCGAAGGCATGGAGGAAGTGAACCGCCGTGGTGCAAAAAAGAAAAAGCGCATCGACAGCAAGGACATCCCCAGCCTTTACCCCATCGGCTCTGAGATCATGGTGCAGGTTACCAAAGGCCCCGTCGGTAACAAAGGCCCGCGAGTCACCACCAACATCTCGCTGGCAGGCCGTCTGCTCGTTTTGATGCCGCTGAATGACACCTGCGGTATCTCGCGGAAGATTGAAGATCCGAAGGAGCGTGCCCGCCTGCGCAAAATCCTCGAAGACATCGACCTCCCCGAAGGCATGGGCGTCATTCTCCGCACGGAGGCCATGGGCAAACGTGCCCGCCACATCATCCGAGACCTGAACATCCTCATCGAGCAATGGAATGACACCGTCGCTGTGCGTGACAACCAGCCTGCGCCGGTTTGCTGCCTTCAGGAACCTGATCTCATCGAGCGCACCGTGCGTGACTTCCTCACCGAAGACATCGACGAGGTCGCCTGCGATGATCCTGCCACCGTCGAGCGCATGCAAAAGCTCGCCACGCAGATCTCCAAGCGGGCCAAACGCCGCATCAACCTCTACCAAGGTCAAACCGCCCTCTTCGAGAACTACGGCATTCAGAAGCAGATCGACAACGCCTTCTACCGCCAAGTGTGGCTCCCATGCGGCGGTTACATCGTCATTGATCAAACCGAAGCCCTCGTGGCCATCGACGTGAACACCGGCCGCAACAAAGGCCAGAAAGATCAGGACAAGCTCCTCACCGAAACGAACCTCGAAGCCGCCGCCGAGGTGGCCCGCCAGCTCCGCCTCCGCAACATGGGCGGCCTTATCGTCGTCGATTTCATCGACATGAAGCACCGCAAGGACCAGCAGGCCGTTTACAAAGCCATGCTGCAGCATCTGAAGCGCGACAAAGCCAAGACGCAGGTCACCCAGATCAGCCCTTTCGGCCTCATGGAAATGACCCGCCAGCGCCTCAACGAATCGCTCGGCACCACGCTTTACGAACCCTGCCCGTATTGCAAAGGCCACGGCCAGGTCAAAACGCCCATCACCATGTCCGTCGAGCTTCAGCGCCGCCTCAGCGCCGTGCTTGGCCGCATGCCGGAGGCTGATCGTGGCATCCTCGTCGTCGTGCATCCTGATGTCATGCAGCGCCTCAAGACCGAGGACGGTGAGCACCTCGTTGCTCTGGAGCGCAAATACGGCGCTCGCCTCACCTTCCGCACAGATCCCTCCTTCCACCGCGAGCACTTCACCCTCGCGAACGCCCAGAACGGCGAGGAGATCAAGAACTGAGGAGCCACGGACCGGGCGGTGGCTTACTTCTTCAGCTTCTCTACGATGAAGC